>NZ_JAPYKQ010000003.1:108105-540146 GCF_037179625.1 Mesorhizobium sp. Cs1299R1N3 | reverse complement strand
CAGAAACGCACCGTCGAGGACACGTGGCGCCACATCGGACATCTCGTCGAAACCATCGAGGCAGCCGAATGTAAGAACTACTTCGAAAACGCAGGATACGCTTCCGTCAAAACGTGAAAGGCTCTAGGTCCGGAATCCCGCAAGGCAGCGCCGCCAGGACGCCGTGCGATGCCTTGGCTGGAATTTGAAAATCATTCAATCTTGGAAGAACGATGCCGATATCGCGCACTTTTCGGATCAATCTTCCGGTAGCGACAGCCCAAAAGGCTGCCCCTTTTCACAATCACGGCGGATCGGTCTTGCAGTTGCCGGCAATCTGTCTGACCGCCTCACCGAAGCCGGCAAGGTCGAAATCGGCCTGGCCGCGTCCGGACAGCAGCCCGAAGCGCCACGACAGCAGCAGGCGGTTTGCCGGGACGAGGCGCTTGATTGCCTCGGCGCCGTCGCGCATCAGCAGCCTGCCGCGTGTGCCGACGGACCAGCTCTCATCGAATTTGTTGTCGCCGTCGATGGTGACCGACATGGTGATTTTCCGGCTGGCGGAGACCGCGTCGTTCAATTGCAGCCATTCGGTCCAGGCCGGCTCGCCGTCCGCACGGCAGGCAATGGTCAGCACCGGGCTGTAGCTCAGCGCACCGCCCCCGGTGATCAGCTTGTTTGTGGCATAGACCGATGCGGTGACGAGGCCGTCATTGCCGGTGTCGAAACGCCAATTGTCCGTGCCGGCCCCGGCAGCGCCGCAACCCAAGGCCAGGAAAAACACCGTGGCGGCAGCGCGCCTCATTTCCACGAACACCCCCAACGACATCACCAACCACCTCTGGTCTTCCAACCAATCAGATAATGATCAAGGCTTCGTATCGCCACCGGTGCCCATCAGGAACGAATCCGATGTTGCAGTTTCGCAACGAAAAAGGCCGCCCGGAGGCGGCCTTTCGGAATTCGTCGGAATGTGCGCCCTATTCGGCGTCCTTGGCCGCCTTTTTCTTCGGTGCGGCTTTCTTCTTCGGCTCTTCCGCGTCGTCGGCTTTCTTGTCGTCAGCCTTCTTCGCGGCGGCCTTCTTGGCCGGCTTCGCCTTGGTCGCGGTTTCGGCCTCCTCGTCGTCGGCCATCAGCTCTTCCTTGCTGACCTTGACGTCGGTGACCGAGATCTGTTCGAGCAGGTGGTCGACAACCTTCTCCTCGAACATCGGCGCCCTGAGCGCGTTCAGCGCCTCGGGGTTGCTGCGGTAGAACTCGAAGGCTTCCTGCTGCTGGTTGGCCGGGAAGCGGCGAACCTGCTCGAACAGGCCGCGCTGCAGTTCCTCGTCCGATACGGTGACGCCGGCCTTCTCGCCGATCTCGGCCAGCACGAGGCCGAGGCGCACGCGGCGCTCGGCAAGGCGCATATATTCGGCGCGCGCCTCTTCCTCGGTCGTCTCCTCGTCGGCGAAGGTGCGGCCGGCGGCTTCCAGGTCGCGGTTGACCTGTGCCCAGATGTTGTTGAATTCCGCCTCGACGAGCTTCGATGGCGCTTCGAACGAATAGGCCGCATCGAGCTGATCGAGCAACTGGCGCTTGACCTTCTGGCGCGTCATCGAGCCGAACTGGTTCTCGATCTGGCCGCGCACGATGTCACGCAGGCGCTCGAGCGACTCCAGGCCAAGGTTCTTGGCGGTCTCGTCGTTGATTTCCAGTTCGCCGGGCTTCGACACTTCCTTGACCGTGACGTCGAAGGTCGCTTCCTTGCCGGCCAGATGCGCTGCCTGGTAGTTGTCCGGGAAGGTCACGGTGACCTGCTTCTCGTCGCCGGCCTTGGTGCCGATCAGCTGCTCCTCGAAGCCCGGAATGAACTCCTTGGAGCCCAGCACCAGCGGCTGATCATTGCCGGCGCCGCCAGCGAAAGCCTCGCCGGCGATCTTACCGACATAGTCGATCGAGACGCGGTCGCCCTCGGCGGCCTTGCCGGTCTTCGGCTCGTAGCTGCGGGCCGATTCGGCGACGCGCTTGACCTGGTCGTCGATTTCCGAATCCGGAACGTCGAACACCTGGCGCGTTACCTTGATATCGGAGAAATCCTTGATCTCGATCGCCGGAATGACCTCATAGTTGAGGCGGAATTCGAAGTCGGCGCCGCCGGCCAGGATCTTCTCGGCTTCCTTCTCGTCCTCGGTCATGATGACCTCGGGCTGCATGGCGGCCTTTTCGCCGCGTCCGGTGATGATCGAACGCGTCGAGTCGTTGAGGATCTCGTTGACCACCTCGGCCATGAACGACTTGCCATAAACCTTGCGCAGGTGCTGCACCGGCACCTTGCCCGGACGGAAGCCGTTGATGCGAACCTTGTCGCGGGCGTCCGACAGCCGCGCCATCAGCTTGGCTTCCATGTCACCGGCCGGCACGGTGATCTTGATCTCGCGCTTGAGACCGGAATTGAGTGTTTCGGTGACCTGCATCGTAAAACCTTTGTTTTCACCAATGAGGCTGCCAAACGGCTCCCTGCCGTTTACAGCCTGCCGGTAATTCTTGCCGGGAATGGCTTTTGGTACGGAACCTGGCGATTTGACCGGAAATGCGGCTCAAACTCTCCCAAACTGCGTTCCAAAATGTGAATAAGTTCTTGTTTTTCCTACTTCTTATCACATCTTGTAGAAGCGGATCGTCGCGTCCCGTCACATTTGACACGCCTTTTGTCACAGGCGAGCCTAATTTTCAACAGTCTTCGCGTTTAGGCGAATAACCACATTTCGGCCTGACCCGACATCTTGTCTCCGACATTGACAGAATGATGGCTACATGGGATTGCCGGGTCATGCGGATGTGGCGGAACTGGTAGACGCCCTGGATTTAGGTTCCAGTGCCGAAAGGCGTGGGGGTTCGAGTCCCTTCATCCGCACCAACCCCACATGAGCGTTTGGCTCCGCCTCATCCCGGATCTGTTGCCATCGTTCCGCGGCCGAAAGCCGTGAAAAGTCCTACCGATCGATCGCTTGAGAGATTGCCGATAATGAGATCAACTCATTGTCGGGAATGGCGGGACAATGATGATGCTTGAATACTGGAACAAGGCCCACATCTGTGGGCTGCTCTCGGTGCGCTTCGGGCTCACGAGTTACCTGGAGATCAACACGAGCACTACGGGCTTCAGGTATATAGAAGCATCACAATTGGGTTTTCAGCCCTGCATGCGCCTGGTGTATCGGGCAACTGAGCCGCCAGTCGATGGCCTCCCCGTGGATTTCACCTCCCCAGACGAGGATATTGCGGCATGTCTCAATGACGTGCGCCTAAAGGGGCAGACATTCGACATTGTGTTCGTTGATCCGCACCACACATACGAGTGCTCGGCGCGCGATATCCGGGAAGCCTTCCGCATGGTCTCGCCCGGGGGTGCCGTGGTGGTGCATGACTGCCTGCCCCCAAACCGCACCGCGGCCAATCCCTCCTTTTTCCGCGGTGAGTGGTGCGGCGTGACCTACAAGGCATTTGTTGATTTCGTTCTGGGCAATCCGGATCTCGACTATTTCACTGTGGATGCCGACTACGGCTGTGGCGTCATCCTGAAACCCAAGGGGGCCGTCGCCAAGGTAAAGAACTGGCTGCGCGCACGGCGCGTTCGCGCGTTGAGAGACGAATGGCGAGCGATCGGGAATGATTTCGACGCGGCATTCGACAGATTCGTGACCGACAAAATCAGACTCCTCCGCATTGTCGACTTTCGACTGCTTCGCCGAAAACTTCTCTGAAATCACATTATGGGCGCGATGGACATCAATAAAGCGGCTCCTCGAACAGCGTCTTGTCGCCATCCACCAGCGCCTTGATCTGCGCCGTGCCGTCGGCAGCGAGCGCCAGCTTGATCCCGAACGGGCGCACCCGCATATCGCCCTGAACCGCCAGTCCTTCGCCTTCGGGCAGGTAGAACCGTTCGATGCCGTAATCCGGCGCGATCGTCATGCCTTCGCCGCGAAGGTCCCAACCCGCGGCGACATGGCCCGAAATGTCGGCCTCCTCTGCGCTGGCCGGGCCCGGCGCCTTGCCGAACCAGGCGATGCTCGGCGTCCAGTACCCATCGGCGCCCTTCTTCAACCGGACCACGATCGGCGTGTCGTCGCTCGAGAATTTGCCCTCGGGAATGTTGGCGATCATTTTCACCGGTATGCGCGAAATGTCATAGCCGAGGATGATATAGTCGCCGCGCAAGAGGTCGCGCGGATCGACGGGCTCGATCTTCAGCAGCACCTCCTTGCCATTGCGCAGGATCGCCGCCCGTCCGGCGATGATCCAGCTCAGGAATCCGATCTGGACGAGCGTCAGGACCAGTGCCGAGATGACAAGCCTCTTTCCGGTCATCATGCCGTGGCTCCCCCGATGGCTGGATCCTTCATGCGTTTTTCGACGCGGATGATGACGATCGCAAGCACGCCAAGCAGCACCGCGGCGGCCAGGAAGAAGCCGGCCGTATCGAGCATCGACTGCAAGGTCACGACATAGATGATGGCGAGTTCGAAGGCGAAGCCGAGATAGGCGAGCCAGCGCAGTCCCCGGCTCTCGCGCCCTGCCAGCACGATTGCCGCGACGATGCCGGCCAGTGCGACGACCGAAGCGATGGCGAAACCGCTGTTGTAGGTACTTTCGTCGGCCAGTTCGAACTGGATGATGGCCAGGCCGGCGAGAAAGCCAAGCAACGCGTGCAGCGGCAAGCGGCCGCCAAGCCGCACGATCCTGTCGACCGGTTCCGGTGCAAAGACGGCAACAGCGAAAAGCACCACAGAGACAATGACCAGCGGGAGCGCCACTGGCAGCGTCGCATGGTCCATCGCCAGCAATACGAGATAGAAGAGCAGCGACAGGATGATCAGGTGCCGCGCCGGCTGGCTGCGGGTCCAGAACGAGACGGCAAACAGCACCACCGCCATGACGACGAACGCATGCGGAAAGTCGCTACGGCTGTAATAGTCGAACCCTTTCAGGAACAGCCAGGCGTCGGCGATACCGACCGCCGCGACGGTCAGCGGGTTCGACCGCAGCGCAATCGCCGCCAGCGCCGTGCCGGCGCCCCAGGTGACCAGCGCCGAAGCCTCGTCGCCGGACAAATGGTACATCTGGCCAATCAGCGCGATCGAGCCGCCGAACGCGGCCGCCGCCACGATCCACAGGGCTTCGCCGATTGCCGCATGGTCGCGCGTCTTCAGCACCGCGCCGCCGACATAGCCGCCAAGGATGATGGCAAAAAGCGCGGCCACCCGCGCCAGCCGCGGGATCGCTTCCCAATTGGCGGCGACGAAGATAAGGACGGCCGCTCCAAAGAGCAGGGCTGCCATCATCGCCAGTATCGAGCCGAAGCTGAGCGACTGGCGTGCGTTGATGTCGACGTCGCGCCTCAGCACATCAGCCGTCGAGGCGTCGATCAGTCCGGCCTGCCGCCATCGCTCGATGTCGGCCCTGACCCGTGTCGAGTACCCCGCCATGTCCTCACTCCCCACCCGGTCGTCTTTTTAGCCGACGCAGCCAAACCCTTGACGCCACGGCACTTTCTGATTCCGGCTTCTTTGTGTCAGGTCCGTGAAGCCGCGTTAATGTTGCATTGCACAATTTGCATTGCTGCCATGCAGTCATAGCGCTTTTAAATCGATATGGGTCCCCCTATTTATGGTTCGTACACAAACGGAATGATCCGCGAGAAAGACGAAACGAGAACTACCATGAACCTGATCCGCAACTACCGCAACTGGCGCCGCTACCGGGACACCGTTTCCGAGCTGAGCCGCCTGAGCACCCGTGAACTGACCGATCTCGGCATCAGCCGCAGCGACATTCCTTACGTCGCTCGCAAGGCGGTCTAATTCTTCGGACCGCGAATGGTCCGAACCAGTTTTGAGAAGAGCATGACAATGAACCTGATCCGCAACTATCGTAACTGGCGCGTTTATCGCGAGACGGTTACCGAGCTGGGTCGCCTTTCGAACCGCCAGCTGCATGATCTCGGTATCGTCCGCGACGAAATCAAGATCGTCGCCCGCAAGGCGGTCTAACCAAGGAATTTCGCTGGGGTCGACCTCCTCCCCGACCCAAGCGAAGACGGTCAGCCCTTATCCTCCTCCCAAGGATTGACCACCAAAACGGCGCCCGCCGCACCTCCTCCCGCGGCGGGCGTTGTTTCCCAGGCAAAACGAGTTTTGCCCAGAGGCTTTGCCCCTCTTTAAAGTGGCGAAAAGAATTTCGTCAAAGCCGACCTCCTCCCCGGCGATGACGAATAGGCCCAACCTTCACCTCCTCCCGAGGGTTGGCCACCCAAACGGCGCCCGCCGCACCTCCTCCCGCGGCGGGCGTTGTTTCCCGGGGCAAAACGAATTTTGCCCCAGAGGCTTCGCCCTCGCTAAAAATGCGAAAAGAATTTCGTCTGAGCCGACCTCCTCCCCGGCGACGACGAATACGGTCGGCCTTCACCTCCTCCCGAGGGTCTACCCCAAAAACGACACCCGCCGGACCTCCTCCCCCGGCGGGTGTTGTTGTTTTCAGGGGCAGGCTTTCCCGACCAGGCGTTTCGCGCGCGCGACAATTGCAATCACCGTGGCAAGCGATTATTCCGGCGCCATGAGCAAAAATCCAATCCATATCATCGGCGGCGGCCTCGCCGGTTCCGAAGCGGCATGGCAGGCGGCTGAGGCCGGCGTGCCCGTCATCCTGCATGAAATGCGCCCGGTCCGCGGCACCGACGCCCACAAGACCGATGGCCTGGCCGAACTCGTCTGTTCGAACTCCTTCCGCTCCGACGACGCCGAAAACAACGCCGTCGGCCTTTTGCATGCCGAAATGCGGCTCGCGGGCTCACTGATCATGAGCGCCGGCGACGCCAACCAGGTGCCGGCCGGCGGCGCGCTGGCAGTCGACCGCGACGGTTTTTCCGACGCAGTGACGAAAAAGCTCGAAGCACATCCGCTGATCACCATCGAGCGCGAGGAAATTCCCGGCCTACCGCCGGCGGAGTGGGACCAGGCGATCATCGCCACCGGGCCGCTGACCGCACCATCGCTTGCCCAATCGATCGCCGAGGCGACCGGCGCCGACGCGCTGGCCTTCTTCGACGCCATCGCGCCGATCGTCCATTTCGACACGATCGACATGGACACCTGCTGGTTCCAGTCGCGCTACGACAAGGTCGGACCGGGTGGCACCGGCAAGGACTATATCAACTGTCCGATGGACAAGGATCAGTACCTCGCCTTCGTGCAGGCGCTGGTCGACGGCCAGAAGACCGAATTCAAGCAGTGGGAAGGCACGCCCTATTTCGACGGTTGCCTGCCGATCGAGATCATGGCCGAACGCGGCGTCGAGACGCTGCGCTACGGACCGATGAAGCCGATGGGCCTGACCAATGCGCACAACCCGACGGTGAAGGCCTATGCGGTCGTCCAGCTGCGCCAGGACAATGCGCTGGGCACCCTCTACAACATGGTCGGTTTCCAGACCAAATTGAAGCACGCCGAGCAGGTGCGCGTGTTCCGCACCATTCCGGGCCTGGAAAACGCCGACTTCGCCCGGCTCGGTGGCCTGCACCGCAACACCTATATCAATTCTCCGACCTTGCTCGACGGGTCGCTGCAGCTGAAATCGCGCCCCGGCCTGCGCTTCGCCGGCCAGATCACCGGCTGCGAAGGCTATGTCGAGAGCGCCGCGATCGGCCTGCTCGCCGGCCGCTTCGCCGCCGCCGAGCGACTTGGCCATGCACCATCGCTGCCGCCGCTCACCACGGCCTTCGGCGCCCTGCTCAACCACATCACCGGCGGCCATATCGTCTCCGACGATGAGCCGGGGAAGCGTTCGTTCCAGCCGATGAACGTCAATTTCGGCCTGTTCCCGCCGGTTGAAGCGCAGAAAGTCGAAGGCAAGCGCCTGCGCGGCAAGGACAAGACCGTAGCCAAGAGGCATGCCATCACGTCGCGTGCGCGGGCCGATTGCCGGCAATGGCTGGGTTTGCCTGGACTAACGGCTGAGGCCGCGGAATAGCGGATTGCCGCATCCGTTTGGATCGGAGTGCAAAGTAGTATAGTATCCTACTTTGCGTCTCAGGAACCGCTCCATGGAATCCGCCGAGAAATTATCCATCACCGTCACGCCCGCCATGGCACGTATGATCCGAGAAAAGGTCGAGGATGGCTCCTTCGGCTCAGCGAGCGAGGTCATCCGTGCCGCTCTTCGCGCCTTCCAGCGAGAAGAAGAAGAACATGCCGAGCGCATGGCCTCGATCCGGGCGCGCGTGAAAGCTTCGATCGAAGACACGAGGCCAGGCGTCCCGCTGGACGAAGCGGTCGAGAGAGTAAAGAAGCGAATCTCGGAGCTGGCGAGAGAGAGCGATGATCCAGCGTCTCGCCATCATTCTTAGCCAAGAGGCGCTCGCTGATCTGGATTCGACCGGATCAAGCTTCGCTGCCAGAGCATCGGCAATGCGCCTCGCGGCGGGCGGTCCCGCGACGGGATAGCGCCGGGGCTGCGAACCGTGCCGTTCGAACACTCGGCCGTCATCGCCTACGCAATCGACAACGACCTCGTGCGTATCGTCAAAATCTTCTATGGCGGTCGCGACTATGAAGCGCTGATGCGTGATGGCGGGTCGAGTGAGCTATCGTAGCAGAACTATTCCGCCGGCTCGACGCTCGCCGGCGGCAATCCCGGCTTGCCCGCCTCGCCCGGATTTCTCCGAACATACGCCGCTTTCAAGCTCTCCGACGTATCGCGCGAGCCGTCATGGCTCCAGCCTGGCGGCTTGATAAGGTAGTTCAGGCGCTCGCGCGGCGTCAGATCGGGTGCGAAGGCGTCCCTGAACATGCCGATCCATTCGTGAAATGCAACTTTCAGCGGATTGAAAGTGCCCAGGTTCTTGACGATCCCGTAGCGCGGCCTGTCTTCCTCCAATTCTTCTACGAAGGTGCCGAACATGCGGTCCCAGATGATCAGCGTGCCGGCATAGTTGGCGTCGAGATAGCGCGCGTTGGTGGCGTGATGGACGCGGTGGTGCGAGGGCGTGTTGAAGATGAATTCGAACCAGCCCCACATCTTGCCGATCGTCTCGGTGTGGATCCAGAACTGCCAGACCAGGTTGAAGCCGAAGGTGAAGGCAATCACCGCCGGGTGAAAGCCGAGCAGCACCAGCGGCGCCTGCAGCACGAACATGAAGGTGAACAGCCCGGTCCAGCTCTGCCTGAGCGCCGTCGACAAATTGTAGTGCTGGCTGGAATGGTGATTGACGTGCTCCGCCCACACCCAGCGCACCCGGTGCGCAATACGGTGATAGACGTAGTAGCGTAGGTCATCGAGCAGGAAGGCGGCCAAGAACACCCAGACCGACAGGCCGAGATTGAAGATACGGAACTGCCAGAGCCAGAGCAGCGCCCAGTAGGAGACGACGCCAAGCAGCAGCCCGGCAACGACATTGCCGGTGCCCATCATCAAGCTGGTCAAGGTGTCGCGCGTCTCGAACGAGCCCTTCGCGCGACCGGTGCGCACCAGCCATAGCTCGATCAGGATCGCGGCGACGAAAAACGGAATGGCCAGTTGGGTGACCTGCGGAAAATCGTAGCTGTCCATCACGCGGCCTCCCTGGCGGAACTCGTGTCTCGCGGCTCGAGGGCGTTCAGCAAGGCCCGCGCGTCGGCGGTATTGGCGAAGCGGAAGCGGCCGCCCTTCCAGGTGAAGTCCGTCAGCCGCATCAGAATTGTGTTCGTCTCGTCAGGTTCGGACACCGCGACGTCCCTAGCGGTGACGATACGCGTCAAGAAACAGTCGCCGATGCCATGAACGATGCCGATGCGCCCTCGCCCGATATCCAGAAACGCCGTCTTGGCGTCTGTCGCTAGGCAGACTGTGACGGCCATCTCGTCCGGAAAATCTTCCGCGAAACGGCTCAACACCTGGTCCGCGCCAGCCAGCGTTGCTTCCTTGCTGCCGCCGGTGAAATGCACGGCGGCAACCGACAGCGCAATGCCTAGCACGACGATCGCGACCAGCACGGGCAAGCTCATGGGTTTCCTCCTGGCCAGCCTGTCGTCTTCGGCGACAGTTCTCGGCAGGCGGACTCCTTAACACGATTGACGTTTACGTCAAAGTGTCGGCCAGCCCTTGCCTGCACGACGCAGCAGCAACCAATGCCGGCGCAATGCCGACAGCCGTGCCACGCCGCTGAGCGGTGCGTGGCGCGAGCCTTCCATCTTGTCGAGATAAGCGCGTGACAGCGCCAGCGGCAGGAATGCCGGACGCAATGCCCCCGGCAGCGCGGCGGCACCCCGCTCGAAGGCCGAAAGATGTTCGCGCGCCAGCGCGATCATCGCGGCCACCGCACGCTGGGCGCCAGGCCCGCCGTCACCGGCAACAAATTCTTCCGGCGACGAGCCCGCCGCCGCCAGGATGTCAGCCGGGATAAAACACTGCCCGCGCCTGCGGTGCAGCGGCAGCAGAAGCAAGAGCCCCGTTATTGCCTGGGCGCAGCCCGCCCTGCCCGCCAGTTCGGCAAATCCTGGCGCCTCGGCGGAATCGAGTACCATCGCCGCGAGTTGAATGAGCGCGGCCGCCGTCTCGCCGCAATAGCCCTCCAGATCGGTGCGCGATGGCATCGGGTCATCGTAGAGATCGAAGATACGTGCCTCGAGCATGTTCTCGAAGGCCTGTTTCGGCAGCTTGAATGCCGCAATGGTGTCGTTCAAGGCTTCGGCAACGGGATGGCCAGCGCCCGCCTCGCCGCCGGCGTCAATGACATCGCGCCACCACTGCAGCCGCACCTCGCCGGGCAACGCCTCATGGATGCGGTCACGGATGCCGGCGATCTCGGCATTGAAAGCGTAAAGCGAAAACAGCACGTCGCGCTTGTCGGCAGGCGCGTAGAGGGCGGTGAGATACCGGTCATGGTCGGCGGCGCGCACCGCCTCCATGACGATTTTGGCATTCTGCGACATATCAGTCGACGGCAATGAGCGCGGCAGCCACCGCGCGGTTTTCCGCCAGAAGGACGTTGTAGGTCCGCACTGCTGCCCCGGTCGACATCGGGTCGAAGGCTATGCCTGCATCCTTCAATGCCCCCCGCAGTGCCGCCGGCAACGGCCGCAGATCCCTGCCCATGCCCACCAGCAGGATCTCGACCTTGTCGGCCTCGGCCAGAAGCCGGTCGAAATCCGCGACCGTCAGCGCCAGGGGATTTGCCGGCTCCCAGCCGTGGATGCCGGACGGCAGACATAGGAGCGAGCCGCGATGCGACATGTCGGCAAAGCGGAAGCCGCCATTGCCATAAGCCTCGATCGGCGCGCGGCCGGGGAAATGCGCCTCGCGGATGACGATGCCTTTGCCGGTCACCACTCTGTCACCCCTTCGGGGCCGCGCGTCAGGTCGCGACCGCCTTGCCACCGTTGACCGGCTTTTCCTCATCGGCTGAAGCCTGCGGCCGCAGCTTGAACAGGATCAGCAGCGGCGCCGCGATGAAGATCGACGAATACGTGCCGAACACGACGCCGAACAGCATCGCCAGCGTGAAGGAGCGGATCACTTCGCCGCCGAACAGCACCAGCGCCAGCAGCGCCAAGCTGGTCGTCACGGACGTCAGCGTCGTTCTCGACAACGTCTCGTTGATGGCGTTGTTCAACAGTTGCGGCAGCGGCATTCGCTTGTATTTTCGCAGATCCTCGCGGACGCGGTCATAGACGACGATCGTGTCGTTCAGCGAATACCCGATGATGGTCAGGATCGCCGCAAGTGACGATTGGTTGAATTCGAGCCCGCTGATGACGAAGAAACCGAGCGTCATGACCACATCGTGCACGGTCGCGACAATGGCGCCGACCGCGAACTGCCATTCGAAACGGAACCAGACATAGACCAGGATGCCGACCAACGCGACGATCATGGCTATCGTTCCTTGCTTGGCCAGTTCGCCCGAAACCGTCGGGCCAACCACTTCGACGCGGCGGAAATTATACTGGTCCTGCAGCTCGCCGCGCACCTTGTCGATCACGGTCTGCTCGGCATTTTCACCCGCGTCTTGCGTGCCGACGCGGATCAACACGTCGTTGGGTGCACCGAACTGCTGCACCTGCACTTCGCCGATGTTCAGTTCCGTCAATCTGCCGCGGATGTCGGCGAGATCGGCAGTGCCCGACTTGGATTGTACCTCGATCAGCGAGCCACCCTTGAAATCGATGCCGTAATTGATGCCGACACTCATGAACAGCACCACGGACAGTATCGACAATGTGCTCGACAGCGCGAACGTCCACCGGCGGATACCCATGAACGGAATTTTCGTGCCCGGTGGAACGAAGGTCACCGGTGCTTTCGGCAATTCCTTCGGACGGGCACGCCGCAGCCAGATCGAGACCAGCAGGCGGGTGAAGGTGAAAGCGGTGAAGACCGTGGTCAGGATGCCGATGGCATAGGTGATGGCAAAGCCCTTCACCGGTCCGGTTCCGAGATAGAACAGCACCACGGTGGCGATCAGCGACGTGACGTTGGAATCGACGATGGTCGCCAGCGCCTTCGAGAAGCCGGTGTCGATCGCCTGGATTACCGAGCGACCGGCGCGTCGCTCCTCGCGGATACGCTCGTAGATCAACACGTTGGAATCCACCGCCATACCGATGGTCAGCACGATACCGGCAATACCCGGCAGGGTCAGTGTCGCGCCGAGCAGCGACAGCAGCCCGACGATCATAGCCACGTGCACCGCCAGCGCGATGTTGGCGAGGAAGCCGAGGAAACCGTAGGCGACGAACATGAAAGCGACGACGAGGATCGAACCTATGATGCCGGCGACCTTGCCCGCATGGATCGAATCCTGGCCCAGGCCCGGACCCACGGTGCGTTCCTCGATGACGGTCAGCGTCGCCGGCAAAGCACCGGCGCGCAAAAGCACGGCCAGATCATTGGCGCTCTGGGCGGTGAAATTACCGGAGATCTGACCCGTGCCGCCGAGGATCGGCTCGCGGATCTGCGGCGCCGAGATCACCTGGTTGTCGAGGATGATGGCGAACAGCTTGCCTACGTTTTGCGCGGTGGCCTGGCCGAAGCGTGCGGCGCCCTTCGAATCGAAGCGGAACGAAACCACCGGCTCGTTGTTCTGTGAATTGTATGTCGCCTGTGCGTCGACGAGGTTTTCACCCGATACGATAACGCGGTTCTCGATCAGGTAGGGAACCGGCGGATCGTCCTGCGAGTAGAGCACGGAAGAACCGGCCGGCGGGCGCCCCTTGAGCGCGTCCTGCACCGGCATCGACTGGTCGACCATCTGGAATGTCAGCTTCGCGGTCTGGCCGAGGATTTCCTTCAGCCGCTGCGGATCCTGCAAGCCAGGCACCTGGACGAGGATCCGGTCGTCGCCTTGCCGCTGCACGATAGGCTCGGTCGTGCCGAGTTCGTTGACGCGGCGCTCGACCACTTCGATCGACTGCGCCAAAGCGGTCGAAGTGCGGTATTTGATGCCGGCATCGGTGACGGTGAACTTGAGTAGGCCCGGCTCGGAATCGTCGAGCGACATTTCCTGGATGGAACCGCCGGTGAAGAGGCCGGCAGCCACAGGATCGGTCAGGGTCTTCAACGCCTTCTTGGCGGCATCGAGTTGGGCAGGATCGGTGATGCGGACCTGCAAGGTGCGTCCCGTGCCGCCCAAGCCGGTATAGCCGATCTTGGCATCGCGCAGCCGTGTGCGGATTTCATCGCGCGTCGTCTCGAGCCGATCCTTGATCAGATCGTTCTGATTCATCTCCAGCAGGATGTGCGAACCGCCCTGCAGATCGAGGCCGAGCGTCATCTGCCGCTTCGGCACCCAACTGGGGAGTTGGGCCAGCGTGCTGGCGGGGAACAGATTGGGCGCGGCGAGGATCACTGTGGCGGCCACGGCCAGCCAGATCAGGATCATCTTGAAGCGCGAAAAATAAAGCATATGGCGTCGTCCGTCAGAGCGTGTCCGCGGATCGCTCCGCCTGGAATTTGGTTATTTCTTGGCGTTCTGGTTAGCGACCGGTTCGCCCTTGACGCGCACGTCGGCGATCGTCGAGCGCAGCGCCGTCACCTTGGTGCCGCCGCCAAGATCGATCTCGAGCTCGTTGTCGTCGATCACCTTCGTTACCTTGCCGACGAAACCGCCGCCGGTGACGACGGTGTCGCCGCGGCGAACCGCCGCCAGCATCTCGCCGCGCTTCTTCAGCTGCGTGCGCTGCGGGCGGATGATCAGAAAATACATGATCACGAAAATCAGGACAAACGGCAAAATGCTGATGAACATATCGGGAGAGGCGCCGCCGATGCCTTGGGCGTATGCCGGTGTCACGAACATCGAGGTACTCCTGAATTTTGAAAAGCAGCCGCCAAACAGGTAGGCGAGATTTGGCGGCCCAGCGAAATTTGGCCGGAATATAGTCGGTAAAGTTGCCAATGCAACTGCGCGGCCGGGCAAATCCGCTGCTTTTCCGGCCTGTTTAGCCGTGTTAGAGCAGGATCACGAAAACCGAGACCCGGTTTTCGCAAAAGATCACGTTCGAACAAATGGTTGCAACCGGTTTCGAAACCGCCGGAATCGAACCGGGTCCGCCTGCCATCGCAAGAACCAAAGCAAAAAGACCTGATATGACCGATACCAGCATCGACGCCCTGAACCGGAAACTGGACCGCCTGATCGAGGCCGTCAGCCGCCTCGCTCCGCCGCCGGTGCCTGAAACCGACCTCAACGTGGCCGATTGCTTCGTCTGGCAGGCCGATCCCGGTTATCTGGAGCCCGTGGGCAAGGTAAACCGCGTCGACATTGGTCTGATCCGCGGCGTCGACCGGGTCCGCGACATCCTCGTCGACAACACCGAGCGCTTCGCCGCAGGCTTCGCTGCCAACAACGTCCTGTTGTGGGGCGCGCGCGGCATGGGCAAATCGTCGCTGGTCAAGGCCGTGCATGCGCAAATCAATGCCAAGACCCACTCCGGCCTGCCGCTGAAGCTGATCGAAATCCACCGCGAGGATATCGATACGCTGCCCAAGCTGATGAGTCTGCTGAAGACGGCTCCCTTCCGTGTCATCCTGTTTTGCGACGACCTCTCCTTCGATCATGACGACACGTCCTACAAGTCGCTGAAGGCAGCGCTCGAAGGCGGCGTCGAAGGCCGCCCGGCCAACGTCATCTTCTACGCCACCTCGAACCGCCGCCACCTGTTGCCGCGCGACATGATCGACAATGAGCGCTCGACCGCCATCAACCCGTCCGAAGCGGTCGAGGAAAAGGTCTCGCTGTCCGATCGTTTCGGCCTGTGGCTCGGCTTCCACAAATGTTCGCAAGACGAATATCTCGATATGATCAACGGCTATGCCAGCCATCATGGCCTTGACGTCGATCCCGAGCAGCTAAGGGCAGAGGCGCTGGAATGGGCGACGACGCGCGGCAGCCGCTCGGGCCGTGTCGCCTGGCAGTTCACGCAGGATCTTGCCGGCCGTCTCGGAAGGCCATTGAAGGATTGAGGCGTTTGATCGCGTCGCCAACGCGATCAAACGCCAACGTCATTTGGGCGGCTGCGCCCGTCGCAGGTCGCGCGGCGTTTGGCCGATCTCGCGGCGCATCCAGTGCGCCAGATGTGACTGGTGCGCGAAGCCTGTCATTTCAGCCACTTCGCTTGTGCTGAGGTCGCCTCGCTGCAGCAGAACACGTGCGCGTTCGACGCGACGTCGCAACACATAGCGGTGCAGGGTGACGCCCGTCGCCACCTTGAACCATATCCGCAAATGCGAGCTGCTCGCGCCGGCAACACGGCTTAGTTGATGGATCGAAAGCGGCTCGTGGAGAGCCGCCTCGATGTGTTCCAGCACGCGCTGGAGCTGGGCATTCGACAAGCGGTTCGTTCGATCGATATCAGGTTCACCGAGGCCAAGCAGCCTCACCGCCAGTGCGGCGCCAATACTATCGGCAAACAAAGGATCGCTCGGCGAATTTGCGTTCAGCTCACTCTCGAGCGCTCGAGCGAGATGTTCGATGCGCTGGTCACGAAGCAGGTGACGCGTGTCGAGCCGCAACGCTCGTGCCTTGCCGCCAAGCTCCGCCGCCACCCTTTCCATCAAGGCTGGCTGCAACGCGATCTCGATCGAGTCGAACGAGGTTTCGGCCTCGAAGCCGCCCTCCTGACCGGCCGGCACCAGGTCAATATCGCCGGCGCGCCTGACGAAATATCGTCCGACCTGATTGCAGTAGGAGCGCGTCGCCGCGCTGGCATGCACCATGATGCGATGGTGTGGCGCCCGGGGCAGGCGGTGGACGCCGGCTTCGATATGCCGGGAGGCTATTGTTATGTCGGACGCGACTTGGGCCGGAGCGTATTGCGAACGCATGCTCTCTCGATTCGTGGCAAAACCTGTTCAAGATTTGGCAATTCCCGCGCGATTTTCAATGCCTTGGACCTGTACTCACGCCTCTCCATCAAACTTGGACGAGAGGTTATGCCATGAGTTTCTATGTTGTTGTCGGAGCCGGCCCGGTCGGTCGCGAAACCGCTCGCCTTCTTGGCGAGGAAGGACATGATGTCGTCCTCACCAGCCGGAGTGGCGGTTCGAACGCATTGCGGAATGTACGGGTCGTACAGGCCGACGCCACCGATGCGTCGGAACTCGCGCGTGTCTGCCAAGGCGCCGATGCCATCTTCATGTGCGCCATGGCCACCTATCACAGGTGGCCGACCGATTTTTTCCCCATCATCGACGGCACCGTGCGCGCGGCGGAAGCGGTCGGCGCGAAGCTCATCGTGCTGGGAAACCTGTATGGCTATGGGGAAAATGCCGATAACCCGCTTCGCTCCGACCTGCCCCTGGACCCGACTTCGAAGAAAGGAACCGCGAGGACGATCATGTGGCAGCGGGCGGTCCGTGCCGACGTACCGGCGATCGAAGTGCGGTCGAGCGACTATCTCGGGCATGGCGCCATCAGCTACTTCTCGCTGGTCGCTCTGCCCTCCATCATCGAGGGAAAGCCCACCGCTTTCATTGGCGACCTCGATGCGACGCATGCGTGGACCTTCACCAAGGACGTCGCCAGGACGCTTGTCGCGGCCTCCCGTTACGCGGGCGAATGGGGGCGCGCGTTTCACGTCCCCTCGCAATACGCATCACCCAGGGAGCTCATCCAAAAAACCGCTGCGATGCTTCGACGAGAGGTTTGGGAAATCCGATCCTATTCCACTGCCGAGATGGAGGCATTGGGCATGCATGAACTCATCGAGATGAGCTATCTTTTCGAGAACCCCTTGCTGGTCGATTCTTCCGACGCCGAGATGCTTCTCGGTATCAAGGCCAGCAGCCTTGAGGTCATGATCGCCGACACGCTACGCGATCATCTTTGAGCCTTGAGAAGCAGGCATCCGACAAAACTGAAAAAGCCCGCTCCTTTCGGGGCGGGCCTGAGCCGGCGGGCCGGACTGGAGGTCAGACGGCCCGCAAATCGCTTTTTTTATTCTATTCGAGATAGCCTGACGGATCGACTGGAGCCGAGTTCTTGCGCACTTCGAAGTGCAGCTTCGGCGAGTCCGTCGTGCCGCTCATACCCGAGAGTGCGATTTCCTGGCCGCGCTTGACCTTCTGGCCGCGCTGCACCTCGATCGAGCTGGCATGGCCATAGACGGTGACCAGACCATTCTCGTGACGCACCAGCACCGTGTTGCCGAATTCCTTCAGCCCGTCGCCGGCATAGATGACGACGCCGTTCTCGGCCGCCTTGACCGGCGTTCCTGCTGGCACGGCGATGTCGACGCCGTCCTTGCCGGATCCGAAACCGGAAATCACCCGGCCGCGAACCGGCCAGCGCATCTTGCCGATCCCAGTGGCACCCGGCGCCACCGCGTCGTCGTCCTCGGCCTGCTGGATGACCTTCGCGTCCTTCTTCGGCGGCGTGTAGGATGCCAGCGTTTCCGACGGCGTGGTCTTTGCCGGAGCTTGCGTGGTTGCCGTGGTCACCGGATCGACCTTGGCCGGCTTCGCGCTGGCCACTGTCGCTGTTCCGCCCGCCGGCACCTTGAGGGTCTGGCCGATCTTGAGCAGGCCATCCTTCATGCCATTGGCCTGCTTCAGCGCGACGACGCCGACGCCGGTCTTCCTGGCAATCGAGGACATCGTGTCTCCCGACTGGACCGTATAGGTGCCCGCGGCGCCGGTTGCCTTGGCCAGCTGCGCCGGCTTGGGCTCCTTGGGCTGGCTTGCGGCGGCCGACGCGTCGACCTGAGCCGCGGACTTACCCTCCTTGAGCTTCGGCTGCTGCGGCAGCACGGCGACCTTGTCCGGCGCGGTGGCCGGCAGATCGTGCTTGCCGTCTTTCGCCGGCTTTGCGTCGGCAACCTTCGGCTCGCCCTTGCTTGAATAGCCATAGGCCGGGATGACGATCTTCTGGCCGGTCTTCAGCCCCTTGGTCGGGCTCAAGCCGTTCACCTTCATGATGACATCGGCCGGCACCTTGTAATGCGCCGCCAGGCCGGAAATGGTCTCGCCGTCCCTGACGACGATTTCTGTCGCGTGCGGTGTGCCTGCCTGGGCCATCTTCGGCTCGTCGGGCTGGGCATTCTTGAAAGGCTTGGCGGCCGGCGCAACAGCACCGGTCGTCGTCCTGTCGACATGAGGAGTGGGCCGAACCAGGGCCGGCGCCGATGCGACACGCACCGGATTGGCGGCGGGCGCGAGCGCTGGAGCCGGCTGCGCCTGCGCGGAAGCCGGCGGCGGCAATGGCCGGCTGGAAACCGGTTCGAGACTGGAGCGACTGACCGACTGCGTATGGCTGCCGTCGAGCGGAGCCGCCGACACATCGCCCGGATAGGGCTGCACCGCATCCTGCTTGTTGATGATGGCGCGCTGATTGTTTGTCGAGGAGGTGAAGACGTCATCGACACTGTTGAACCGCGAAGCCTGGGAACTGCACCCGGCCGCCGCGCCCGCAATCATGAGAACAGCGCAGCCCCGCGCCAGATTGCGACTATTTGCCTTCAAAACACTGAGTTGCATCGCACTAACCCGCACAAACGCTGCACCAACTGGACAGGATTAAAGCGCGTTAATGTTACTGGGCGGTTAACCCATTAGAATCCGACGAAAATTTTCTTAAAACATTTGAGGATGGTCGGCGATGCCGATAGCGGGCCCGAAAGAGATCTGGCAGCCGGCCTGAAACTAGATAACCGCTGCCAGGCTGCGCAGAATTGGTTGCAGCCGCACCATACCGATATCCTCGCGTTCGAAACGGCTGCCGACCTTGGTGAGCTTGGCCAGCACCTGCTCGCCCTCCTCCGGCCCGATCGGTGCGATGACGATGCCGCCGCTCGACAATTGGTCGAGCAGGAAGCGCGGCAGGCTGTCGAACGCGGCCCAGGCCACGATGCGGTCAAACGGCCCCTCATTGGGCAATCCGTTGGAACCATCGGCCTGGCGCACGATGGCATTGCCGATGCCGAGCGCCTCGAATCGCTGCCGGGCTTGCTCGACCAGCGTCTTGTAGCGATCGACGGTCACGACGCGCGCCGCCAGCCGCGATATGACAGCCGAAGTGTAGCCGGAACCGGTGCCGATCTCGAGCACGCGGTTTCCCGTTTCGATAGCGAGTGCGGCGATCACCGCCGCCTGCATGTCAGCCCCTTCGATCGCCTCGCCGCATTCGATCGGCAGCATGCGATCCGACCAGGCGATCGGGTGGAACTGCGCCGCCAGGAAGCCGCGCCGGGGTGTCGCCTCGAAAGCCGCGATCAGCGCCTTCGGCACCGTGCCCCTGCCGCGCAGGCGCAGCAGGAAAGCGGCAAATCCTTCGCGATCGTCGATTGGAAAGCCTTGGTTCATGCAAGCGCCTTGCTCAATTGGTCACGGATCTCATGCGCGGTGAGGTCAAGCTGCAACGGCGTCACCGACACCAGCCGGTTGCGCAGGGCAAAGAGATCGGTTCCCTGCTTGCCTTCGACCGGCTCGCGGCCGAAGCGCAGCCAGTAATAAGGCAGGCCACGGCCGTCGCGGCGCTCGTCGACCCACAGGCTGTGGACCAGCTTGCCCTGCGTGGTGACAACAGTGCCGGCCACCTCCTCGGGAAGGCAGTTGGGGAAATTGACGTTGAGCAGCACGCCGTCGGGCAGCGGCGCCGCGACGAGCTTCTTCAGCAGCGCCGGCGCCAGTGCTTCGGTCGTCTCGTAAGGGACGACGCGATCCTCGCCGACATAGCTGTAGCCCTGGCTGAGCGCGATCGACCTGATGCCGAGCAGCGCGCCTTCCATGGCACCGGCGACGGTGCCCGAATAGGTCACGTCATCGGCGATGTTGGCGCCCGAATTGATGCCGGACAGGATCAGGTCGGGGGCGCCGGGCAGGATCTTCCTGACGCCCATGATGACGCAATCGGTCGGCGTGCCGCGCACGGCAAAATGCTTCTCGCTGATTTTTCGCAACCGCAGCGGCTCCGAGATCGAGAGCGAATGGGCATAACCCGACTGGTCCTGCTCCGGCGCCACCACCCAAACATCGTCGGACAGTGTGCGGGCGACGCGCTCGAGCGACGCCAGGCCCTCGGCATGAATGCCGTCGTCATTGGTCAGAAGAATGCGCATTATTTCGATTCGATCTTTTCCAGGCCGCCCATGTAAGGCCGCAGCACTTCAGGAATGGTTACGCTGCCATCCTCATTCTGGTAGTTTTCGATGACAGCAATAAGGGCGCGGCCGACAGCGGTGCCCGAACCGTTGAGCGTATGGACGAAGCGGTTGCCCTTGCCGTCCTTGTCCTTGTAGCGGGCGTCCATGCGGCGCGCCTGGAAATCGCCGCAGACCGAGCAGGACGAGATTTCGCGATAGGAATTCTGGCCGGGCAGCCAGACCTCGATGTCATACGTCTTGCGCGCGCCAAAGCCCATATCGCCGGTGCACAGCACCATGGTGCGGAATGGCAGGCCGAGCCGCTTCAAGACTTCCTCGGCGCATTGTGTCATCCGCTCATGCTCGGCCAGCGAAGACTCCTGGTCGGTGATCGACACGAGCTCGACCTTGTAGAACTGATGCTGGCGCAGCATGCCGCGCGTGTCACGGCCGGCCGAGCCTGCCTCCGAACGGAAGCAAGGCGTAAGCGCGGTGTAGCGCAGCGGCAGTTTCTCATGCGCGGTGATCTCCTCGCGCACGAGATTGGTGAGTGGCACTTCGGCGGTTGGGATCAGGCCAAGCCTGCCCTCCCCGTGTGGCGTGAAGAACAGATCCTCCTCGAATTTCGGCAACTGGTTGGTGCCGAACAGAACGTCGTCCTTCACCATCAAAGGCGGGATGATCTCCTCATAGCCGTGCTCGGTCGTGTGCAGGTCGAGCATGAATTGGCCGATCGCGCGTTCCATCCGCGCCAGGCCGCTCTTGAGCACGGTGAAGCGCGAGCCCGACAGCTTTGCCGCGCGCTCGAAATCCATCATGCCGAGCGCTTCGCCGATCTCGAAATGCTCCTTCACCCAGTTCGGCCGCGTCGGCGCCCTGCCAACGATATGCCTGACGACATTGTCATGCTCGTCCTTGCCGACCGGCACGTCGTCGAGCGGCACATTGGGCAGCACCGCCAGCGCTTCGTTCAGGGCCTTGTCGAGCTCGCGCTCGCGCGCCTCGCCGTTCTGGATGAAGGTCTTGATCTCACCGACTTCGGTTTTCAGTTTTTCGGCAAGGGCGGCATCGCCCGAACGCATGGCGTTGCCGATCTCCTTCGAGGCGGCGTTGCGGCGCTCCTGCTTGGTCTGCAGTTCGGTGACATGCTCGCGCCGCGCCTCATCCCGGGAGATCAGATCATCGACCGTGGACTGCGCCTCAGCCGACGGCCACGAGCGCTTGATGAGCGCCTCGACAAGGGCCTTCGGGTTGTCGCGAATCCATTTGATGTCAAGCATGGTTTGAACGCTCCTCGGGTAGCATGTCGCCCAAAAGTGCGCAGCGGTTTTGGGACAACGACATGCTCAAAACAAAAACTGAAACGCACCGCCTTTATGGCGATGCGTTTCAGTCAGAGGGGGTAAACCGCATCCTTGATCGATGCAAGATGGGCTGATTGCTGTTTTCCGCTGCTGTCGCAGCCCCCGTTGTCCTACGAAGCAGCTGGCGCTGGCGGCTCGTCCGGGGCCTTGTCCGCCACGGTGTCGCCGGCTTCCTGCTTCTCGCGGGCAAGCCGCTGTTTTTCCTGATCGCGCTCGATCCATCGCGCGGCCCAGATGGAGACCTCGTAGAGAAGGATGGTCGGAAGGGCCAGACCGATCTGGCTCATCGGATCTGGAGGTGTCAGCACCGCGGCCACGATGAAGGCGATGACGATCGCCCATTTGCGCTTTTCCGCCAGCGCCTTGGACGACAGCATGCCGACACGCGTCATCAGGCTGGTCACCACCGGCAGCTGGAACACCAGACCGAAGGAGAAGATCAGCGTCATGATGAGGCTGAGATATTCCGACACTTTCGGCAGCAGGGAAATCTGTACCTGGTCGTCCGTGCCGACCTGCTGCATGGCGAGGAAGAACCACATCACCATCGGCGTGAAGAAGAAATAGACCAGCGAGGCGCCCATCAGGAACAGGATGGGCGATGCGATCAGGAACGGCAGGAAGGCATTGCGCTCGTTCTTGTAGAGGCCGGGCGCGATGAATTTGTAGATCTGCGTGGCGATCAACGGAAAGGCGATGACCATGCCGCCGAACATGGCGAGCTTGACCTGGGTGAAGAAGAACTCTTGCGGCGCGGTGTAGATCAGCTCGACCTTGTGCGGGTCGAGCCCCGCCCATTTCGTCGCCCATTTGAAGGGGACGACCAAAATGTTGAACAGCCGCTTGGCGAAGAAGAAGCAGACCAGGAAGGCTACGAAGAAGCCACCGAGCGACCAGATCAACCGCCTGCGCAACTCGATCAGGTGCTCCATCAGCGGCGCCGACGATTTTTCGATCTCGTCCTTTTCCTTGTCCGAAACGCTCACTTGGCGGCTCCAGCCGTCTTTTTGGTCGCCTGCTTCTTCGCCGGAGCAGGCTTCGGTTCGGCTTTCGTCCCAACCTTGGCGGCGGTCGACTTGGCGCCGGCAGGCTTCGTCACGGCCGCGGCTGCAGGCGTTGCCGCTGTCGTGGCCTTCGTCGGCGCCTTGGGCGCGGGTACGGCTTTTGCCGTCGGCGCGGGTGCGGCTTTTGCCGTCACCGCCTTCGCGGACGTCGAGGCCTTGGACGGCGCCTTCGCAGCCGGTGCCGTCTTCGCGGTTTTCTTAGCTGCCTTCGGCGCAACGGCAGATTCCGTGGATGCCGCCACCGCCGATTCATCGGTCATCGCCCGAAAAATCGGGGCTGGTGTCGTGGCTTCAGGCCCGTTCACGCCAGGCATGGTCGTTGCACCGTTCTTCAACGGCTCGGCCGCCTGTGGCGTCGAAGCGGCGGGCGCCGACGGATCGGCGGCTGGTTTCGGCTTCATCGCGGCGTCGACGCCGGCGCGCACATCGGCCGCCGCCTGCTCGAACGGATTGAGCTGCTTCTTGATCTCGGCGACCGGGCTCAGGCCCCTGAGCTCGTCGACCGACTTCTTGACGTCGTCGAGCTCGGCTTCCTTCAACGCCTCGTTGAACTGCTTCTGGAAGTCGCCCGCCATGGCGCGCAGCTTCGCCGCCGTGCGGCCAAAGGTGCGCAGCATGTTGGGCAAATCCTTTGGCCCGACGACCACGATCATGACGATCGCGATCACCAGCATTTCGGTCCAGCCGACTTCAAACATGGCAATCTGTTCCGACTAGAACTCTTTGGCTCAGCTCTTGCTGGCCTTTTCCTTCGCGGCCGAAACGGTCTCATCGGCACGGTGTTCGACGGTGCGCTTGTCGTCGGCGACGTCGTCGTCGGCCATGCCCTTCTTGAAGCTCTTGATGCCCTTGGCCATGTCGCCCATCAGCTCGGGGATCTTGCCGCGGCCGAACACCAGAAGCACGATGACCAGCACGATCATCCAGTGCCAAATCGAAAATGAACCCATAGCAAATCTCTCTCGAATGGTTTCCCTGGCGATGATCTATGCGTTTTCGCGTTGGGATTCAAACACAACCGCGACAGAGTTTATGAAAGGGTGTCGGATGTCACGCATTTTCAGCGAAGCGGCCCGCTACCAAACGGCGCATGTAAAGGCGTAAAGCGGCTTTTGATAGGCGCTCGTGGTCAATCTTCCGTGACGCGCGGCGTCAGCAGACCGAGCTCCTCGAGATCGATGTCGGTCAACGGATCCTCGTCCTCGGTCAGCACGTCGGGATCGGCGGGCGGCTGCGGTATGGAGAAGTTCGATGGCATGCGGCCTGAGAGCAGACCGGCGCCCTTCAGTTCCTCCATACCCGGAAGATCGCGGATCTCCTCGAGCGCGAAATGGTCGAGGAAGGTTTCGGTGGTGCCATAGGTGACGGGACGGCCGGGCGTTTTGCGCCGGCCGCGCATGCGCACCCATTCCGTCTCGAGCAGCGTATCAAGCGTCCCCTTCGAGGTCTCGACGCCCCTGATGTCCTCGATCTCGGCGCGCGTCACCGGCTGGTGATAGGCAATGATCGCCAGCACCTCGAGCGCCGCCCGCGACAGTTTTCGCTGCTGCACCGTATCGCGGCTCATCAGGAAGGCCAGGTCGCCGGCGGTGCGGAACGCCCAGGCGTCGCCCACCCGCACCAGATTGACGCCGCGCCGGGCGTAGATCTGCTGCAGCTCTGTCATGGCGAGGGCGACGTTGATGCCATCGGGAAGCCGTGCGGCGAGCTGCTTTTCGCTGACGGGCTCGGCACTGGCGAACACGATAGCTTCGGCCATGCGCACGGCTTCCGCCATATGCAGCCGCTCGGCCGGATTCTGTACCGAAGCCTGGTCGATCTCACCCTCTTCCGGCTCATCGTCCATCTTGAAAGGAATAACCGAAGCGTTGGCGCGTTCGCTCATGATGCCACCTCGACTGCCTTGATTGTCTGTGCGCGGTGGTCGCGCAGATAGATCGGTGCGAACACCTCGTCCTGCCGCATATCCATCTTGCGCTCGCGCACCAGTTCCAGTGTGGCCGCGAACGAACTGGCGATCGCGGTGCGCCGCTCTTGCGGGCTGGTCAGATATTGGATGAGGAAGCTGTCGAGCGTCGTCCAGTCGCGCAACGAGCCGATCAGCCGGGTCAGGATGTCGCGAGCATCCTTGAGTGACCAGACGCCGCGCCTGGCGATCGTCACATTGGTGATCGCCTGCTTCTGCCGCTGCTGGGCATAGGCGGTCAAGAGATCGTAGAGCGAAGCCGAATAAGTGTTGCGCTTCTCGATGATGACCATTTCCGGCATGCCGCGCGCGAACACGTCGCGGCCGAGCCGGTTGCGGTTGACCAGCCGCGCCGACGCGTCGCGCATGGCTTCGAGCCGCTTCAGCCGGAATTGCAGCACCGCCGCCAGTTCCTCGCCGCTTTCGCCCTCTTCTCCCGGCTGCTTGGGGATCAGGAGCTTCGATTTGAGGAAGGCCAGCCACGCCGCCATCACCAGATAGTCGGCGGCAAGTTCGAGCCGCAGCGCCCTGGCCGTCTCGACAAAGGTCAAATATTGCTCGACCAGCGCCAGGATCGAAATGCGCGCCAGGTCGACCTTCTGGGTACGGGCAAGATGCAAGAGAAGATCCAGCGGGCCTTCGAAGCCGGCCACGTCGACGACCAGCGCCGGGTCGCCCGTCAACCGTGACTCATCGTTCTCGGCCCACAGACGGTCCATCGGTGCAGCCTTCGCGGCCTTGCTTTCCAATGCTTCCGCCACTGCCTGTCACGTCCTCTTGCTAGGCCACCGCGTCGAAATAGGTGGCGAATTCGGCACGGATCTCGGTTTCTTCGGCCGCGTCGCGCTTGCTTATATAGGTCATCGCCCGCTTGGCGCGCTCCAGCGACTTGCCTTCAAGCCCCGTGGTGCGTGATGCGATGCCCGCCATCTCCTCAAAAACACCGTTGCAGTGAAGGACCAGATCGCAGCCCGCCGCAAGGATCGAGGCCGCCTTTGTCGGGAAATCCCCAGAAAGTGCCTTCATCGACGTGTCGTCGCTCATCAGCAGTCCATCGAAGCCGATCTCGCGTCGAATGATCTCGTCGATGACCTTGCCGGAAGTCGTCGCCGGGTTCTTGGGGTCGATCGCGCTGTAGACGACATGCGCGGTCATTGCCATCGGCAGATGGTTGAGCTCGCGGAACGGAGCAAAGTCGTGCCGCTGCAGATCGCTGAGCGAGGCGTTGACGACAGGCAGTTCGAAATGCGTGTCGGCAAAGGCCCGGCCGTGCCCCGGAATATGCTTCATCACGGGCAGCACGCCACCCGACATCAGGCCCTCGGCCGCGGCGCGGCCGAGTTCGATGACCGGGCGCGGATCCTTGCCATAGGCGCGCGCGCCGATGACATCGCTGGCCCCTTCGATCGGCACGTCGAGCACCGGCAGGCAATCCGCCGATATGCCGTAGCGCAGCAGGTCGAATGCATGCAGCCGTGCCATCAGCCAGGCGGCGCGGGCACCGGCGTCGTGGTCATCGCGCCACAGCGCCCCAAGCGCGCCACCGGCCGGATAGTTCGGGGCCAGCGGCGGCCGCAGGCGTTGTACCCTGCCGCCCTCCTGGTCGATGAACACCAGAGCGTCGGGGCGTCCGATACAGTCGCGCATTTCGGCGACCAGATCGCGGATCTGCTCGGCCTCGCCGATATTGCGGGCAAACAGGATGAAGGCCCACGGGCATTCGTTGCGATAGAAATTGATTTCTTCGCGGGTGAGCGATTTCCCGGCACAGCCGAGGATCATGGATTTTGATTCGGTCATTTCAGGAGTCTAGGGCTTCGCGCGATCAAAGGGAATCATGCCTGACCGCATGCGGCGGACTGCAAGACATGCTTCCACATGAAAAAGTCAGGCATATGAATATCGCTATATGAAAAAGCCGGCGTGGCCTTGGGCCGCGCCGGCTTTGAGAGATGGATCGACGTCTAGCGCGAGACGAAGCAGTTGCCGCCCGCAGCCTTGTAGCTGGTGCACAAATTGATGGCATCGTTGCGCGACTGGGCCGGAACGCGGACGCGGTAGAACGTGCCCTTGCCGGCAATCTCGGCCTTGACGATGTTGGCCGTGCGTCCGGAAAGCACGCTGCCATAGCGGCGCTGCAGATCCTGGTAGGTCGACTGGGCGCTGTCCACCGTCGGCTGCGAAGCGATCTGTATCGACCACGAACCGCTGCCAGTCGCGGTCGAGGCCGGATCGATGGAAGCGACCTGATCGGGCTTGACCTCGCCGACCACGTCGACCGGCTGGTCGGACGGACGCTGCGGCGCGATCGCAACCTTGGCTGGCGTGTTGGCCGACTGTGCCTTGGCTTCAGCCTTGGCAGGCTTGGCGGCGGGCTTCAGGGCCGGCGCATCGTCGGCCTGCGCGGCGGCGGGCGCCACGGTGCCGGTCTGGTCGGTGCCAGTCTGGTTAGTGCCAGTCTGGTCGGTGCCAGTCTGGTCGGCCTCGGCCTGACCGGCAGGCGCCACATGCTGTGGCGCCGGATCGGTCGGCTCCGCCGCGGCCACCTGAGGTGCCGCCGGTGCCGGGTCCTCGCGCGCCACCAGTGAGCCGTCGGATTTGACCACCATGGTCCTGACCTTGCGCGGGGCAACGGCAACAACATTATTGTTGGTGCCCTTGTCGGCGTCCTGCAGGACCTGCGCGATGCGATCCTCCGACTTCGGCGCGGGCGCCGCGTTGTCGGCCGGGGCCGCGCCAGCGGTCGAAACGTCGCCGCCGCCATCCGTGCCGGCGGCAGCGTTCTGGTCGGGAGAAAGATCGACGGCGCGGGCCGCGTCCTTCGCCTGCACGTTCACCGGTTCCTCGACGTTGGTGACAAGCTTCTGCTGGACCGGCTCGGCGGGCTTCGCACCCTTGACCACCGCGTCATAGACCTTGTTGTCCTGGTTCGGCACCACGGCGCCGCCCGGATTTTCCGGCTTGATCTTGATCGGCGAATTGTCGGCCTTGACGATCACCGGAGCTTCGCTGCCGCCCTTGCCGCCCAAGGACAGCGCGAAGGCGCCAAGACCGCCAGCGACCGCCACCGCACCAACAATCGCGGCAATGAACAGGCCGCGCCGGCCCGACGACCTGGCGGCTTCCCGCTCACCGAGGCCCGGAACCGACATCGCTTCGTCCAGTCCGGGATCGTAGTCGAGTTCATCGACGGTAAAATCGTCCGCCTGCGAGACCGGCTGGCTGCCGGGCAGATTGTCGAGATCGAAGCCTTCGGCGGCATCGGCATAGGCCGAAGCCGCCGACGCGCGGGCAGCCATTTCCGCCGGCCGTGCCGCATAGGTCCGCGCTTCCGGCTGATAGGCTTGCCTGGGCTCTTCGGATCCCGGATTGGCCGCGCCATATCCCGGATTGGCCGCGCCATATCTGGGATTGACGCTGTCATAGCCCGGATTGACCCTGTCATATCCCGGATTGACTGCGTCATATCCCGGATTGGCTGCGCCATATCCCGGATTGACCTTGTCATATCCCGGATTGTACCCGGCATTGTAGGATTCGTCGGCATAAGCGGCGGCGCTGGCGTCGGCAGGCGCGACCTCCACGGAATTCATCTCAGTCAGAAGGCTGGCGAATTCGGCGTCGAGATCGTCATAACCGGACGCTGCCGGCTGATCTTCCTCGAAATGCAACTCTGGAATATCGAGATCGTCAGCCAGCGCCACGACACGCTCCGGCACATCGACCGTCTCGACATCGGGCATCTCTTCATAGCTCGAGGATTGCGGCGCCTGCGGTGCCGACACCGGAGCCATATAGGGAGCAGCTGCAACCGGCTCGGCCGAACGGTAAGAGGGGACCGCAGCCACTTCCGGCGCTGCCGTCCTGGCCGCCGTCGAGGCGACAGGCTGCGCGGCAAATGCCGGCTGTTGGGGGACCGGTGTCACGCGGCTCCAAGAACGGGCAGGCTCCGACTGTGCGGAGCGATCCGCCAGCCAATCGAGCGAATCGGCCTGATCCCGCCGGGACGCTGTTTCGTCATGCGAGGCCTGATCCCGCTGGGACGCTGTTTCGTCATGCGAATCGATGCTTTTGGCCAGGGCGGCGTCCAAGGCATCATTGTCGAGATCGACATCGCCCTGTTCAGCGCCATCCGAACCGAAATCCTGGTCATGAAGTTCATCGAGCAACAGGTCGTCGAGGCTGGCGCCGGCGGCCTGGGCGGATCCGGCGTGATGCACATCCTCGGATACTGCTTCATCGAGATCCCAGTCGAGATCACCAACAAGATCGGCGGGTTCCTCCGCGACCTTTGCTGTCGCGCCGAGAGGCGGCTGAACGGGTACCGCGGCCGGCTGGTTCACGACAGGCTGAGCCATGACCGGCTCCTTGGCCGATGGCGGCGTGCGCGCAGTCATGGCGCCAAGAAGCGCGTTCAACTCGTCTTCGAGGCTTCGTTCGTCCGCGATGGGGGCTTGCACTGGCGGCGCAATGGTTGCCACGGGCGCTGCCGACTGCGCCGGAGCCGCGGCGATTTCAGCGACGGGCTCTTCGCCAGGCTGGGCAAACGCCTCGTCCAAATTCAGGTCGAAAGCGTCGTCCGAAATGGCTTCAACACCTGGAATCTCGTCCGTGGTGTCGACGGCATCGGCAAGCAACTGGTGTGCTTGCGTGTCGTCAAAAGCCTTTGGCTCATCCGCCTGAACGTCAAAATCCACGTCGATATCTGCCATGGCGTCGTCGAAGTGACCCACGAAATCCTCTTCGGAGATCGCCTGGGTCTCACTCGCGGTGGCCAGTACAGGTTCTGGATATTCGACAGCAGCCTCTTGGCGCTGATCCGCCGGATGGTCGTCGAGCATCAGCTCGTCTTCGAGCGAGATCGCGACCGCATCGTCGAATTCATGATTGGAGGCCGGCTCGACGGCCACCGGCACTTCGGCAACCGGCGATTCAACGGCATACCGGGTCTCGGCTGCCTCGTCCTCGATATGGAAATCCTGGTCGAGGGAGGCGGCAAGCTCGTCCTCCATTGGCAGATCGTCGTCGAAGGGCGAAACGTCTTCGAGAGAACTGGCGACGGCACTGTCGAAATCGGCGTCAAAGGCAGGCTCGACGGACAGCACAGCTTCCGAGGCGCCAGGGTTCGCATCGCTTGCGGCGACCGCCTGGTCATCGACTTCAGCCATGTCCAGGTGGAAATCGTCATCGAGCGACAGCGCAAGATCGTCGTCCGCCACATCGACGGCCATCGGCTCGAATGCCGGCTCACGAGCCTCGACAACTGGAGCAGCAACGCTATCGACAGCGTCGAACTCGCCCATCAGTTCCTTCTCGAGATCGATGTCGAAATCGCCCTCTCGCGCAGCCCCATCGGTGACAGCGGCTTTCGGCTCGGCCGGCTTGACCGGCTGGCGTGGGTCGAATCCCATGATCCTGGTCAGTTCCGCGAACGGATCATCCTCGCCGATATCGTTGTTGTCGGCTACTCTCAGCTGGGTTCTGTCTGCCATTATTGTTCCCGAACTCGCACTCATTCGGACGCCTTGGACGTCGCGCAGGGTTGGCCCTTACCAGCGCAATGTGGGCAAAAGGTGACAGGTTTTTTAGTCAAACCTAACGCATTTCGGTGGGCGCGGCGGCTCCGATCAACGTCAGGCCGGACGTCAGAACATCCGAAACAGCCTGCACCAGCCCTAGTCTGGCATGCGTCAATTGTCGGTCGTTAACCTTAACAAAACGTAAGTCCGGATTATCCGTGCCACGGTTCCAGTGTCCATGGAAACTGGAAGCCAGATCATAGAGATAAAATGCCAGCCGATGCGGCTCGAGCGCAAGAGCGGCGGACTCGATCAGACGCGGATATTCAGCGAGTTTTCGGATCAGGCCGATTTCACCTTCGTCGGTCAGCGACGTTGCCGCGGCCGCCAGGCCGTTGCGATCGAAATTCGCCTCCCCCAACTGTTCGCTCGCCTGCCGGAACACCGAATGGCAGCGCGCCGAGGCATACTGCACGTAGAACACCGGATTGTCCTTGGACTGCTCGGTCACCTTGGCGAAGTCGAAATCGAGCGGGGCGTCGTTCTTGCGATAGAGCATCATGAAGCGGATCGGATCGCGTCCAACTTCCTCCACCACCTCGCGCAGCGTCACGAAGTCGCCAGACCGCTTCGACATACGCACCGGCTCGCCATCGCGAAACAGCTTGACCAGATTGCACAGGAGGACGGTGAGCTTGACGTCGTCGCCGGCAATCGCGCGCGCCAAGGCTTCCAGGCGCTTGACGTAGCCGCCATGGTCGGCACCGAGAACATAGATCAGGTCGACGAAGCCGCGATCGACCTTGTCCTTCAGATACGCCACATCGGCGGCGAAATAGGTGAACGAGCCATCGGACTTGACCAGCGCCCGGTCCATGTCGTCGCCGACGGCGGTCGAGCGGAACAGCGTCTGTTCGCGGTCTTCCCAGTCGTCCGGCTTCTCGCCCTTGGGCGGCGGCAGCTTGCCCTTGTAGATATGGCCCTTCAGCGTCAGGTCGTTGATCGCAGAGCGGATCTTCCGGGCATTGTCCGCATGCAGCGTGCGTTCGGAGAAAAACACGTCGTGGTGGACGTTGAGCAGCGCAAGGTCCTCGCGGATCATCGCCATCATCGCATCGATGGCGCGATCCTTGACGATGGCCAGCGCCTCCTCGTCCGGCATCTGCAGCAGGCCCCGGCCAAATTCCTTGGCTAGCGCCTGGCCAAGAGGGACGAGATAGTCGCCCGGATAAAGCCCTGGTGGTATCTCGCCGATATCGTCACCGAGCGCCTCGCGGTAGCGCAGTATGACCGAGCGGCCGAGCACGTCGATCTGCCCACCGGCGTCGTTGATGACATATTCCTTGGTCACGTCATAGCCGGCGAACGCCATCAGGTTGGCGAGCGCATCACCGACGACGGCACCCCGGCAATGGCCGACATGCATCGGCCCGGTCGGGTTGGCCGAGACATATTCGACGTTGGTTTTGTGGCCGGCGCCGATCGTCGAACGGCCATAATTGCGCCCCTCGCCCAGAAGCGCCGACAGATGCGCCTGCCAGAAACCGTCCTTGAGCCGCAGATTGACGAAACCCGGACCGGCGACCTCGGCGGCGGCGACGTCCCTGTCGGCCCGTAGCGCTTCCGCCAGTTTCTCGGCCAGCGCGCGCGGGTTTTGTCCGGTCGGCTTGGCCAGCACCATTGCCGCATTGGTCGCGAGATCGCCGTGTGTGGCGTCGCGCGGCGGCTCGACCGCGATGCGCGATAGATCAGGCGAAACGCCGTCCTTGTCTTTCAGGTCAAGCGCTTCGACAGCTTTTACGACTCGCGCGGTGAAATCGGCGAAGATGTTCATGGTGTATGCTCTGGCGGCTTTGTGACGAATCCGGCCCTTTGGCCGGCAAATCGAGCCCGCCCTAGCTCAAATCCGGGGTGCGGTCAAACAAACGCCTGTGTTCCTTGAGCGCGTAGGTGTCGGTCATGCCGGCCAGGAAATCGGCGACGCTGCGCGCCTTGATGCGATCCTGCGCGCGGTCCAGCCCTTCGCGCCAGCCGTCCGGCATGGCGCGCGGATCGGCGAAATAGACATCGAACAGGTCCCTGACGATCTGCTCGGCGTCCGCGCGCACCCGCATGACCTCCTCGTGCCGGTAGAGGTGCTTGTAGAGGAAGGCCTTCAGTTCCTTCTCGGCTTCCGCCATCTCGGCCGAAAAGGTCACCATCGTCTCCCCCGCCGCCCTCACCGCGTCGGCGCTCGGCGGCCTGATCCGCTCCAGATTGGCGGTCGTCGACTTGATCACATCCTCGACCATGGCCGTGATCTGCCGCCGCATCAATTCGTGACCGGTGCGCACGTCATCAAGCCTGGCATAGCGCTCACGCACACTCGTCAGGATCGTTCCGGGCAGCGAAACGCCCTTCAGCATGTCCAGCGTCAACAGCCCTGACCGCAGCCCATCGTCGATATCATGCGTGTTGTAGGCGATGTCGTCGGCAATCGCCGCGCACTGCGCCTCGATGCCGGCGAACCGGTCAAGTTCGAGATCCTGCAATTGCGAGTAGTCGCGGATCGCCTGCGGTACCGGCCCTTTCAGGCCTTGGCCGCTGCTGTCGGTGAGCGGACCATTGTGCTTGACCAGGCCTTCCAGCGTTTCCCAGCTCAGATTGAGCCCATCGAATTCGGCGTAGCGAGCCTCCAGCCTGGTCACGATGCGCAGCGATTGTGCGTTGTGGTCGAAGCCGCCCCAAGCCGCCATCTTTTCGTTCAGCGCGTCCTCGCCTGTGTGGCCAAAGGGCGTGTGGCCAAAATCATGCACCAGCGCCACCGCCTCGGCGAGATCCTCGTCGCCACGCAGCGCCCGCGCCAGCGCACGCGCGATCTGCGCCACTTCGATCGAATGGGTCAGCCTTGTGCGGTAGTGGTCGCCTTCATGGGCGATGAAGACTTGCGTCTTGTGCTTCAGCCGCCGAAACGCCGTCGAATGGATGATCCGGTCACGGTCGCGCTGGAATGGCGTGCGGGTCGGACTTTCCACCTCGTCGAACAGCCGGCCGCGCGAGCGCGCCGGATCCGTGGCATAGGCCGCGCGCGGCCGATAGCCGAATCCAATGTCGCCAAGCTCATTTGTCATGGCTGATGCTGCCGCAGTTGACTTGCCCCGTCGCGCTTCATACCTATCATGTGAAACCGAAAGCAAGGTGACGCCTATGGGCGCGGATGCCAAGACCGCCATGAAAGTCGAGATGACCGAGGCTGCCGCCAAGCGGATCGCCAGGATTGTTTCGGCCGAAGCCGGCAAGACAGCGCTGCGCGTTTCCGTCGAAGGCGGCGGCTGCTCCGGCTTTTCCTACAAGTTCGACCTGGTCGACACACGCAACGACAACGACGTCGCCGTCGAAAAGGATGGCGCCACGGTGCTGATCGACGATCTGTCCCTGGTCTATATGGGCGGTTCGGTCATCGACTTCGTCGACGATTTGATGGGCCAGTCGTTCCAGATCAGGAACCCGAATGCGGTCGCCTCCTGCGGCTGCGGCACCAGCTTCTCCATCTAGGACCGAGATGCCCGCAACCGGCGCGGTTCGTCAGGTTGCGCTCTCCGCCGGTCGCGACCTCGACGCGACGTTGGCCTTTTGGCGCGATGTCCTCGGCATGAGCGTTCATGCCCGCTACGATCCGCCCGGCATCGCCTTCATCATGGCCGGCGATGTCAGGCTGTTGTTCACCGACGGCATCCCGGCCGGCACCATCTATCTCGATAGTGTTGGCCTCGAAGCCTTCCACGCCGAGGCAAGGGCAGCCGGCATTCCATTCACCGCGCCGCCGACGCTGGTCCATTGCGACACCGAGGGGCAGTTCGGTCCGGCGGGGGAAAGCGAATGGATGGCCTTTATAAAGGACCCGGCAGGCAATACGATCGGACTCGTCGAACGCCTTCCGCCGCAGGAACAATGAGACCGTCATGAAAATCGTCACCTGGAACATCAATGGCGTGCGCGCCCGCATCGGCAACCTGACCCATTGGCTGACCGAAAGCGCGCCCGACATCGTCTGCCTGCAGGAGATCAAGACGGTCGACGAACAGTTCCCGCGCGCCGAGATCGAGGCGCTTGGCTACAATGTCGAAATCCACGGCCAGAAGGGCTTCAACGGTGTCGCGCTGCTGTCGAAGCTGCGCTTCGACGAGGTTATCAAAGGCCTGCCGGGCGACGATGCCGACGAACAGGCGCGTTTCATCGAAGGCGTGTTCTCGACCGACAAGGGGGCGCTTCGCGTCGCCTCGCTCTATCTGCCGAACGGCAACCCGATCGATGACGAGAAGAAGTTTCCCTATAAGCTGTCCTGGATGGCGCGGCTGGAGCGCTGGGCGCAGGAGCGCCTGAGGCTGGAAGAGGCGCTGGTGCTGGCCGGGGACTACAACGTCATCCCCGAGCCGGTCGACGCGCGATTTCCCGAGAACTGGGCGGGCGACGCGCTGTTCCAGCCGCAGACGCGGCAAGCCTTCCGGCGGCTTTTGAACCTCGGCTTCACCGAGGCGGTGCGCGCGGTCACCGATGCCTCGGACACCTACACCTTCTGGGACTATCAGGCCGGCGCCTGGCAGAAGAATAACGGCATCCGCATCGACCATCTGCTGTTGTCGCCGGAAGCCGCGAACAGGTTCTCATCGGCTTCGATCGAAAAGCATGTGCGCGCCTGGGAAAAACCGTCCGATCACGTCCCGGTTGCCATCGACCTCGCCTTGCTGCCGGCCTGACCTGGAGCCTACCGCTGCGGGCTGGTGCCGGGCACGCCGATACCGGAGGACCTCATATCGCCACATTCCGACGCATGATGGGAGATCATCATGGCGGCCGGGGTTCCCATGACCATTCGATTTGCTCTTTGTCCGATCGGCTTGGCATTCGCCACGGTCGCGATCGTGCCGACCTTCGCCGCGCAGGAATGTCTTGCCAATGGAAAATCCTATCCGGTCGGCCAGGTCGCCTGCCTGACGGTCGCCGATCAGAGTCATTTGGCTCGCTGCGACATGGTGCTGAACAACACATCCTGGACCAAGGTTGGCGATAGCTGCCCCTCAAACACCATGGCGCCGCGGGTGCACGTCACGCCGATCTCGACACCCGAGCCAAGCATGGTGCCGACGGAACCGACCGAAAACTGATTTTCTTCTGGATTGCCTCGCCTTCAGGTAGAGACGAGCCTTGATAGGCCGACGCTGCCCTCAGTGCCTTGCTGGCGTTTGTCGCTCGAAAAGCCAAGCAGTTGGCTTTTTGTCCACTACACGGAACGCTCCTCCGCTCGTCGCATGGTGACGGGAGAAAGAGCCTACTGATCGGTGTTGTTGCCCTTGGTCAGGATATCGTCCGCCAGCGAGATCGCGGTGCGGCGGTCGGCTTCGCCGGCCGCGGCGAACGCCTCTTCCTGCATGCCGCGGATCCAGGGCTGATCGGCCGGCGACGCACGCTCGAGGGCCGCGGTCATCATCGCCAGGCCGCGCACGATCTTGCCGCTCTGGAACAACAGGTGGCCAAGCGTCGCCTGTGCGCCGGCATGGCCCTTCTCGGCGGCGAGCTGGAACCAGCGCCCGGCCTGCTTGACGCTGGCCTTCACGCCGCCCTCGCCCTTCAGAAACATCTGGCCCATCTCGAACTGGGCGTTCGGATTGCGGTAGTTGGCGGCGGCGCGCATGTAGTATTCCTGCGCCGCCACCTCGTTCTCGGTGACCGGGCTGCCTGGAATGCCCGTGCGCAGATAGTCGCCGAGCGCCACCAGAGCGTCGGAGACGTAGCTTTCTTCCGGAGAGCCGGGCTCGACGTCCTGGTCGACGATCTCCGAGAAGAACTTGAACGCCTCATAGTCGTCGCGGGCCACGCCGTCGCCTTCGGCATACATGCGGGCAAGCTTCCAGGTGGCGCCGATCTGGCCGTTTTCGGCGGCGTATTTATAGGCCTCGGCGGCCTGCTCCTTGTGGCCACTCTTGTAGGCGGAGAAACCGAACTGGAACACCGCCCAGGGGCTCGACTGCGGCTTCACGCCGGTCTTGTCGTCGAACACCTTGTCGTCGAAGGCCATGGCCTGGCCCACGGCGCCAAAGATCGCAACCGCGACCAGTGCCGAAAGGACGGATGACTTCAACAACTCTGGTGTTGACTTCAACAACTCAGATATCCGCATAGCAGTGTGTTTCTTTCGCACCGCCCGGATGGGTGACCGCGCCATCCCTGGCGGACCCTACCGTCTGTGCGTATTTCCATATCGCGCCAGACTGATAGTCGGTCGTGCGCGCCTTCCAAGTCTTCGCTCGCGCCGCCAGCTCGCTCTCGGACAGCGCCACCTCGATCGTGCCGTTCACCGCGTCGATCGTGATCACGTCGCCATCCCTGATGAGACCGATCGGGCCGCCTACCGCCGCTTCCGGCCCGACATGGCCGATGCAGAAGCCGCGTGTCGCGCCCGAGAAGCGGCCATCGGTGATCAGCGCCACCTTCCCGCCCATGCCCTGGCCGTAGAGTGCCGCCGTCGTCGACAGCATCTCGCGCATGCCCGGGCCGCCGCGCGGTCCTTCATAGCGGATGACCAGAACCTCGCCTTCCTGATAGGCGCGGTTCGTCACCGCCTCAAAACATTCCTCTTCCGAATCGAAGCAGTGCGCCGGGCCGGAGAATTTCAACTCCGCCATGCCCGCGACCTTCACGATCGCGCCTTCGGGGGCAAGGTTTCCCTTCAACCCCACGACACCGCCGGTTTGGGTAATTGGTCTGTTGGCCGGGCGGACCACATCCTGGTGTTCATTCCAGGCAACATGCTCCATATTTTCGGCCAAAGTACGGCCAGTGACCGTCAGGCAATCGCCATGCAGATAGCCGTGGTCGAGCAGCGTTTTCATCAGCAGCGGGATGCCGCCTGCCTCGAACATGTCCTTGGCGACATATTTGCCGCCTGGCTTGAGGTCGGCGATGTAGGGCGTCTTCTCGAAGATTTTCGCCACGTCGAACAGGTCGAACTTGATCCCCGCCTCATGCGCGATCGCCGGCAGATGCAGTGCCGCATTGGTCGAGCCGCCGGTGGCCGAAACCACGGTCGCCGCGTTTTCCAGCGCCTTCAGCGTGACGATGTCGCGCGGGCGGATGTTTTTCGCGATCAGCTCCATGATCTTTTCGCCCGAGGCGAAATTGAAACGGTCGCGCATTTCGTAGGGCGCCGGTGCGCCGCAGGAATAGGGCAGCGCGAGGCCAATTGCCTCCGCGACGGTGGCCATGGTGTTGGCGGTGAACTGGGCGCCGCAGGAACCGGCCGACGGACAGGCGGCCTGCTCGATTTCAAGCAGCTCGGCATCGTCGATCGTGCCGACCGAGTGCTGGCCGACCGCCTCGAACACATCCTGCACGGTGATCTGGCGGCCGCGATAGCTGCCGGGCAGGATCGAACCGCCATAGATGAAGATCGACGGCACGTTGAGCCGCACCATGGCCATCATCATGCCGGGCAGCGACTTGTCGCAGCCGGCGAGGCCGACCAGCGCATCGTAGCAATGGCCGCGCATCGTGAGCTCGACCGAATCGGCGATGACCTCGCGCGACACCAGGGACGACTTCATGCCCTGGTGGCCCATGGCGATGCCGTCGGTGACGGTGATGGTGCAGAACTCGCGCGGCGTGCCGTTGGCGGCTGCGACCCCCTTCTTGACCACCTGCGCCTGGCGCATCAGCGAGATGTTGCAGGGTGCTGCTTCGTTCCAGCAGGACGCGACGCCGACCAGCGGCTGCGCGATCTCGGCCGCCGACAGGCCCATGGCATAGAGATAGGACCGGTGCGGCGCACGCGCCGGACCGACAGTCACATGGCGGCTAGGGAGCTTAGCCTTTGAAATGACCTTGGCGTCCATTCTCATCCTTGCCGCGGGCGGTGCGGCCTGTCCCATCGCCGAGCCTTTTGGGGCATGTCCCGGGACAAGATCGAGGTGCGCCGGGTTTATGGCGGGAAATGGGCAATTTCCTCGGCCTGCCCCTTAGCGGAGGGGTTGTTCAGAAAGTGTTGCTGAAACGTCACAATTGCGCGAGGCGGCCGAGAGTGCGGCTTATATGCAACGCCGCTTGCATAACAGACTTGACGGCAACCCAGGCTCAAACGAAAAAGGCCGAGCATCGCCCGGCCTTTTACTACCATTTTCAGAGGCTTAGAACTTGATCTTGAGACCGCCCGAAATCGCGGTGACTAGGTCGTTGCCGAAGTCATAGCTGACCTCTTTACCGGCGACGTAGCCGTTCTCACCTGCCACTGTACCCGAATGGCCGCTGGTCAGGACGCCGATCGCACCAGCCAGACGAACCTCGATGTTGGGCTTGGGCGTGTAGGCGACGCCGCCGCCCAGCGTCCAGGTGTCGGTTTGCGACCCAAAGCCATGCGAGGTGCCGCGATCCCAGGAAAGCTGCCCAGCCGCACTCCACTCATCGTTGAATTTATGACCGATGCCGCCCGTAACCGTCCAGCCGTCACGATACATCAGATCCAGCGACGTGATCTGACCTGAATGCAGAGCATCACCTGTAACGCATGCCGCGGCGGGAGTACCTTGCACGCAAATCGGAACACTCTGCAGTAGGCTCCAGTTGACCCACTTGAGCGAACCAAAGGCAAGCCAGCCGGGCGCTATGCCTGACTGCAACTTCAATTCCACCGTGTCCGGCATGTACTCGGTCGCGCCGTAGATCGGCAGCACGACACTGCCGACATGCGTCAAATCCAGCGTGCCCGTGATGTTGTCGAGCTTGACCCGCGAATTGTAGACGAGGCTAGCGCGCAGCGCGATCTCAGGGATTTCATAGGCCAAGCCAGCGCGCCAGCCCCACCCGGTGCCTTTGAGATCGACTCGGCCGGTGCCCTGGAAGCCCGGCACCAGCGGCGACACCAGGTCTTCCTTGAAGCCATAGACTTCCTGATAGTAGACGCCCCCGATGAAGCGGACCTGACCTTTGCCGGCGTCCATCTTGTAGGAGCAGGTGCCGGCATAATTGTTGCTCTTGATGTCGGTTTCCATATTGGACTCGGCACCGGCCCAAAGACCCGGATTGGTGTGTGCACCCCAGGGCTGCGAATAGTCGAACATACAATCGACGCCCTGGACGACCTGCGCCTTGACGCCGATGCGCGGCACCCAATAGTTCTCGCTGTCATTCGCCGTGCTGCCCAAGAACGTGACGTTTCCGTCACTTGGATCTGTATCCACCGCATTCTTAAGCTTGCGTTGCGGCATCACATAAGTCGCTTCCGCTTCCGTGGCGAACGGCGCAGGATCGAAAAGCAAATCGATGTCGTAGCCACCGCGCTCAATGCCGCCGGCATGCGCCGGGTTCATCGCCGAACCCATCAAAGCCAACGAAAAGCACCCTGCCCCCAGCAGTGCTTTCAGACGCAAATTGTTCATGGACATCCTCCCCGAATAACTATTGGATCAAGCTAGAACCAATTCACGTTAACGGTGCAATAACGAATACGTTGGGCGTACATGTACATGTTCGCCCAACGCATTTCGGGCAAAATGCAGGCGGACGCCGCGACGCCAAAAAACGGTCTTTGGTGAGGTTCACCGCTCCAAAAGAGGGAAAAAGCGACCGGAAAGGCTCAAAAAAGGCCGATTTAAGCGGTCTGCGGCCCCATTGTTACATTATGGCAACAATGGGGCAAAAACTTCCGTTTACGTCAACATTAACGCAACGGAATGCCGGTTTTCGAGGCACGAGACCGCCCATTTTAGAGGGCGCTAAAATCTCCCGAATCTGCCCTTCAGCCGGCGTCACGAACCCTGGTCAGCGCCACCGAAAGCTTGTCCTGCGCGTCGCGATATTCCGCGAGCTTTTCCCGTTCGCCTTCGACGATCTCGGCCGGCGCGCTGGCGACGAATTTCTCATTCGACAGCTTCTTGTGCAGGCGCGCGATTTCCTCGGTCACCTTGACCAGTTCCTTTTGCAGCCGCACGGCCTCCGCCGTGAGGTCGATCAGGCTGCCAAGCGGCAGGCAGATCGTCGCCTCGTTGAGCACGATCTGCGCCGACCCCTTGGGTGCCGCATCGGCGAGCGAGATGTCGCCGACGCGCGCCAGCCGCTTGATCGCGGACTCCTCGCGAACCAGTCGTTCGCGCGTCACGTCGTTGGCGCCGACCACCACGAGCGGCGCAATGGCCGCCGGCGGCACGTTCATCTCAGAGCGCACCGAGCGGATGCCGGAGACGAGATCGACCAGCCAGTTGATGTCGGCGGCTGCTTCCGCGTCCTCGAAATCCGGCGACGGCCATGCGGCATGGCACAGCAGCGAGGCCCGTTCCCTGCCTTCGCCCGCCGTTTGCGCCCACAACTCTTCGGTCATGAACGGCATCATCGGATGAAGCAGCTTGTAAATCTCGTCGAGCACGAAGGCGACGCAAGCGCGGCTTTCAGCCTTGGCCGCCTCGTCCGTGCCCATGAACACCGGCTTCAGCAGTTCCAGATACCAGTCGCAGAACAGGTTCCAGACGAAGCGGTAGGCCGCTCCAGCCGCCTCGTTGAAGCGGTACGAGGTGATGCCGTCGGTGATCTCGCGCGCGGCGCGCGTCAACTCGGTCAGGATCCAGCGGTTGACCGCCAGCTTGGCGTCGTTCAGCCAGAAATCGTCATTGCGCGCGACTTCGTTCATCTCGGCAAAGCGCGTCGCGTTCCACAGTTTGGTGCCGAAATTGCGGTAGCCGGCGATGCGCGCCGGGTCGAGCTTCACGTCGCGCCCCTGCGCCGCCATCACGGTCAGGGTGAAGCGCAATGCGTCGGCGCCATATTCGTCGATGAGATCGAGCGGGTCGATGACGTTGCCTTTCGACTTCGACATCTTGGCGCCGTTCTTGTCGCGCACCAGCGCATGGACATAGACGGTGTGGAACGGTTCCTCGTCCATGAAGTGCAGGCCCATCATCATCATGCGGGCAACCCAGAAGAAGATGATGTCGAAGCCGGTGACCAGCACGTCGGTCTGGTAGTAGGTTTTCAGTTCCGGTGTCTGGTCCGGCCAGCCAAGCGTCGAGAACGGCCACAACGCCGACGAAAACCAGGTGTCGAGCACATCCTCGTCGCGGATCAGTATCTCACCCGGCTTGAAGTTCTCGAGCTTGTCCTCGACCCAGGCCTTCCATGGCCCTTCCAGAGCCAAATAATATTCGATCGCCGCACTCAGCGCCTCTTCCTCGGTCTTCTCGACGAAGACGCGGCCGTCCGGCCCATACCAGGCCGGAATCTGATGTCCCCACCACAACTGGCGTGAAATGCACCAGGGCTGGATGTTCTCCATCCAGTCGAAATAGGTTTTTTCCCAATTTTTCGGGACGAAGTTGGTACGACCTTCGCGCACCGAGGCGATCGCCGGCTTGGCGAGCTCGGCCGCATCGGCATACCACTGTTCGGTGAGGAACGGTTCGATCGGCACGCCGCCGCGGTCGCCATGCGGCACGGCATGGCGATGCGGCTCGACCTTGTCGAGGAAGCCGCCGGCCTCCATCAGTTCGACGATCTTCTTGCGCGCGACGAAACGGTCGAGGCCGTCGAGTTCGTCCCATACCGCCTGACGCTCCGGCGTCACCTCGAGGCCGGCGAGGAAGTCCTCATTATCCCTGAGCTTGATGGCGGCTTCGACGGTGAGGATGTTGATCGCCGGCAGCTTGTGGCGCTTGCCGACCTCGAAGTCGTTGAAATCATGCGCCGGCGTGATCTTGACCGCTCCGGACCCCTTTTCCGGATCGGAATACTCGTCCGCCACGACAGGGATCTTGCGCCCGACGATCGGCAGGACGACGTTCTTGCCGATGAGATTCTGGAACCGCTCGTCGTCGGGATTCACCGCGACAGCCGTGTCGCCCAGCATCGTCTCGGGACGAGTCGTCGCCACGATGATGAAGGTTTTCGGATTTTCCGGATCGAAGGCCGCGCCTTCGATCGGATAGCGGAAATGCCAGAGATTGCCGTTGACCTCCTGCTGCTCGACCTCGAGGTCGGAGATCGCGGTCAACAGTTTCGGGTCCCAGTTCACAAGGCGCTTGTCCTTGTAGATCAGCCCTTCCTTATAGAGCGTGACGAACACTTCGAGCACGGCCTTGGACAGGCCCTCGTCCATGGTGAAGCGTTCGCGCGACCAGTCGGCGGAGGCGCCGAGACGTTTCAGCTGGTTGAAGATCAACCCACCTGATTCGGCCTTCCATTCCCACACCTTCTCGATGAATTCTTCGCGGGTGAGATCGCGGCGATGGATCTGCTTTTCCATCAGCCGGCGCTCGACCACCATCTGCGTGGCGATGCCGGCATGGTCCATGCCGGGCTGCCACAGGACGTTCTTGCCACGCATGCGCTCGAAGCGAACTAGAATGTCCTGCAGCGTATTGTTGAGCGCATGGCCCATATGCAGCGAGCCGGTGACATTGGGCGGCGGAATGACGATGGTGAAGGCCTCGGCCCCCTCCTCCGCCCCGGCGCCGGCGCGAAACGCGTCGGCTTCCTCCCACACCTTGGCGATCTTCGGCTCGACGGTCTTGGCGTCGTAGGTCTTTTCAAGCATGGGGAAACGGTCCGCGCTGTCGGGATTTTGCTGGCTCGGTGTAAATCGGAAGGTCCTGGCCAAGTCAACCGCGAGGCCGCCCGGGATCATCACAAGCAGATAGGCGCGGCCCTGTTCATTTCAACGGACGGCCGTAAGGCATCGTTGCGAACCGAGCCCTGGGGTTCCCGCATTGTCAGCGACCCCGACGGCAATTTGATCGCCTTTGCCAGTTCGGCGACCAGCGGCTGACCTCGCACAACGAGAAACGCCGCCTCGACGGCGGCGTTTCTTCTGGAATGCAAGCCTGGACGCTACTGTGCCCCGCGTGCCACGCGCTCGATCTCTTCGCGCACAAGCCTTTCGACCAGCGTCGGCAGATTGTTGTCGAGCCAGTCCTGCAGCATCGGCCGCAGCATTTCTTCGGCCATCTCGTCGAATGTCTTCTTGCTGCGGCTTGCAAAGGCGTCGGATAGTTCGCCGAAGGCGGCAGCAACCTGCCGGCCGGTATGTTCGGAAAGTATCGCGGGACGCACCGCATGCGCTTCGTTTGCCGCCGCGCGCGCCTGGGCCGTGCCCGGAGCATCGCTCGACGAAGACCGCTCGGTCGCGGGGTCCACCGCCGTTTCGCTCGCCGCCACCTCCGGCCGTGCCGCTGGCTTGCGGATACTCCGGTCCGGCATCGCCTTGGCTTGCTCGCCAACCGCCGCGATCTCGCGACGCCAATCGGCGATAATGGCTTCACTCGCCGCAAGCTCCGCGGGAGCCGATGGCGCGTCGCGGCTGGGCACCGGCTCGGCGGCAACCCGGGCGCCGACCTCGGCCAGTGTCGTCGGCGACCTGCCAACAGCCGGATCGGCACGTGGCGGCGCTTCCGTGCGTGCGATCGCCGGCTGTACGGCTGGCGCCTGGACTTCCGCCATAGCGGCCGGTTTCCTGACCTCGGGGACGGCATGCAGTTCGGCACGGAACGCGTCTATGTCGGCGGCCGCAACAGCACTCGGCGCGGGCTCCAAATCCTGCTGCAACTCATCGGCCTCGCCGGGCTGCTTGCGACCGTTGTCGCTGTCTTCGATGATCCTCCTGATGGAAGCCAGTATCTCTTCCATGGAGGGTTCGCGCTGTGCGCTGCTTGCCGTTGCCATCGTCACATCCGCCGCCCTTGTGACCCGTTGCAGGTTTCCGCTCCGGCAACAGCCGGATTCGAATCATGACGACAGGGTAACCGACGGATCGCCGCACGAGAATCCCCAATCTGGGGACATGTGGGATTTCAACAGATTAGAGCGATTCCGCCAAAGCCGTGTGACGGTTCCCGTCAGCAACCCATCGAAGGACAACGATAGTCAGGCGTTTCCGATCGAACCGCTCAACCCGGAAACGCCGTTCGACGAAAGGCCTAGCGGCCGTCCGGCGTGCGCAGGCCGATCCACTTGTCCTTGACGGCGTTGTAGTGCTCTTCAGGCTTGTACTTCGTCACCTGCAGCGCAAGCCGGTCGACCGACAGGTGGCCGATCGCTGAGAGGATGGCATAGCTCGCCACGACCACGTCGTGTTCGGAATTGGCCTGGTTGATCTTGGCCGTGATTACGGTGGCCTGTGCATTGAGCACGTCGAGCGTCGTGCGCTGGCCGACATTGCGCTCCTCGATGACGCCGTTCAGCGCCAATTGTGCGGCTTCGATCACCTGCCTGTTGGCGGATACGCTTTGCTGCGCGGCGGTGTATTGCGACCATGCCGTGGCGACAGCCTGGCGGACCTGGTCGCGGCTGACGTCGACCTGGATACGCGCTTGCCCGAGCGACTCCTTGTTCTGCCGCACGATCGCCGAGGTCCGGCCGCCGGAATAGATCGGGATGGTCAGCGTCGCGCCGATATTGGCCGAGGTCGAATTGCCGTTGGAACCCGTCACATCGGGGATGGAGTTGCGGTAGTTTTCCGAAACGCCGGCCGAAGCCGACAACTGCGGCAACAGCGCGCCCTCGGACGATTTCACCGTGAACCCCGCGGCGTCGACCAGATGCTGGGTGGCAAGGATGGCCGGATGTTCGGCCGAGCCGATGGCGATAGCGGCGTCAAGGCTCGACGGCAGCAACCTGCCCAATGGCGAAGCAGGCTTGAGCTTGCCGGGTTCGTCACCGACGACCTGGTGGTAGGTCGCAGCACTTGCCAGCGCCTGCGCGCGAGCCGCGCTCAGCGATGCCACCGCGGAAGCGCGCGAGGCATCGGCCTGCGCGACATCGGTGCGCGTGCCTTCGCCGACTTCGAAGCGCGAGCGCGCCGCGCGTGCCTGCTCGGTCAGGAACTGCAGGTTCTGTTCGGTCAGCACCGCGATCTGCCGGTCGCGAATCACGTCCATATAGGCGGTAGCCGCATTGAACAGGGTGTTCTCTTCGGTGTTTCGCAGGCTTTCGACCGACGCCTTGACCTGGGATTCAGCCGCCGCCACGTTGTTTCTCGTCTGGAAACCGTCGAACAGCGACTGGTTGATCTGGATGCCGTAGCTGCCGCTTGTCAGCTTCGAATTGCCGCCACCATTTGCCCGGCGCGTGTTCGTATAGTCGATGTTGGCCGATCCGGTAACCGTCGGACGCCAGCCCGATTTGGCAATCGCCACGCTCTCGTCGGTCACACGCACGCCGGCACGCGATGAATTCAGTGTGGAATTGTACTGATAGGCTTTTGCAAGGGCACCGGTGATGGTTTCAGCCGATGCAGCCAGTGGGGATAGTGCGGTCGCCGAAACAAGGACGGCGGTTAAAAGTGATTTGCGTACTGACGGCACGGTATATCCCTCATTCGTTTTCCATGGGAACCGCGCCGCGCCGGCTTCTCCTTCTGGAGCAGCCGGCGTGGCGTGTTTCATGTTCCCTGTCGCTCGGCCCAAAGTGCCCCCAGTCTGGGATCAGCAACGATCGTTCAAATGCAAGCGACCATGACAAAGCCTTTGCTGCAAGGCCAAATCATTCAGAATTCGAAAGCATGCTCACGTTCGAAGCCGGGTAGTGGCTTAATTGCCGCATTAAATGCCCTTCTCCCGGTTACAACCCCCCCAGCCTTGAAAAAAAGCCGCGCCACGCCGGAATTGCCCTGTCCTTCGACCGCGACCAGGCGTCCGCCTTCGGCGAGTTGGTCGAGCAGCGACGCAGGCACTTTGCCGACACTGCCGCCGATGAAGATGACATCGTAAGGTGCCTTCGCCGCATGGCCTTGCGCCAGTGCGCCCTGAACCACGGTCACATTGCCGCAGCCCAGGCTGGACAGGGTCGACGCGGCGGTTTGCGCCAAGGCCGAATCGCTTTCGAGCGCCACGACGAATCTCGCCAGGCGCGACAGGATCGCCGAGGCGTAGCCGGTGCCGCAGCCGACATCGAGCGCCGAATCGGCCACGCTGATCTCGGCCAGTTGCATCAGCTTGGCCAGCGGCGAAGCTTCCATCAGGTATCGCGAGCCATCAGCGCTGCCGGCGATGCGGATGTCCTCGTCGATATAGGCCAGATCGCGCTGGCGATCGCCGACGAAAACCTCGCGCGGCACGGAAAGCATCGCGTCGAGCAACGGCGCGCTGGTCACGTCGGTGGTGCGAACCTGACCATCGACCATCTTGATGCGAAGTTCGGAAAAATCAGCGCTCATGTTCCAACCAATCTGCTTGCCGCGTCAGAATCGCGGTTCATTTCGACCGGAACTTCAGGCTCCGGCGCTGACGCGCGGGAGCCTGGGCATTGGAGGCCTCGCCCGGAATCGAACCGGGGTGCAAGGATTTGCAGTCCTCTGCGTAACCACTCCGCCACGAGGCCTCGTTGCTCCCGGCGTTCCACCCGGTTCCAATAGGTTGCGGCGAAAATGCCGTCAAGCGGCCACGACGTATTCCGAACGCTTTCCTCTGCGCCGGCTCCACCCCCCTGTCAGATCGCCGTCACAGCCGCCCTATTAGCAATCCGTTAAGCATGGCGGATGATCGAGCGAAACGCCGCGCACCGGCCTGCGTTGAGAGACAGGGAGGACTGCGCCATGCCCATGGCAAAACCAAAGGACGAAACGCACGAAACGGAAGGCGTGCCGCTGGTGGGGTGCGAGGAATTGGTGCGCTATGCCATCGACTGCCTGAGAATTGAAGGCACCGGCAGGCTGTCACCGCGTGATCGCGCGCGTCTGGCCTCGGCTTCCGCGGTCCTGAAGGAGATCAGCGAGGATTTGAAGGCAGGCGGGCAACCCGATTCGGAGGAATCTGGCACGGGGAGACGGCGCCAGGATTGATTCTCTTTCGAAGGCGGCCGTGCGAGATGCGTCGGCAAGGGCCGCTCAGTCCGGCCGGCGTCGCCGCTCCCACCAGACGACCAAGCGGCGCCGGTGGCGACGGACCATGGCGATTTCGTAGGAGAGTACCAGCAGTCCGAGCGGCACCATCCAGAAGCCAAGGATCGGCAGGAACCCGAGAAGGCCGCCAATTGTCAAAAGCACGCCGATGGTGATTCTGAGACCACGCGACTGCGGCATGGTGAATTCGCGCCCGAAAACCGAGATCTTTCGTGCGGGTATCCGGTTTTCGTCCGCTGCCGTCATTGCGAAAACTGCCTGTCTGGGGGGCTCGATAATGCCATTTTTAGAAAGCCGCGACCGCCCTTTCGGTTCCGCGCCCGTCGCCAAGACGGCTAATATGTGGGTGGGCAAAGCCGATTGCGAGAAACCACCGCGCGAAAAAGTCTCGGCAAAATGCGAAATGCTGCTTTGCAAAGCCGAAACGGGTTTGCTATAGGCTGCGCCACTTGCTCAAAGAGCCTCCGTTCCCCGGTAGCTCAGTGGTAGAGCAACCGGCTGTTAACCGGTTGGTCGCTGGTTCGAATCCGGCCCGGGGAGCCACCGCCTCTTCTACGCCATGGCGCGATGCTGCGCGCCAGCGTGGAATTTCTCCCATACTCTTCGATCTCGATAGTCCTGCTTCCAGAGTGTCAGAACATCGAGGATCCTCGTCTAGGCTATCCGCCCGCGTAGTCGTTGCCACCATGGGCGGCGATGAACATGGCGACGGCCGATCGGCAATAGGATTCGATTTCGTTGTCGTCTTCTGCTCTCGCCTGATCGAAGCGTGCGATAATCAAGAGATCGGATCCTTTGAAAAGCGCGGCGAACAAGCGGGCGGACCGGAGAGGATCGGGCACGTTCAGAACCGCCTTCGCGTGCAACTGACGCAACAGGGCCTCGATTTCGGCGATGATATGGGCGGGGCGGGCTTCGTAATGGAGCTTGCTTAACGACTTTTGATTGGTCTTGTCGGCCATGATCATGGCTTCGACATTGCTGACGTCCGGCCTCATCAGGGTGCGAAGCAGGGATGATCCCACCGCCATGAGCTGATCTTCGGCTGAACCGTCGACGCCCTCAAAAAGAGCCTGTGCAAACTGATGGCAGCCGGCCGCGATGGCCGCGCTGAACAGCGCCTCCTTGTTCTCGAAGTGCCGATAGATGCTGAGCTTGGATATCTTCGCTCGCTGGGCGACCTTGTCCAATGTCGTCGCTTGAAAACCCAATTCAACAAAGAGTTCGCTCGCGGCGTCGATGATCGTTTGGCCAAGCGCCTCGTTGGCGGGCCGGCCGCGCCGGCTCCGGCTGTTTTCAGTCACGACAATTCCAGTCCTTGACAGTATCCTAATTCCTGCATTATGATACCAGATAGTATCTGAAATGCAAGTCGTTGTGCCCTGGGCCCAGCGCTTCATCCACAACACGGAGCCCATTTCCATGGATGACGTCATCATCATCGGCGGCAGCTTTGCCGGTCTCGCCGCCGCCTTGCAGCTCGGCCGCGCCCGCCGCAAGGTCACCGTTCTCGATACCGGCCTGCCGCGCAACCGCTTCGCCGGTCACTCGCATGGACTGCTCGGCCACGATCACAAGCCGCCGCTGGACATCCTGGCGGAGGCGCGGCAGCAGCTGGAACGGTATCCCGCGATCAAGCTTGTCAGTGCCCGGGCCGACAGCGTCTCCGGCGCCATCGACGATTTCTCAGTCGTCACTGGCGATGGTGAAAGCCTTGCGGCGCGTCGTCTGATCCTGAGCTATGGCGTCATCGACCAGATGCCTGATGTTGCGGGCTTTGCCGAAGGCTGGGGCAAGTCCATCGTGCCCTGCCCCTATTGCGACGGCTTTGAAGTCGCCGGCCAGCATTGGGGCCTCGTCTGGTCCGGCCGGCAGTCACACAATCAGGTCAAGCTGTTCCACGATTGGACCGACAGGTTGACGGTCTTCGCCGATGGTCATGACATTCCGCCCGATATCCGGGCCGATCTGGCGCGCCGCAACACGCCTGTCGTCGATGGCCGGATCATCGAGATCGCGCATCACGAGGGCCATAACGCCACCGTCAAGCTCGATACCGGCCCAAATGTCGCGGTCGACATCCTGTTCGCGCATCCGCGCAACAAGCCGTCCGCAAACCTCCATGAATCACTGGGCCTCGCCACGGTCGATACGCCACTCGGCATCATCCTCAAGGTCGACGAGCGCCGCGAAACCAGCACGCCCGGCATCTACGCCGCCGGCGACCTCGCCAACCCCGTTACGCCGCCATCGGTCACCCTGGCATCATCGCACGGCGCGATGGCGGGTATCTTCGCCCAGCAGTCGATGCTGGTTTGAGAGCAGAGATTGGAGAGGAGCATGGCCGTCGAACCGGACAGCGCGGGTGTGCGCTTCCCTCCGCCCTTCGTCTATCTGGGAGCGCTGCTGTTAGGGCTGGCGGTGGAGCGGTTCGTCCCCTGCGCTCTTTCGGCATCGACTGGCGGTTGCTGGCGGCGACGGGCGCTCTGCTGTTCGCTGCCGGCGCGGCGATAATGCTTGCAGCGGCGGGGCTGTTCCGGCGGCTGGGCACCAACGTTCCCCCGTCGCAGCCAACGACCCTCGTAGCAACGACCGGTCCCTATCAGTGGACCCGCAATCCCATGTATCTCGGCATGGCGCTTATCTATAGCGGCCTTGCCATCGGCCTCGACGGGCCGATCGCCTTCGCCTTGCTCCCGTTGGTGCTGATCGCGATCCAGACGCAGGTGATCGCCCGCGAGGAGCGTTATCTCGAAGCGAAGTTCGGCGACGACTACCGCCGCTACAAGGCCGAGGTTCGCCGCTGGCTCTGACCGTCAAGCAGCATCACGTTTGGCGGCGCGATATACTCCATAACCGACTTTGATGAGCAAGCCCTCATCGCACATCCGGGCTAGGTAGCAGCGGGGAATGCCGATTGCTGTCAGTTCAGCCGTTCGCACCTCGCCACGCTCGCGAGCGAGGGCCGCAGCTCGGTCTCTCAGCGTCGGCTTTGGCCCGCCAGCAAGGCGTAGGGCTTCTGCGCGGTCACGATCACGTTTGCGCATCTTCGTCACCGAGGGCGCATTCTGGCGTAGGGGAATCGCGAATTCGAATTTCTCAGCTTCGTCGGTCCTGGGGAGCCAACATTCTCAAGCTATACAGGGTTTCCAGGAACGGCCGAAAATCGGCCGATTTACAGCATATCTACACAACTCGACTTCGCTAGGCCCCGATCTATACGGGAATCGCCCGGAGGAGAGAAATCCCATGGAACGCGTTTTTGATGATCTGATCGGCCTGCAGCAGCCGCGCTCGGGCGAGAATTGGCGCACCGCTGCTACTGATTGCAGCCGGACGCCGGTGTGTCTCAGTCAAAAGACATTTCTTTGCGTCGAAACGAAATCTTCGGGAACGCAGCGAGAAGCGCGGCGTTGGGACCATGAAGGGACGGCCGTCCCTGCCACCGCAAGGCCGGCATCGGACAGGCAGTCATCGGAGTATCCATCATGCGAACTCTCATCGTCATTGCGGCGTTTTCGCTGCTTGCCGGCCCCGCGTCGGCAGCCGATCACCTCTTCACCGCCACGTCGGCCGGGGGCCTGACGACCTCGAGCCAGCCGTTCATGAACGGCATAAACAACAGTGCACCGACAGCCGACGCCGTGCCGGGCCAGGGCAGTCCGCTGTCGGGCGACGAGCATACCGTACCGGCCACTGATACGCAGACCGGTGCCTCACTCAGGACCCCGCCGTCGGTGACTCAGGGTAAGACGGCACCATCGGCCCACGCCCGGTAACAGCCTTGTCGCCTGGCGAACACGCAAGGCGACACCGCCACCCATCATCAGCGAGTGCCGCTCTCGGGTCCCAAGCGGACTGCACCGCCCGGAGACTGATCGTCACTCGCAACCGCTGACCGGAACCGGCCAGGCGCGCGGCACGTTTTCTGCCCGATGGACTGGCTCCAATTGATATTGCTCTGCGGCGCGGGCTTTATGGCCTGGACCCTCAATACGCTGTCGGCAGGCGGCGGCGGTCTGATGCTGATCCCGGCAGTGACCTTCCTCACGGGCAGCGCCGCCGTCGCTCCGGTGATCACGATCACCGAGTTGATGGGAAATCCGGCGCGGATCCTGGCGTTTCGCCGCGACGTCGATTGGCATATCGTGCGCTGGTATTTGCCCGGAGCCATCATCGGGGCGGCAGCGGGCGCTTGGCTGTTCGCCAGCGCGCGCGCCGATTGGCTGCAGATATTCATCGGCCTCTATCTGATAGGCGCGGTGTGGGAGTTCCGAGGCGGCGCGCGCGCGCGCAGCTATCAGGCACGGCGCTGGTGGTTCTTGCCCGCCGGGCTGATTGTATCCCTGCTTTCGGCGCTGATGGGCACGGTGGGCCCGGTGCTGAACTCACTTTACCTGAACTATGGTTCCAGCAAGGAGACCTTGGTAGCGACGAAGTCGGTGAACTCCTTCGCGACCGATGTGGTCAAGATTGCAGTGTTTGCCGACCTTGGCGCGTTCGGCGGGCACGCCCTTGCCTTTGGCCTGGCGACCGGGATAGGTGCGGCGCTCTCGACGGTCGCCGCGCAGCCATGGCTTGGGCGGATGAGCGGACGCCAATTCCGGACAGCCGTCGTAATGCTGATGGCCCTGAGCGGCGTGCTGATGATCTGGAAACAGAACGAGGTTATCATCGCGCTCTATCACCATCTCGCTGGCGGTCTCTAGCCAGCCTGATCGGATCCGCGCAGGGTTGGATCCGCGTTGATGACCTGACATCGACGTCGAGCATTATCAAGTCGCCCAGCACCGGCTGCGACGAAGGATGCGCACATCCGCCGCCGCACCAACGGTGATGAGCGCTCCGTCCGAAGCATCGAGGTCTGGCTAGCTTAATCAGCTCGGCCCATTCTCAGCACCCGCAATCGCTCACGATTTATCCGACCGCCTGCCATGCGCGACGGGCTGGGTCCAGCAATGGCAGGTCGTCGGATCAAGCGGACGAGACAGCTCGGCGCCGAATTGTCCAGCCTATGCCGAACAACGCCGCGAGCGAGGCTCGGATTGCTTCGCTCAGAGGCGTTGGCGCGCTCCCCTCGCCGCCCGGCCGCTGCGACCGGCTTCTGATAAGTGGTTCCGTAAGCAATTCCGGACGGAAACCGCTCACACCTTTCCTGGAATTGCTCTTCCTGGAATTGCTCTAGTCCTTGCCACAAGGGCCAGTATCAGCACGGCCGGCATGGTCAGCATCGTCGTCTTGGCGCTTATGCCGACGCTGGTGGAGTTGATCAGCAATGCGAAAAAGAGCGGCAGGATCGCGCCACGGCCGCCGACCCGCAGCATCTCGATGAACCAGCTCAAGATGCCCAGCCACAGAACCGACGAGAAGACGAGACCATAGCGCAAGAGGTGGCCAGCCCACGCGTTCTCGATACCCTCGCTGAGGCCGTTTATACGTACACTGGTCTCCAGTTCGTCCTGACTGAATCCGATGAGCAGTTCGCGCAGCCCGAAATTGTCGAACAGGCGAAACAACTGAATGCGAGTCGCCGCACTGCCGCTGTCATTGGTAAAACGCGCGAGGAAATTGTCGAAATAGCCGAATTGGTACATTGCCGCGACAGCGACGACGCCAAGCGGTGCAAGAACGAGAATGGCGAGCAATGCGCGCACTGAAATCGCGCCGCCGCGCATCAGCTTCAAAATGAAGAGCAGGCCCATCACCGCCGCCACGCCATAGACAACGGCAAACGAGGTTCGGGCGCCGAGAAGCGGCATCGTCGCCATGCACAGGACTATGATGGGCAGGCGCCAGCGCGGGCTCAGCCCGCGAACATCTTTCACAGTCATCAGGATCACCGCGTAGACGCCAGTGGCCAGCGCACCGGCAAGCGGGTGGCCAAGCAAAGCCGTGGCCCGATGATCCCAGGTCTGGACCCGATCCTCAATGAGGAAGGGAAACAGTCGCCACGACGTCAAGCCTTCGGTGATCGCAATCAGGCAATTGATGACCATCAGCATGTGAAGGCAACGGGCAGCATAAAGCCGCAGCTTCTCGCCCGAGTCGCAAAACAGCATGGTAATAACGGCCGCGACCATCAGCGCGTCGATCAGGAAGGAGGCGGATTGATCGGGCTTGTAACGGGAGATGAAGTACCAGAGCAGCAGGCAAGCGGCGAGCAGGCTGGTCGATCCGGCGCAACGAACGAGAAGGGAGACCGCGTAGCCGACCGGGTTTCGATTGGCGAGCACCGCCAGGACCAGCGCCAAGCCAAATGTGTAGGTTGCCGGATGAATCTTGGTGACGATCGATCCGCTCGATGAATCATACGGGATGCCGAGAAAGTCGAGCGCATAGTTTGATAGGGAGAATAAAAGTACCGTGGCCAGCAGAATGAGCGGATCGACCAACTGCCGCCAGGACGCAGCGTCGCCTTGCACCTTTAGAGGGAAATCAGCGACGTTCAGCCGATACTCTATTGATCCCATTGTCATTGACTTTCAGTGGCCGCGTCGGGCCGATGAATGCCTTTCGCCGCGACGCAATTTCTTGGCCAGGGGAACTTCATGCGGCTTGATCGATAGCCACGTCCTTCTCAACCGACACCACCGAAACATCCATGTCGCCATCGCCGGCCAACGCATTTAAAGCCTGGCGTTCGCGTAGACCAAACACACCGTCCCGCACCGCCAGCACCGACCGGCTGGAATATCCGGCAATCACATCGGCCATGGGACCGGGGCTGGCCTCGAGTGTCCCTCCATTGACAACGATGTGGTCATATTCCTGAATTATCGCGCCAAGGACCGCTTCCACTTTTCCGGGCGACAGGCGCGCGACAGTATCCTTGCGCCCGGCGTTGAGCATCTGAAGTCCCGACTTACGGCCGATCCGGATCGCTTTCGCGACCGGGGATTCACCAATTGCTAGTTCTGCAAGTCCGGCTATGTCGGAAGGTGCATCAGACGCGAGATCGATGAAAATGACCTTCTGGTCGGCCGCCATTGCGTCTCGCGCCAACTCGAACGCGGCCTGACGGGCAAGGGCGGGATCATGGATGGAGACGACTGTTACAAGCCCGCCGGTGATGTCCGCCTTGGCAGGTTCCAAAGGCTGAGCCTGAGGACGCGCGGCGAGCGCGCCGGCAGCCAGATCCCGCAATATCGCGGCAAAGACGCCTATGAACAATCCCAACAGTCCGGCGGCGATAAGCAGCGGCAACTTAGGTGGATACGAGGACGAACTTGGAACCGCCGCTTCAGCGATGATACGGGCATTGGGCGGCGAAATATTTTCCTGCTCGGCGGTTTCCTTGGCGCGGACCATAAACGCCTCGTAGACGACCTTGCTCGACTGCGCCTTGCGCTCAAGTTCACGCAGCTTGATCAGATCCTGGTTGGTATCGAAGGAAGCTGTCTTGGCGGCATTAAGGTCTCCGGTGACCTTGTTCAGGGTGTCAACAGCTGCGCGATAGTCGTCTTGCGCGGCTTGCACCAGCCGCTCACTTTCCGCACGGATTGTCGCGCGAGCTTGCACAACCTGCCCTTCGGCAGCCGTGACGCGAGGATGACGCGGTCCAAGGATCTGCTGGAGTTCGGCCAGGTTTCGCTGCGCCTCGCCAAGCTGGGTACGCAGGTCGACCATGGCGCTGTCGGTGCCGGTGATGACCGTGCTGACATCTCCGCGCGTCTTCAGCGCGGCCTGCATAACCTCGAACCGGGCCTTTGTTTCGTTGACTCGCGCAGCACTAGCCGACTGGCGAGCCGAAAGGTCCGTCAGTTCGCGCTCGCCGAGCAATCGTCCATCCGATTCCGAAACATTGTGGTCGCGCTTGAAGGCTTCGACCTCTTCCTCCGAGCTATTCAACTCGCTTTGCAATTGTGCGAGGCGGTCACGGATCGACGTGCTGGCGTCGCGTGCGGTACCGGAAGTTGTTTCGGCCTGATAGCCCAAATATGCAGCAGCCACGGCGTTCGCGAGACGAGCTGACTTGATGGCTTCTTTGCTGGTGACGCTGATCTGAAGCACGTAAGTGTTTTCGGGCCGCACGACCTTGGTCGCTTGCGCCAGTGCTTCAAGCGCAATGACTGAGGGATCTTGCCCACTTTTGATGGCGGATATGAATTCCGGATCCGTGGCAAGACCGCTGCTCTGGACAACCCGCTTGAGCACCGCTTCCGAGGTGATCACCTCGATCTGGCTTTCCACCAGCGCCATGTCGGAGCCGAAGCCTTGCTGCACCACCTCGTTCTGCATGACCCGCTGCTCACGCGGGTCGATAAGGATGCGCGACGTCGCTGTATACCGCGGCGAAATCAGGAACAACGCCAACAGTCCCAATGCAACGAAGGTCAGCGTGAACGAAAGAACGATCCAGCGCCGGCGGATTAGCGTATCGGCAAGGCCGAGCAAATCCACCGAGGTATCGACCTGCGCTCGCCTGGCGGCAGATCGATCGCGTGAAATGCCGCCCATGGAGGTCGCCATAGTCTCGTCTCCACCGCACTAAAATCATCGTGCGTATATCGCCAATAATCCATGCGCGGATATGCTTAATATCGGGTTACAGGATATTCCCCAGCCGCGATGCCGGAGCCACCCTCGTCGGGAAGACGCCGGTCAGGGCGAGGCTTCAGTCCGGGATCTGACTTACATCTTGTCAGCGACGGATATGCTCCCAAGGGGAGGCCGAATGCGGTTCCTCAATCGTGCCGTAATCCGTGGAAGCACCCTTCGGAAATCCCCGTCCGGCATAGGCTGGGCTTGCAATTTTAGCTTGTCCGTTGCTTGACGATTGCATCAGTTCGGCCACGCTGGCGTGCAGTTCGGCGAGCTCGGCATGAATGCTGTGGATTGTTTCAGCGGTATTCTCATCCTGGTCTTGGAATATCTCGTTGTCATGAGGAAAGTAGTCCAGTTCCAGTGGATCGAGGAGCCGTAGTCTAGCAGGCGAGCCGGCAAAATCGTCATCCCCGTAGATCACGCCGGTCTGTGAAGCCGCTAGATTGCCGCTCCTCTTGCGCAGCAAATTGGTGATCAAGGACAGCAATCTCAATTTTTTCTCGCTCGACGGTGGCAAATCTGAGTTTTCACCCGGCCTGGCGGCAGTGTTTCGCGCGTTGGACATTCCGCGATATCCATGAAGATAGAAGGCCTTTCCCAATTGGTATGCCAGTTTGGGAAATAAAGAATTAAAGTGCCGGCTGTCGATTGGTCGTCGAGCAGACCCCAGGTCTCTACCGCCCATCGGCGGCGGGGCTTAACAATTGTGTGACGTGCTCGACAAGCCGGGAGCGTGCATGGGCCGGCGTCAATGTATGATCGGCGGCATCCAGACGCACGAGAGTGACACCTTGCATGCGTCTCAAACGCTCGCCGTCCGGCCCGAAGTGGCGGGCAATTTCATCCAGGCTCCGATCGTTTTCGGCGCTTACCACCAAGACGCGCGTTCCACGCGCGGTCAGATTTTTCATCCAGGTTTCCACGGACTGGCTTCCTGAACCGCGCCTGCGCCAAAAGTTGGACGTCGTGGATTTCGACAATTCCAGGCCGAAGCGCAGGGCGCGCCCGCCAAGTCTGGACAGGAGCGCTTTCAAGCGAGGTGATCTCAAGGCCGTTGCGTGTGAATGCGGCTCAGCCACATCCGCCTCGCCGGCGCCGTCCTCTGGTTTGAGTGAGCCACGCGCATTGTCCCTGACTTTCGACAGTTCCATGTCCAGGGCATATGAACTGTTCCATGCGAAGCACAAAGGATTGACCATGGTCAGCGAGGCAATACGGCGATCGAAACGCGCGGCATGGAACGCCTGATAGGCCCCGGCGCATGTGCCGATCGCGCTGACCTGATCAAATCCATACTGCTCGAGCCAGTTTACAATCCGCAGCATGTCATCGCGGCCGCGCTCATCGTAGAGAAACAGCCGCTTCTCGTCCGGCGTCCCACTCTGGCCGAGGCCCGGCAGATCGACCCTCAGCGAGGCTATGCCATCTCGGGCGAGTGAACGCGCCATGTCGACCGCGCCACGTGCCCAACCGATATGCGGTATCGCGCCGGCATTGAGGATAAGGGCGACCTGTCCCTGGGGCTTGGCCTGGGCAGGCATGCACAGCACGCCGCAAATCTCCGGCGCGGGCGCGAGCACCAGTGGCCATTCGTTATATCCACCCTCCGCCATAAACACTGGCGCGGTGGCCACCGGCTCGTGGGAAGCCGCGCCGACGGGCTTTCGGCGCTCGACTGCCCACCCCACGACCATCTCAAGGGTGGATTGCGGGATGTCGTTGGCGGTCGGGTTGCTCATCAGCCGGGCAAAACCGGCAAATGTCTCGATCCGCACGCCGCCACCGGCCGCGGCCACGCCTTCGGCGAGCGCCGAATGCGACGTGGCGGGTTGTGTCGTCACAAGCAGAATATCCTGGCGCAAGGAACCGGCGAGTTCACGCCACTCAAGCGTCCGCAGATCCGCGATCGTCTCGGCGCTCATCCTGAACCCGGCGGTTTCGATGCCGTCGAATGGCTCGACCTCAGTGTCGTATGTCGGCAGGGCTGCGTCGATCATTCTTGCCAGGCCTGCCATCTCGCGCACATAGGCCTTGCCCGATATTGGCGGCGCAAGCAGTGCCAGACCGGCAACGTCATCCCGTCCGCCTATGGCCGATGGAGCAAGGAGAGCACCGAGACGGAAGCCGATCACCAGCACATCGGTCACGCCGGTTTCGGCTTTCAGCCGCCCTATCGCCGTCTCGATGCTCGACACCCAGGCAGCCACGCGATGGGGCTCGGTGTGATCGCCGGTGGCGTCTCCACAGCCTGGATAGTCGAATTGCAGAACGGGTAGACCAGCTTGGGCCAACCGCCTTGCCATCAATGTGAGAAAACGCCGGCTGCAAAGGTCTTCGAAACCGTGCGCGCCCGCTATAACCACGCCCCGGCTGCCCCCTGCGGGATGAACCCAGCCGACAGTCCCTTCGAAAACGATCGGCCTCACGAAATGCCCCTGGCTGCACCCATTTTAGGGAACGGCTCGGTCAGGTCGAAAACAACAGGTCGCTGCGCATTGAGGGCTGTAACGGTCCCGGTAGGCATCGGTGCGCCCGTCAGCGCGACCAGCCTCACTGTTTTTTCGCGACCAGGCAACAGATGAAAATAGTCCTCTTCGGCCCGATAATGGGGACCGCCGACATGGACATAATACGCGGCCCTGTCGCAGGCGAGCCGAAGCCGCCAGCAATCGCTGCCAGGTTCGATCTTGGCGCGAAGGCCGACATCGCACCGTTTCGTCATGACATTGGGCAGAACATGGAAGGCTTCCGCCAACTGGATTCCCTGCGAATCCGTAAACTGCCCCACGCTCAACTCATGCGCAACCGGACCGAAGCGGTAGGCGTAAGAGATATCGAAGAACGCACCGAACAGCTCGAAGGCCGAAACCGTCACGGCATCATGCGCCGCAACCGCGATCTCGCGTTTGCCTGTGACGACCGGTGTCAAACCATCGCGCAGGCAGGTCAGGGTGAGCCTGCCTTCAACCAAATCCGGTCCATCGTTGATCACATGCACATGGAGGCCGTTCAAGCCTTCATCGCTGAGGATCAGGCGCAGCGGACGGAAGGCCCGCTTCATCGCATGCCAAACTGATTTTGGCCGGCCGGTCGCATCGATCGCGCCCCAGCCGGCGCCGACGGCCAGATCTTTCCAGAACAAGGTCAGTGCACCCGCCGTCGGCGAGGCCGGTCGGCGCCATTCGTCAATCGTGCGCTCCACAATCTCGGCCGTCACGGCACGCGAGAGGTCGAGGTAGCGTGCACCGTCCTGCAGCCTCAACGCACGGGCGTCGACGCCGAAGACGTTTTCCAGATAGTGGTCGCGTACATCCTCGAAATCCCAAGACGCCCCAACGTCTCTCGGCGTCGCGGCTTTCCAGCGTGGGTCATGCACGGGCGCAACGGGCAGGAAGGCGTCCAGCGTCTCCTGATCCGGCACGTTGGCGAAGGCAAGGCACTCGCTGGCGAAGCGGACCTCGGCACGGCGCGCATCCTCCAGCGGCCGGCAATAAGCGCCCACGCCATAATAATGCACCGGTCCGGCTTCAGCGGTGAAAGGCAAGCTGCCGCCATGCGGCGAGGAAGCAACCTGCACGAGATCAGGTCTAATGGCGTCCGCAAGCGGCCTCACCACCGTGTCGAACCACGGCGTCGGGTCCATGGACGCTGGAATTCCCATCATAGACGCCTGCTGGGCGATTTCACTGCCGCCGCAAATCACAGCCAGCGAAGGCGAGTGCCGCAATCGTCGCAGCAATGCTTCTACTTCCGCCGCCAGCGTAGCGCACCATTCGTCATCCCGGGCGGGGTAATCGAAATTCGCCAGCATCAGGTCCTGCCAGACGAGTATGCCGAGTTCGTCACACAGGGCATGAAAGGCGTTGGATTCATAGACGAAGGGGCCGCCGACACGCAGCATGTTGACACCGGCATCACTTGCCAGGCGCAAGGCGGCGTCCAACGGCGCCGCGCTCCCGTCCAGGGACACTATGTCCGACGGTGTCCAAACCGCGCCACGACAAAAGACCGGGATGCCGTTGACGATCAGCCGAAAGTCGCGCCCGTCACGGCCGCGATCCAGCTCCAGGCGTCGAAAGCCGACACGTCCGAGGTTTACCTCGTTACTCCCGATGGTAGCGCTGACACCATGAAGATCCGGCGTTCCATGGCTGTGCGGCCACCAAGCCGCAACGTTGGCGATGTCAAGGCGCGCATTCAGCTTCTCGCCATCGCCGGTGAGCGTCGCGGTTTTTCCGGCACAGCTGATAAAGGCGGTTTCGCCGTCAACAAGCGGCGTGAAGAGCGTCAGCTCGACATCGAGCTTGCCTGTAGTCCCTTCGAGATCGGAACGCATGTCGACGCTAGCAACGCGCGAAGCCAAATTCTCGCGCACCAGCAGAACCGGCCGCCATGCGCCGACGACGTCGAAGGCCGGGCACCAGCCCGGCATGTGGCCAAGCAGGGTCGTGCGAACGAGCCGCAAGCGCTGATCGTCAATCATGCGCGCCTTCCAGCGGGCCCGCGGACCCTTGAGGCCGTCCATATAGGCGTCAAGACTGCGAAACGCGATGGCAAGCATTTCGCCGCCTTTCAGCGTCAGCGACGTCTGACACGGCGCGAACATGGAGGTGGAGACAAGGACCAATCGATCGTCGATGTAGATTTCGGCAATCGTCGCAAGGCCTTCGAAGACAAGCCGCACCGGCCCGCTGGCTTCAAGGCGACAGCGATACCAGATGTCCTTGTCATGCAATGGCATCGGTGCTTGCCGATCCCAAAGACCGCCCACCTCGAGCGCCGCCGCCGCGGTACCAGGACATGTGGCGCGCAGCCATGTTGCCGAAGGGTCGGCATCGCTCGGCCCGCGCCATTCGCCAGCCGGCGTCAGGGCAAGCTGCCATCCTGCTTCCAGCAACTCAGCTGAATCGGCGACGGAGATCACTGTCGTCATGGATCTGATCCAGGCTACGGCAGGCGAATTCCGCTCGCCGTTCAGGCCGCCTCCGCCAGGGTTGCCATGCGCGCGTCAAGCACGTTGATGATAACATCATAAGCGCTGGCCATCGGTTCCAGCGTCGCCTCCAGCCCATCGAAACGCCCGCGCGCCATGGCCCTGGCGAGTTTGAACTGCATGACCTTGGCGCCTTCGGCGATATCGCCTGCGGCCTTGGCCGCTTGCTCGAAACTCTCGCGGCGATTTTTCCCGAGCCACTCCAGATGGCTGCCGAGAAGCTCGAAATTCGCGCCTAGCTGCCGCAACGTGTTGAAGGAGTAGATATGAAAATACTCCGGCGGGCGGTGGACCAGCATCTCGACATGGCGGCCGAACGCAGCAGCGTAGGATCGCAACGGATTGTGCTTCGGGCGGCGTGACAGGTGATGTGAGAGCAGTATCGCGGCTGCTCGTGCCATATCTTCGGGCGGCTGCGTGACGCCGAATTTCACGAACTCCGCGTAGGGAAACAGTGGCAACGAGCCCGCGCTCGCAAGGTCAGCGCCGCCGAAGATGCCTTCATAGTCCTCACCACCCAGCGCGAAGACACCATCATTGTGAAAATAGACCATCCGCTGCGTCCGCGGATCGATCTCATTGATACCGATGGTCGTCTTGGAATGGGCCGCGCGATAGGTGATTCCCCTTGTGTCGGGCAGGTAGAAAGCATCGACTTCCACCAGCGGCAGGCGTCCGAGGTCGATCTGCGTCGCAACATGCGTTTCCAGCCGGTCAAAGATCGCCAGTTCCTGGATATCGAGACCCGCAAGCCGCTGCAGATCGGCGATTGGAAACTTGAAGAAGGTGAACTGATCGCCTTCGAAATCCTGGGCAAGGGTAAAGCCGAGCGCGGCCACCGGGTCATGGCCGGTCGCATGCATGACTTCAATCAGCAGGTCGACGTAGCAATTTGTCTGCGGCCAGCGACGTTCGGCGCTGTGCAATTCATGCGGCCTGTAGCCCGCCGGGTCGAGACCGGGGATCACGGCGTTCATGTCAGGCATTCCAGAGAACCGCGCGGACAGCCGGCGGCCAGGCATTAACGTCGGGGCCATGATGACGAAACAGCGCCAGCGCCACACGTTCCAGGCCGAAGCCGACGCAGGCCGAATGGCACAGGCTGCCATCGGCGAACTTCAATCCCCAGGTCTGGCCGAAATGATCCTGGTGATAGTTGAAACTCAGGCAGGCTGTCGGCTTTTCCTGGCTGCTCACCGGTATCAGCAGCTCGAACTTCAGCCCCTGGTCGCGCTGGTTGTTGGCCAGCATCTTGCCGCCGCGGCCGAAGAACGGGTCGTTGGCGAGATCCAGCTCACAAGGCAACTCCAGCGACTCGATCATCGCCTTGCCACGCTCAAGCCAGCTCTGGCGAAACGCATGCACATGATCGGCCGTACCGATGCAGACGAATTCCCGCATTCGGAAAAGCTGCATGCGGGCCGGGTCCTGCGATGGCTCATGCCGGAAACAATAGGATGAGAGTTCAAACAGGAGACCGTCCATCGGAACCGGTCCGCGTGCGGCGACCGTCGGATAGAGCGGATAGCAGGCGGCAGGCGTCAGCGCCAACTCCGTTGGCTGCTGCAGTTCAGTCCAGTCCTGGCCGGCATCCATCATGCCAAGCAGCTTGGCATGGCCGCGCTCGTCGCCCATGAAGGAGTGCACGCACCCGGCAAGCTGCGGAAAGCTTTTCATGTAGCCGCTTTTTTCCAGCGTCGCGCGGCTCATGCCTGGCGGAAAGTGGATACGGGTAGGCTTGTCGACCGCGCCGAGGCGCGTGACCAGGCGCTCGAAACGTTCGATGACTTCCTCGAACATGCCGGAGCGGCCATAGAGGCCGTCGACTCCGGTCTCAAACAGGATGCCGTTATCGAACAGCTTGTCGAGCAGGTCCTTTGAGGTGAATGTCCCGGTATCCATCTCAACCTCCCAGTCTGGCATCGAAGCGGCTCATCAGAAGCAGCGTCGATGTGTTCGCATGAATGCGGTCGTTCGAGATCATCACTGTAGCCGAGGTGATGTCGCGCAGATGCCGGCCGACGCTGAACGGCGTGCCGTTCTTATAGCCAAGGATGCCGCAGATCAGCATTGCGAGCCGCACGACTTCGCCCGCCTTTTCACTCGCGGCCACCTTCAGCGCGTTGATTTCAGCGGCAAAGCCTATCGAGGAGAGATCGTCCTCATTGCGTTCGGCGATCTCGAAACGACGGATGGCGGCAACGAGATGTCCCTTCATCTCCTGCAGCTTGGCGGCTGCCTCCGACAGGCGGAGCGCGCCTGGCGGCGTCAGGTTTGGCTGCTTGCGGGCGGCTTGCTTGACGAAGGCCTGGGCACGCGCGAAGGCATCGGCCGCGATGCCAAACCATGTCGCTGCCCAGTAGATGTGCGAACTCGCCAGCATTGATTGGGCAGCGATCTCCGAAAACGGCTTGGTGAATATCTGCGCGGCATCGCCGGTTGCAGTCAGCAGAAAGCCGTCGGAACAGGTGCCGCGCATGCCGAGCGTGTCCCAAACGGACTTGCGCTCCAGCGTGCGGTTGGCGTCGGCGGGTATGACGATCATGGACTGGTCGGTGCCGGCTGCGTCCGGTGCCCGGCGCGCTGTGGCCAGGATGGCGTCGGCAAAGGCGCCGTAGGAAATCACGGTCGCGTCCTTGGTCAACGAGAAGCGGCCATCGATGACGTTGAGCGCGCAGATAGAATTGCGAAGATCACCACCAATGCCCGCCTCGGAGGTAGCGGATGCCATCAGCAGCTGCTCGCTGGCAATGCGACGCATGTAGGCACGATGCCATTCGCTGCCAGGCCCATGGCTGGCCAAGCTCGCAATCTGAATCTGGTGCATGCCATAGATCATCGCGCTGGAACCGCAGGCCTGCGCCAGCTGGACGATCAGGTCGGCAATCGCGGCATGGCCGATTCCCTGGCCGCCGAATTCAATCGGCACAGCCACGCCAAGAAGGTTTTCCTGCTTCAATGCATCGAAGACTTCGTGGGGGAAACGGGCGTCGCGATCGACGGAATCGGCCGCCTTGGCCGCAACCTCGGCAACACGGGCCATGCGCGCCGTTGGGGCGTCACGGTGCATGCCGGCAGGGGCGACGCCAATTGCTTTCGCGACATTCATGGTCAGACTGCCTGCTTCGCAAGTATGGAGACCGCCTCGGCGATGTTGGCAAGCGAGGCGAATGTTCGCCGTGTCAACATTTCCTCTGGAAATTCGGTGTCGAATTCCTCCTCGATCGCCAGCATGATCTGGACGGAGGCGAACGACGTCATCCCCGCATCATAAAGGTTGTCATGATCGGAGAGTGTTTCGATGTTGAATGAAAGCGCCTCGTTGCGGGCGAAAAGTGCACGAATACGATTGATCATCTGTCCAAGTCTCCCTGTCTGGAAGATACGCTTCAACTCTAGCGGCGCAGTTAATGCGAAATCGTATCCGCGATTATGCTTAACCAACGACTTCCGGATCCATTATAATGCCAATGTTTCACCCGACGCACCGTCAGGCATCCAAGGATGCCGACTTGGCGGGCGCAGTGGAAAGGTCACGATCGCGAAGTAACGTGCCCTTTTCACCGCACGTCCGGCCAATGGCGAAGCGGGTGAACCCGATATAGACCACCGTCTGCAGTGACCAGGCGATGGCGCGGGCTATAACGATGCCGAGAGCGCCGCGATCTTGCAGAAACCACGTTGCGATGATGAATGTCAGCGCCCATCCAGCCGTGATCGAAAGCCCGGTCCACATATAACCGGAGGACACCGGGACCTGTCCGAGCGGCAGGGCGGCGGCGATCATGGCGGCGGCGAGCACCACGATCATGAAAATCGGCCAGTGCTGGGCGGGATCGAGCTTGAACAGCACAAGGAACCAGTTGCCGAACGTCATCATGACCACGACGAAGCCTATGGCTATGGCTATATTGGTGCCGATGCCCATGCCAAGCACGTTGATCACACGCCGGCGGTCGGCCTCGCCGAAGCCGGTCGACAGCATCGGGATAACCACTTGCACCACGATCTGCGGCACGAACAGCAGCAACGTCTCCAACTGCATGGCAATGAAGTACAGGCCGACCTGGGCAAGACCGTCGGGATTGTTGACCACCATCGCCGTGCAGATCCAGTTCACCGGCTCGTACAGCAGGCTGGCAAGCAGCGCCGGCACCGCGTAGCGTGTAACCAGCCGCCACTGCGAAAATGCCTCCCGGAACGCAATCTCAATACCGCGCCGCCGAAGCGCTGCCACTACGGCCGGATAGGCGATGAGGCATCCACCCAGATAAGCGCAGCCCAAGGCGATAAAGCTGCCCGAGAGGCCGTAAAAGTAAAGCCCGACAGGCACCAGCGTGATCATCAATCCGCCAAAGATCACGTTTAGGCGAGCGATGGTCCTGAAGGCTTGGATACCGCTCAGGATGGCCGTCTGGACCGTGTTCATCGCGTTGACCACAATCACAGGCGCGATGATCTGGAGATAGAAAGCGAGTTCCGGTTGCTTCAGCAGCCGACCGGCGATCTCATGCGCGAACAGGAAGATCATCAGGCCGATCAATGCCGCGGCGCCACCGGTGAGGAGGAATGCCATGCCGGCCAGGCGGCCCGCCGTGGCGGGGTCGTTTATCGAGTAGGCGGCGATATTGCGCGTCGCCATCAGGCTCACACCGGCGGATGCCAGCAGGCTGCTCGACATCAGTGTGCCGTAGGTCACTCCGAATTTGCCGACGAATTCAATGCCGAACCAGTGTGAAATCAAAATGGTGGTGATCATCGGCGTCAGCCGAACGATCACCGTTCCAAAGGTCGACCAGAGCAGCCCGGCGCTGAATACCCGAATGTCTGCGGATCGACCGATCAATGTTCTGAGCGACGCAATCAATTCTCGTCCTGTCGATTGGATAATTCTCGCCGACTGCTAACAGGAATGTATGAGCTAAGCGATTACCGCCGAGGCGACCGGTTCGAAAGGTTAACGAACTCTCTGCGCTTGCCTCTCCGCCGCCCGAGAAAGCGCGATCCATAGGGTATGAAGAACGTCTGTCTGAGGTATTATAGAGGATTGCTAGACCATTCCTTAAGTCGTGCCGGATAAAGTAGATTTGGAACCTGGCATGCATACCCAACAGTTTTCTCAACGCAGATTGCCAGCAGCCGGCGCCAAGGGTCGCGAGAATGAACTCACGGTTGAACACGGCAGCCGATGGAGAGGCACAGGCTGTCTGGTCCGACAGGCCTTGTGGTCGTTTCGAGGTCGCGGCTTTTACCAACCCTTCGGATATCGAGCGCGAATGGCGCCAACTCGAGTCGACCGGCGTGGCAACGGTCTTTCAGCGCTATGATTGGGTCGATGCCTACGCCCGGCATGTGCTGCCAAAGGAGAAAGCCACGCCAGCCATAGTGTTGGGGCGGCTCGACGGCAATCCGGCCTTCATCCTCCCGCTGGCGACCTCGACGTTCGGACCCGTTCGCGTCGCGACCTGGATCGGCGGAAACCACTCCAGCTACAATTTCGGCCTGTGGAGCCACGAAGCCGCGGCGGTCATGGCCAGCATGAGGCGCACCCAGATTGAAGCCATGTTGCGCGCCGCGCTCGATGGAGTGGACTATGCGGTGCTCAGGAGAATGCCCAGGATCCATGACGACATGGCTCAGCCGCTCGCCGCGCTGTCGCGCAGCCCATCGCATACGGAAGGCTACTCCTTCGCTCTTGCCGGGGGATTTGCGGCTGTGCTGCAGAAAAGAAACGGTGGTTCGCGCCAACGCAAAATCCAATCGAAAGAGCGTAAAATGCGAGAGGCAGGCGTGCTGGAATACGGCACGGTTCGGTCTCTCGAGCGCGGCAATGCCGCTCTCGACTTCTTTTTCGAGCAGAAAGCCTTGCGCCTTGCCGAGCAAGGCCAGCTCAACAGCTTTGGTGCCCCAGGGGTGACGGATTTCTTCCGCGACCTTCTCGATCGCTCCCGGCACATGAGCGAGCCGTTGCTGGAAATGGCGGAGCTTCGGGTGGGCGGCAATATCTGCGCCGTCATCGGTTCGGCGATACATCGCAAGCGGGTCAACGTATACTTCATGACCTTCGCCAGGGATGAATTGGCGCCACAAAGTCCGGGCCAAGTGCTGACTTTCAGGCAAATCGCGGAGTGCTGCGAACGCGGCATGGCCGCCTATGACCTGGGCGTCGGCTTCGAAGACTTCAAGACCCATTGGTGTGACGTCATCCATGAACTGGATGATGCTTATGTGCCGCTCACATCACGCGGCAATGCCGCTATCGCGGCGATCCAGCTTGGTCGGGCAGCGACGGATCGACTGCGTCGAAACCCATTTCTGTGGCAGCGCCTTAAATGGTTGAGGGCGTATTTGGCGCGCCATGCATTCGCAGGGAACAGATGACAGTCTTGGCCTCGAAACAATCCATCGCGACCGCTGACGTGATATCGCCACAGCAAAGTCCGCTGGCTGGAGTCCGCGTCCTGTTCGTGGCGCCAGACGACTACCCGGCATTCCGTGTCGATCTGGTGGAACTGTTTTCAAACCACCTGGTTGGCCGTGGGCTGAAGATTGACTGGAGCCTGCGGCCTTACGCGGATGGTCCCAAACGCGTCGACGTGCGCGGCGCCGAGCGGTTCTATGTCGCTCGTCGCCAGATGACGGAGAAATTCGGTTCGCTCCGTTATATGATGGCGGAAACCCGGCTTCGCCTGAAGCTGGCCTGGCGGGCAATGCGTGGCGAATATAACCTGATACAGATACGCGATCAGCCGCTGTGGGGCATCGTGTACGGCATCGCGGCCAGGATCTCCGGTACGCCCTTCGTGTTCTGGATGAGCTATCCCGTGCTGGAAGCGCGCATGCGTATCGCGCTTCACAATCTCGTGCCCATGAGCCTGCCGGCCCGATTTGTTCGACTTGCCTATGCCGTTATCGGCAGCGCCCTCTTCTACCGGGTCGTGCTGCCGCTGTCGGACCATGTCATCGTCCAATCGAAAAGGATGCTTGAGCGCGTTGCCGAACGAGGCATACCGACGAAGAAGATGACGCCGATACCGATGGGGGTCACGGTTGAGCGCTATAATCCCGCGTCGATCCCTGCCACCGACGACCCGCGGCTCATCGGCAAGAAGAGCATGGCTTATATGTGCGCCGATGTTCTGAACCTGACCACCCGCCTGACGTTCGAGGCATTGGCCCTGCTGGTAGCCAACGGCTACGACACGGTCCTAGTGATCATCGGGGCCGTTTCGGCGCACGAGCGTGAACAACTTGCCTCTCAACTCGACAGGCTCGGCCTGTCCGAGAGGGTGATCTTTACCGGACGTCTTCCCCTGGTCGAGGCGCTGGGCTGGGTAAAGCGTGTCGACGTCTGCCTGTCACCGTTCGAGATGGATGCGGCCCAGCAGGTCGCCACGCCCACAAAGCTGGTTGAATATATGGCCATGGGACGGCCGATCGTTGCCACCGTCCACTACGATCAGAGCGAGGTGGTCAACCGCAGCGGCGCCGGTATCGTCACGGCATTTTCGGGCGAAGCAATGGCGGAAGGTGTCGCGCGATTGTTCGACGACCCGGACAAGGCCCGGACGATGGCCGCCAAAGGGCCCGTATGGGTCAAGGCCAACCGTGACTACGCCCGTCTGGCAGACGAAGTTGAGCGCGTCTATACCAGCCTGCTTGCCCGATAGTGGTCGCGGGAGTTGAGGCTCTAACTCTTGTTTTTACACAATCTTGGACGGACCCGAACTTCTCCTGGAATTGTGCTGGCAAGCATCGCTGCGGCGGTCTCAAGGCGATTGCTTTCGGCATGTCGCGGCGAATAGGATTCGGTCGACCTGCCGTAAGCTTCTGATTTTATGCATGTCGTTATCCCGGAACCGAGGACACTTCCGGGCGACATGCATTAGCCTGGCATCCCCAATGCCTCGACGATCGAAGGATCGATCCGGTTGTCGTCGGCCCGCTGAATACCAAATTGCCGGCCGTTGATTTCCCAGAGCGCCCAGCCAAATCCCTGCGTCTTCGCAATGCCTGTCACATCCGAAAGCCAGGCCCGGCGATAGGTCGGCTCGGCTCCCGTGAAAATCCGATCGCGCCGCGTCACCCCGCACTCGCCCATCACGATGCGATTCCTCGCGATGCCGTTACGATCTGCCCAGTTCGCCACACGCACGAAGTCTTTCTCGACGCGGGCGCGGTTCCAGCCGTCGGCCAGGAAACCATCGAGAATCCGACGTGCATCGGCCATGGCAGCCGTCTTTGCAGCCTGGTCAAGCGCCGTGTTGGCGGCAATGCGAGCTTCTATTTTCGCCGATATCTCGTCGGGCGAGACGGCGTCGTAAGGATAAGGAAGATCGACGACGTAGGGCGAAGAGGGGGCGTCCGGCGTCCCAAAATCGATGCCTTGATGGGTGAAGCTGAGCGGCATGTAGTAGTGGTAGGAAAACAGCGTATTGCTATCGATGAATGGTGATGGATCCAGATCCGTAAGCCCACTGATGCCGCCATAGTCGGCGCCGGTCAGCAGGATCGGCAGATCGACCGCCGCCCGCCGCGCCGCATCGTGCAGAACCAGCTGCGCCGCGCCCCAGACTTGGACCTGGGTTCGATGACTCGCCTCCCCGACCACCGGCTCATTCATGAGTTCCAGCGCGACCCGCTCCGACCGCAGTTCACCCAGCAGAGCCGCCAGCCGGCTGATCATCGCGGTGTATTGAGCAAAAAGCGGCGCCTCCAGATCCGCCAGGATCGACTGAACCGAATAGGCCGGCACCTGCTCGACCGGATGGCAATCCACGATCACCGAAAGCCCGAGCTCCTGGAAGAGTTGCAAATTGTCCATGAGCTTCCGCTCCAGCGCGTCCCTGTCGCTGCCCTGCAACTGAATGAACGGGCCAACGTCCAAGGTGAGTCGGATAAAGTCGAATCCGACCTGTGCAAAATCGCGCACCAATTCGGCTGGGAAGACGTTTCGGGCCGTTTCGAACGGGCGCGCCAGATAGTGTTGTGGATCGCCGTCGCGCAACGCTCCCCAATTCATCATTGTATGGATCGAACCGCCATGTTGAAAACGGGAATTCGTTTTTGGCGCCGCGGCAGCACGCACCGACAGGGCCGTCAGCGCGGCAATCGAAGCTGACAGAAGCTGGCGTCGTGAGAATTCCATAGGGCGGCGCTCCTTGCGAGGCCTCGTAAGCCCGCGCCTATAAAGATACGGTACCCGGCCGGTGCGCGCGAGGACAACGCGACAAAGATGCCGATTAAGGTTAGCGGAGCCGTCTGCCCGATAGCCTGCCGATGTTAATCTCAAGGCAATGGCAGTCCGTTAGAATCTGCTCCATGTTGAGACGTTTGACCTGGTATGCACGACGGCTTGCCGTGATGGAACATGGCGAGGTCCGTCATCGGTTTCGTGAGCAGTTGGAGCGCAGGCGCGCGCGGCGCGAGCGCCACAACTGGTCCGACTTTGCAACGGCCGGTGCGCGACCCAGCGTGTTGCCGCTGTTTGCGCCCCTGTTCGAACCGGACTTGCCGCTGCCCGTCGCACAGCAACTGCAAACCGCCGCTGCCGCGTTTCGCGCCGGCCGGTTGAGACTGCTCAATCGCGATTGGCCTGTATCGATGCTGGACAGTAGCGGCCGTGTCGATCCGGTGATCTGGCGGCTGGACCCGGTGAGTGGCGCAAGCTGGCCTGGCGCCGAGCGATCGACCTTCGACATCAATTTCCGCTTCGGCGAGGAGCATGGAGACGTCAAGTACGTGGCCGAGGCAAACCGGCTGCATTTTCTGGCGGCGCCGGCAATCCATGCCCGCCGGGAAAACGACGCAAGCCTTGCCGACGCCATACTCGGCTCCGTCTTCTCGTGGATGGAAGCGAATGTTCCCGGCCGCGGCATCAATTGGTATTCAGGTATCGAGGCCGGTTATAGGCTGATCTCGCTGTCCATCATCATAGCGTCGCTCGATCCATGGATCGACCGGGCTGCCGGCGAGCGGCTGGCGTCCTTTGTCTGCGCCCACGGCCGGTGGCTCGCCAGGTTTCCGTCACTCCATTCCTCGGCCAACAATCACCTCGTCGCAGAGGCGATGGGCCTTGCGCTTGCCGCGCGCATGCTGCCGGACCACTCCGACGCCTCACGCTGGTTGACACACGGTCGGACGCATCTTGAAGACAGGGCGCTGGCCCTGTTCCATAAGGACGGCGTGGGCAAGGAGCAGTCGCCGGCCTACAGCGCTTTCACGCTCGAAATGCTGCTCATCGGCTTCAGCGTCTTGGGCGGCGCCACAGAAACCGCACGTAAGCGCATGGCTGAAGCCGCCCGCGCCTTGAACTTCTTTCTCGATGATGCCGGCCACACGCCGTTGATCGGCGATGACGACCAGAGCCGGGTCCTGTTGGCATTCGGCAGCGACGAGCCGCGTTATGTCGCGTCCATCGTCGGCGCGATTGCCGGTTTTCTGGATCAGCCCGAACTCGGACCGGCCATACGTGATCCGCATTGGCGCGATGCCGTATTCGCCACCCCATCGTTGACGCCACCGCCTGCCGACGGCGCGGTCACCCTTGAAGAGGGCGGCTATACCATCCGGCGCGGTGCCATAAAGGGCCGCCGTGTCCATTTTGTCTTCGATCACGGACCGCTTGGATTTGGCGCTTTGGCCGCACATGGCCACGCCGATGCGCTCGCGGTATGGCTCTCACTGGATGGCCTGCCGCTGCTGGTCGATGCGGGCACGCATCTTTATCATTCGGAAGGCGAAAGTCGCCGGCGCTTCCGGGTCAGCGCCGTACACAATACCCTTACCATGGACGGCGTCAGCCAAAGCGAGCCGTCAGGTGCTTTCAACTGGATGCCACGGCGTGCCCGAGCAAGATTGGACGCCAGGTCGCAAGCGTCCCGGCTGAAAGTATCCGCCTCGCATGATGGTTACATGAGGCGCTTCGGCGTCATTCACCATCGGGATATAGAAGAAACCGCCAAGGGTTTTCTGATCACGGACCGGCTGGTTGGCACGAAGCCGTCCGGGACGGTCGAGATCGTTTTCCTGATTTCGCCGGAACTCAGCGTGTCGGTCGAGGGCAATTGTGTGGTGGCACGCCGCAACGGCCGGTCGGAACTCAGCATCGTAGCGCCCGAAAGCGCCGAGATCGAGATTGTACGCGGCGACCAGGCATCCGGACGCGGCCTGCGGTCGGCTGGATTCGGGCTCCTCGATGAGGCGGCAACCGTTGTTTTCAAGGTGCCTGGCCACCGGATGCGGTGGCAAAGCAGATTACTGGTCGGTTTGCTAACCTGACCTTTACTTGTCTTTTTTATGTTCTTCGAAAACAAGCGTGAAGGTGGCTCGATCCGCCTTTCGAAAGAAAGAACAGGACGGGCGAGCTATGAAAGTTTCCATCTTCGGGTTGGGATATGTCGGTACTGTTTGTGCTGCGTGCCTGGCCGAGCGCGGGCATGACGTCATCGGCTGCGACGTCAGCGAGGCCAAGGTCGATCTCATAAATAGTGGCCGAAGCCCTATCATCGAGAAAGATGTCGGCGAACTTGTCGCTGCCAATGTCGCGTCGGGTCGTCTAAAGGCCTCATCGTCGACCGAGGAAGCCGTGATGAACAGCGACTTGTCGTTGCTTTGCGTCGGCACGCCCTCACGCCCCAACGGCTCACTGGATCTGTCGGCGGTTCAGGCGGTATCGCGCCAAATCGGATCGTCTCTTTCCAGAAAGGCGGACTATCACTCGGTCGTCGTTCGCTCGACCGTGCTGCCGGGGACGTTGTCCGACATCGTCATTCCGGCGCTGCAGGCAACTGCATCAAGGAAACTGGGCGAAACGTTCGGCGTGGCCTCAAACCCCGAATTCATGCGCGAGGGATCGGCGGTCGCCGATTTCAATAATCCAGCCAAGACCGTGATCGGCGTTGACGATGAGATAACGCGGGATCGGCTGTTGGAGCTCTACGCAGGCCTGCCTGGCCGCGTTGTCGTCACAGAGCCTCGGTTGGCTGAACTGGTCAAATACACAGACAACACCTGGCATGCGCTTAAGGTCGCCTTCGGCAACGAAATCGGCAATATCTGCAAGGCGGCGGGCGTTGACAGCCATGAGCTGATGGAGGTGTTCTTCGCCGACACCAAGCTGAATATCTCGAATGCCTATCTTCTGCCCGGCTTTGCGTTCGGCGGCTCGTGCTTGCCGAAGGACGTACGTGCGATCAACGCCTACGCGATCCAGAACGATGTGGAAGCACCGCTGCTTAAATCCCTGCTGCCGTCGAACAAGCAGCAGGTCGAGCGCGCACTGGACCGCTTGCTGAGCTATGGCAAGCGCAAAATCGGCTTCCTCGGCTTCTCCTTCAAGGCAGGCACCGACGATTTGCGCGAAAGCCCCTATCTGGAACTTATCGAGCGGCTTGTCGGGAAGGGCTGCGACATCCGCATTTTTGACCCGAACGTGTCGTTGGCAAAGCTGATGGGCGCCAACAAAACTTACCTAATGAACGCGATCCCGCACGTTACGCAGCTGATGGTCCCCTCGCTCGACGAGATGGTGATGCATTCGGACGTTGTGGTGGCCACCAGTCGTTCGCCCGAATATGAAACTGTGGTTGACAGGATGAATGCAGACCAGACGCTTCTCGACATGGCCAGGCTGCCGAACACGAACCGGTTTGCGGGGACCTATGACGGCATCAACTGGTAAGCGCATCCTCATCATCGTCGAAAACCTGCCGGTCCCCTTCGACCGCCGCGTCTGGTCAGAGGCAACCACGCTGGTGAAAGCCGGCTATCAAGTGTCGGTGATCTGCCCGAAAGGCAAGGGCGCGACGGCGCCCTACGAGGTGATCGACGGCGTCCATATCTATCGCCACTCGCTGCCGCTCGACGCCGAGGGTTTCCTTGGCTACGTGCTGGAGTACAGCACTGCGCTGTTTTGGGAATTCCTGCTGTCACTCAAAGTGGCGCGGCAGCGCGGTTTCGACGCGATCCATGCCTGCAACCCACCAGATACGATTTTCCTCATTGGCGGGTTCTACAAGTTGTTCGGCAAGAAGTTCCTGTTCGACCATCACGACATCAATCCAGAGCTCTACGAGGCCAAGTTCGGCAAGCGCGGCATCGGCTGGAAATTCATGGTCTGGCTGGAGCGGCTTTCGTTCCGAACCGCCAATGTCTCGATCGCCACCAACGAAAGCTACCGCGACATCGCCATCAGACGGGGGGGCATGCCCCCCGAGAAGGTGCATATCGTGCGTTCTGGCCCGAATCTGGACCGGGTCAGAGAGGTTGCGCCCGATCCGAAATGGCGCAATGGTCGCCGCTTCGTCGTCGGCTATGTCGGCGTCATCGGCAAGCAGGAAGGGCTCGACCTTCTGCTCGACTCGGTCGACCACCTGGTGAATGCCAAAGGGCGCCAGGATATACAGTTCGTGATCTGCGGCGGCGGTCCCGAGCTTGATGCCATCAAGGCGGATACAGTCGCGCGCGGGCTCGGCGAGTACGTCACCTATACCGGTCGCTGCCCGGACGAGATTCTGTTTTCCGCGCTATCGACAGCCGATGTCTGCGTCAATCCCGACCGGCCCACGGCGATGAACGACAAATCGACCATGAACAAGATCATGGAATATATGGCGCTTGGCAAACCGATCGTGCAATACGATCTGCGGGAAGGCCGCTTTTCGGCGCAAGGCGCCTCGCTCTACGCAACCTGCACGGAGCCGACCGACTTCGGCGACAAAATCGCCGAACTCCTCGACGACAGCGAGCGCCGCGCGACCATGGGCGCGTTAGGCCGTGAGCGGGTACGCAAGGAACTCGCCTGGAGCCACGAGGGTCCGAAGTTGCTGGCCGCCTATGACGCCTTGTTCGGCACGCCTTCCAGGAGCCAAATCCAGAAGCCAAGTTCGGGGTCCGACCCGGCCATGTGCAGCGGTCAGGGCTAGTCGCCATGTGCGGAATTTTTGGGTTCCACGCCCGATCACGCTTGCCTCTCGCCGAAACGCTGGATGGGGCCACGGATCGGCTGGCCCATCGCGGTCCGGACGGGCGCGGAACATTGATCATGCGGAGCCCGGATGGCGAGTGGCAGGCCGGACTCGGTCATCGTCGGCTGTCGATCCTTGATATCGAGGGCAGCCCGCAGCCGATGCATTCGCATGACGGCCGATATGTCATCGTCTACAATGGCGAGGTCTACAATTATATCGAATTGCGCGCCGAACTCATGGAACGCGGACATCGCTTTGCCACGCAAGGCGACACCGAAGTCGTGATCGAGGCCTGGCGCGCCTGGGGCGACGACTGCCTGCCGCGCCTCAACGGCATGTTTGCCTTTCTGCTTTGGGACAGCGAAACCGGCCGCCTCTATGCCGCGCGCGATCCTTTCGGCAAGAAACCGCTCTTCCTGGCTTCCGGGGACGGCTTCCACGCCTTCGCCTCCGAAATCGATTCGCTGCGCCATTTTCCAGGTGTCGACGACCGTCTGGATCAGGATTCGCTGCGGGAATTTCTCAGCTATCGCTATGTCCCTGGACCGGCCACCTTCTTTCGCGGCATCTTCAAGGTTCCGCCAGGAACCTTCATGGTGATTGATGGCGCCAACATCCGTGCGGAGCGCTATTTCACGACGCCTTTTTCGCGCACGTCGCCCACCGTCGAAAGCTTCGACGAGGCGGTGAAGCTTTTTGGCGAGAAGCTTGATGAGGCGGTACGGCTCAGATTGCGCTCGGATGCGCCGTTTGGCGCATATCTTTCCGGCGGGCTCGATTCCTCGATGATCGTTGCGCTGATGAGCCGTCACATGGGCAAGCCCGTGGCGACCTATTCAGTAGGGTTCGATGTGCCCGGCTCCTCCGAATTGCCCTATGCCAGGCAAGTCGCCGACACCTTCGGCAGCCACCACAGTGAGCTCGTCGTGAACATGGATGCGTTCACGTCGGTGTGGGAGGAGGCGGTGCTGCGGCGGGGCGCGCCGGTATCCGAGCCGTCGGACCTGCCGGTTCTGCTTTTGTCACGGCTGGCGAGCCGCACCGTCAAGATGGTGCTTACCGGCGAAGGCGCCGACGAGCTCTTGGGAGGCTATCCCAAGCATCGCGCCGAGCCGTGGGTTTCCATGTACCAGAGTCTGGTGCCGGGCGGCTTGCACGAAGCCCTTGTGGGTCCTGGCGCACGCGCCCTGCCCTATGCGGCGCGGCGACTGAAGATCTTGGCCGGCGTCGCCGGCATTCGCGATGCACAGGCCCGTATGGTGGCCTGGTTCGGCGGAGCAGACGGCGGACAAGCCGAAGCGCTCTATTCCGGTCCGCCCCAATCGCGCGATCTCGACCCGCTGCCGTTCACGACGGATGGCGAAATCAGCCCGCTCAAACGCATGCTGCATTTCGATCAGACGTCATGGCTGCCGGACAATCTTCTCGAGCGCGGCGATCGCATGATGATGGCGGGGTCGATCGAAGGGCGCATGCCATTCATGGATGTCGGCCTGGCTGAACTCGTCGCCCAATTTCCCGATGCTTTCCTGACCGGCGCGCCAAAGGGCAAGCGCGTGCTGCGATCGCTTGCAGCGCAATTGCTTCCCCGCCAGATCCTGGAGCGCAAGAAGGTCGGCTTCCGGGTACCTGTCGAGCAATGGTTCCGTACCGGCATGTCGGATCAGCTTCGAGATCTGCTGCAGAGTGACAGCGCCACGGTGCGCAATGTCTGCAATGCGCGCGAGATAGATCGACTGATGAGCGAGCACCTGGGTGGCGCTCACAATCACGAGAAGATACTGTGGGCGCTTGCCAATCTGGAGCAGTTCTTCCGGGTGTTCCGGCCGACGCTCGATGCTGAACAGCCGCAAGCCGCTCAGCGACGGGTCGCCAGCGCCTTCCGATAGGCTCCCTGAAGACCTTCGATCATGGTTTCGAGGCGGAAACGCGCGTTATAGATATCGCGCGACGCCGCTCGAAACGCTTCGCGGCGCGCGCCGTTTTCAATCAATTGCGCAAGGGCATGCGCAAGCTCTTCCGCATCGTCCGGCTTCACGCTTAGACCGTTCCGACCTTCTCTCAATACGTCGGGCACCGAGCCGACCGATGTCGCGACCAGGGCTGCGCCCGCACACGCACCCTCCAGCAGGCAAACCGGCAAGACCTCATTGCGTGACGGCAGGACGACGATATCGGCCTGCCGATAGAGCGGCAGGATCGTCTCGAGCGCCAGCCAGCCGGTGAATTCCACCTGGCCGAAAAGCCCTGAACTTATGGCGCGGTCGCGGAAGGCGGCGACATCGCCGGCACCCGCGAAGGTCGCGCGCCATTGCGGCAGATCCTTCGGCAGAAGCGCAAGTGCCTGAAGCAACACCCCGGCGCCTTTGGCCTCGGTGAGGTTGCCGGCAAACAACAGTCGAACGGGCGCATTCTCCTCGCGCGGTTGCGGTGCATCAAAAGCGAAATCGGCGACGCCATTGGACACGACGTCGAAGCGATCCGGTGGCATGTGATAAAAGTGGGCGACGAAGTCTCGCCAGTAATCGCCAAGCACGATGATGGCGTCGGCTCGCTCAAAGACAAGGCGCAAGACACGGACCCAGCCGCGTTGCGCATCTCCGGGCTTGGGAAAGGCCGAGCCATGAAAGTGGACGACCGTGGCCGCGCCGGCCAATCGCGCCATGGACTGCATGACCCATTTCCTCCACGACGATGCATTCGTCGCGGTGTTGAGGTGGACGATGTCATACCGGCGGGTTGCCAGCAGCCAGCCATAGCGGATCAATGCGAACGGGAAATGTGCCAGCCAACCGACACCGGACGCGTCGCCACGCGAGGCCAGGAAATCCATCTCGATCGCACTGCCGGCCGTCGAACGAAGCTGTTCGTCAACGTGAGAAAACAGCGTCTCGATGCCGCCACGGCCTTTCAGGCCCCGCGGAACGACACAGAGGACCCGGATTCGATCCAAAAGGTCACACAACCCTTCGAAGCGCCGACCTGGGCGCGGGTGCACGACAGTCGATGACTTCAAGATGATCGCTGCTGTTGAGAGTATGGATCATCGGATAAGGTCTCTTTGCCGAAGCAAGAATGGGCACTGGTAAGGTCAAACGCACCTTCGTCTCGTCCAACTCGACAAGGTCGGCAAGTCCGAGCCCGCCACCATAATTGTCCGTGCCGTTCTGCAATGGCAATATGATGCGATCGCCCATGCGCACAAAACAGCCTCCGGGCCGGGCTGCGGCGCGATCGATTCTCACCGGATTGCTCCGGTGCGGGAACCATGGTCCCTCCAGGGCCTGCGCATAATAGACCACGAGGGTATCCGAGGCGCTGCCGTAGCCATCGCGTTCGGTCGCGAACAGCCAAAGCTTGCCGCCATGCTCCAGCAAGGTCGCATCGAAAAGTTCGCGATCCGGAATCAGGACCGAGTGCCGAACCCACCGGTCCGGGAACGACTCAGCCCGGTATAGAACCAGATCGCCACCCGAACCGCCCTCGGGAAGCATCCAGATCTGGCCGCCATGACTGAACACTTGCGGATAGGACAGATGATAGGGTTCCTCGATCACCACACGCGGCACGGTTGGAGCGCCGTCTCGGAAGACCTCGGTCACGGAAATCACCGCTTTGGTACTGGCATGGCAAAAGTCTTCAATGAATATGAAATATCGCCCCTGCCATTCGAACGGAAACGGATCAGCATAGAAACGATCGCCATCATCGGGCAGATCGATCCAAGGTTCTCCGGCCAGGAGACCCGTGGCCGCGACGGTCTGGCCATTGTGAAACCGGTAGCTCACCCGCCAACGATTGACGCGGAACCCCAAGCGCCTGGCCGCCCCTGCTGTTTGCCGGGGTATGGTTGAAAGAAGGTAGGTACCGATCAGCTGTCCATTGGTTGGACACTGACGCGCGCCCCCTGTCGGTTCGGATCGGGCCTTGTGGCCCTTGAGGAAATGATCCGCGGTATCCACCAGCAGTGTGCACATGCGCGCCAGAATGTCATTGAGCCCGCGAAGGATCGAAAGCCGGCTGTCGACCATGGGGGCCGCGCGCGCGATGCGTTCACCATCCAGAATGATTTCGATATCGGGAAGGCCGCCGGCCATCAACACCCGGGCTGCTTCGGCAATTGACGCGGAGCCCGCGAAGCCCGGGCGAAGGCCAGGAGAGGCAATAGGCAGCATGACGCCGGTCAGATCGATACGCAGTTCAGCGTCAGGCCGGGACCGGGACAGTTCCACGCCCTCGACAGGTTCAAGAAGGTCATGGCCCCGAATCTGCACTGCCTTGCGCTCAAGGCGCAGAATATAGCCAAGCGGCCATTGTACCCCGGGCGCCGCAACGCCGACCAGCGCAACGTCATGACCTTTCTCGGCCAGCCGCTTGGCGACAAGCATGTGCACCGAACACACATTGTCATCAGGAACAAGTATATCAATTCTGCTCATCGGGATTCCGTCAGCGAAGGTCGAGAGACTATGAGAACCAGTTGCTAAGTTCGGCTTAATACCGCGGACTCTGTAAGGTGTGTTCGGCGGTGTGCCTTCTGCCGACCACCGAGACGTGCGACAGCATGGCTTTCTCACTCGATGCCCGGTGGCAATGGGTCGAGCCATTCCGACGGTCTCACCGGCAGGCTTGCGCATGGTAAGTCTCCCGAGCAATGCTGCGGCAGTGGAGGAATCATGCGGAAAGTCCTGATAGCGGTACTGCTGGCCGCGGCTGCACTTTATGCAAATTGTGCCCTGGCATTGGACAGCAGCGGAACCCCCGTCGTCGTGACGCCACTCGCATCACGCACGACCACTGCATCAGGTCAGCCGATCACGCTGCCGCAGAAGAACGTGCAGGTGCTGGTCTCGACCTATGACATCAGGCCCGGCGCGACCTTGCCGGTCCATCGCCATCCCTTCCCGCGCTACGCCTATGTCGAGGCCGGAACATTGAAGGTCACCAACGTCGAGACCGGCAACAGCAACGTCTACAAGACAGGTGATTTCATCATCGAGATGATCGGCCAATGGCATCAGGCCACCAATATTGGTGACGGGCCGGTCAAGCTCCTGGTGATCGATCAGGTCGAGGAAGGCGCCAAGAACACGGAATTGCGCCAGTAGCCACCAAGACTATGCGCGCGCCCGAGGGCGGGAAGGCAATGCCCCGCCCGCCCTCGCCTCGCGGACCATTCGAACCAGGCGCCTAGCCCCAGGCGCCAACCGGCTGCCGGGTCGTTGCGTTCAGCCTATTGAAGGCGTTGATCAGGGCGATCTGGATGACCAGTGCGGCAAGCGCCTTCTCGTCATAATGCCGGGCCGCTTCATCCCAGACATCGTCCGGCACTGCGTCCGGCCGGTCGGCGAGCCTGGTGCCGGCTTCTGCTAGCGCCAATGCCGCGCGCTCGGCGTCGGTGAAATACGGCGTCTCCCGCCAGGCCGCTAGCGCAAAGATGCGCTCGTCCTTTTCTCCGGCCTTCTTCAATTCGCGCGCATGCATGTCGACGCAGACGCTGCAATTATTGATCTGGCTGGCGCGCAGATGAATGAGCTTGCGCGTCACATAGGGCACGTCGGCCGCCTCGGTCGACTTGTCCAGCGCCAGCAGCGCCTGCACCGAACCGGGGATGAGCGTCACCGGGTTCTTGATCCTTGCTTGCATGATCCTTCTCCTTTTGAATTGTTTCTCCGGGCGTGTTTTCCCGGCCCGGACGTCCCGCATCCAGGATTCGAACTTGATAAAACTGTTGGCTGCCTGCCGCGTATCAGGCCTGTGTTGCGGTAACCTGTTCGAGCCGTGCGAGAATGCGCGGCCAGCCACTTCCCATGCCGATATAGCCACGCTCGTCGGCCGGCCGGAATCCCGACTGCTCCATTCGCACCCGGGTCGCCACACCCTCGGGCGTCAGTGACCAGGTCACCACGGTTTTCAACCCGCTGTCCGATTCCGTCCCATCGCCCCAACTGTAGGCCAGCAGCCGCGGCGCCTCGACTTTCAGCACCACGCAGTTCGTCACGCCGGACCATCCGGGAACTGGGGTCGCACGCAGTGTGAAGCGATGCCCCTCTTGCGCAGCGAAGTCATTCTGCATGAGCCATTCGCCGACGAGTGCCGGCACGGTCAGTGCCCGCCATATCTTTTCCGCCGAATATGGAATCAGCCTTTCGACGACAATCGATTTGGTTTCCGTCATGCCTTGCTCCTCTCGTTGTTGTCGTCGTGCCACGCACGCGCAATCAATAACCCGTCAGCTATACATTGCTCATAACCATGCGGTTATGCGATTGTCAAGAAGGGAATCTGCCATCTGGTCCAAATGGCGGCATAGGGTTCACGCTTTCGCGTCAGCCGTCCTGGTGCTAGGGCTCTCCACGACATCATGAACTGGATTGCCCTTGACCATGGAAACTCGCCCGCCGCTGATCGAAATCTGTGTCGAAGGCATCGATGGCCTGCTCGCCGCGCAGGCCGCCGGCGCCGACCGGGTCGAACTCTGCGCCAGTCTGGTCGAGGGCGGCATCACGCCGAGCCTTGGCACTGTGCGCGCCGCGCTCGACCAGGCGACCGTGCCGTTCCACGTCATGGTGCGGCCGCGCGGCGGCGATTTTCTCTACAGCGAGACTGAATACCGCTCGATGCTGGCCGACGTCACCGCGCTCCGCGAGCTCGGTGTGCCCGGCGTGGTGTTCGGCTGCCTGAACGCCGACGGCACCATCGATGAGAAGCGCATGGGCGAACTGACCGAGGCCGCAGGGCCCTTGAACGTCACCTGCCACCGCGCCTTCGACATGACGCTCGATCCGGCCGAGGCACTGGAAGCGCTGATGCGCTGCAAGGTCGGTCGCGTGCTGACCAGCGGCCAGCGCGACACGGCGATCGAGGGCTTGCCGTTGCTGGAAGAGCTGGTGCGTCAGGCCGGCGACCGGATCATCATTCTCGGCTGCGGCGGGCTCGATCTCGGCAACATTGCCGAGGTGCGCGCAAGGACCGGCCTGGCCGAAATGCACTTCGCCGCCCTCAAGGACGTGCCGAGTGCCATGCGCTACCGCAATCCGAAGGTCGGCATGGGCGGCTCCGATCTCGACCGCGAGTATCGCAACACACTGACCGACACACCGCTGGTGGCGGCGACAATCGCGGCGGCCAAGGCATGACCTCTCCCATAGACCGCATAGCGCAGGACGACGAAGCCGCCATACTGGCGCTCAACAACGAGCACGCCGCCGAATTGTCGTGGCTCGAAGCCGAACGGCTGTCCTTCCTGCTCGGCGAGTCCTTCTATGCCCGCCGCATCGGCGATCTCGAAGCCTTCATCATGACCTTCGACCAGGATGCGAATTACGACAGTCCGAACTTCGTCTGGTTCCGCGAGCGCTACGAACGCTTCATCTATGTCGACCGCGTCGTCGTGGCGGCGCACGCAAGAGGCCGCGGCCATGCTCGCCGGCTCTATCGGGACCTGTTCAACCAGGCGGAGAGCGCCGGCCATACACTGGTCACCTGCGAGGTCAACATCGACCCGCCCAACCCCGCCTCGGATGCCTTCCACGCCGCTCTCGGCTTCGCCGAGGTCGGCGACGCGGTGATCCATGGCGGCAAGAAAGCGGTGCGTTATTACGTCAGGCAGATCGCCGCCTGATCCGATGGCGCTCGGCGCTCATTCACCAATTGCGGTTGAGCCATTCGCGCGCTGGGCGCTCGATGAGGTAGTAGCTGCAGAGCGCGCAGGCAAAAACCCCGGCCAGCATCGGCCATGGATTGCTGCCCTGCTCGTATACGAACTTGTAGAAGGGCTGCTGCCACAGATAGAGCGAATACGACCACAGACCCAGTGTCGTCATCGGCAGGGATGACAGCCATCCGGACAAGAACCGCGTGCTGAAATCCAGCGCATTGATAGCAGTCGCCAGCAATGGCACCGCGACCAGGTAGTGGATCGGTGTCGGTACTGAATCCATGAACAGGAAAACCGCGCCGACGGCCGCCGCAACGGCGACATAGGGCCCCTTCAACAAGGCCGGCAGCTTGCCGTCGGCCTTGAGCAGGCAGACCGCGGCCGACAGCAGGATCGAGGCGATGTGCACATCGGTGCGCCAGTACGTGGCTTCATAATCCATGTGCAGGAACCAGTAGGAAACCGCGCCATTGGCCATGGCCAGCAAGGCCAGGACCAGCAGCAGCGGGACGACACGGCTGCGGCTGGCAACCATTGCGCTGATCGCCGCCAGGATGATGTAGGCATGCTCTTCGATACAGAGCGACCAGATGTGGTCGAGTGCCCCGGCCCGGTTCAGGAGAATTCCGGCATAGTTGTAGGTGAATGTCAGCGCCGTCAGGGCCGCCTTCCATTTGAAGACGATGAACGTGCCTGAGAGCGCGATCATGGCGACGACGACAAAGACCAGAAGCGCCGGATAGATGCGCGAGAAGCGGCGTTTGAAGAATTTCTTCAGCGGATAGCGTTCGATGAACAGGATTTCGGCCATCAGCCGGCCGCTGAGCACGAAGAAGAATTCGACGCCCAGCACGCCCAGGTTGATTCCAGGAACGGGAAAAAAATGCCCAATCAGCACCAGGGCGATCGACAGGCCGCGCCAGCCGTCGAGATAGGCCAGCCTTGTCCTGGCCGATCGGTGGACCATCGTTTGGGACGGAACCAAATGGGTCGCGGAAATTTCGGACATGCCGATCCCTTCGCATTGATATGCGAAAGGGCACGGCTGCACGCATTCCGAACCCGGCTCGCATTCCCCGCCCGCCCCATACTGCAGTGCAATATAAGTTTGTGCAAGTGCGAGATTAGCGCCGGTGCATTCCCGGGCAGGCATGGGTCGGAATCGTTTCAAGCAAACATGGGATGCGGCGGTCGGGAACCGGGCAGCTACAGGCGCTAGGAACGAAAAAGGGGCCGTGACAGCCCCTTTCCTTGTCCGCAATCGATCTTGCGTCAGGCGTTGGCTGCCGCCACCGCGCGCTTGGCCATGACCGCGATCAGGTTGGCGCGGTAGTCGGCGGAAGCGTGGAGGTCGCTCATTAGGTTCTTCGCAGGCACTTTCACGCCATTGAGCGAGGTGGCATCGAAGCTCTTGGCAAGTGCCGCCTCGATCTCCTTCGAACGGAAGACGCCGTCATCGCCGGCGCCGGTGACGGCAACGCTGACGCCGTCCTTGCCCTTGGCCACGAACACGCCGACGATCGCGTAGCGCGAGGCCGGGTTGCGGAATTTTTCGTACGCAGCCTTTGCCGGCGCCGTGAAGGAGACCGCCGTGATGATCTCGCCGTCCTTCAAGGCCGTCTCGAACAGCCCCTTGAAGAATTTGTCGGCTGATATTTCGCGCTTGTTGGTGATGATGGTGGCGCCCAGCGCCAGAAGTGCGGCCGGATAATCCGCCGCCGGATCGTTGTTGGCGATCGAACCGCCGATCGTGCCCTTGTGGCGTACCGCCGGATCGCCGATCAGCGACGCCAGATGGGCAAGCGCCGGGCAGGCCTTGCGCAGCTTCTCGTCATTGGCGACGTCGAAATGCGTGGCGGCGGCGCCAATCGTGACCGTCTTGCCTGACACCTTGACGCCCTGCAGGTCCTTGATGCGTGACAGGTCGACCAGGTCGGAAGGGGCCGCCAGCCGCGTCTTCATGGCGGGGATCAAGGTCATGCCGCCCGACAGCAGCTTGGCGTCGCCGCTCTTCACGAGCTTGGCGGCTTCAGTGACCGAGGCGGCACGGTGATAGTTGACCGAGTACATTTGTCTTCCTCCCTTTTGGAAAAAGAGCGAATAGGGAGTAGCGAATAGCGAGTAGGAATCATCCGTCGCACCGCCCTCTCTGTTCCCTATTCGCTACTCCCTATTCGCTATTCGCTCTTCAATGCTTCGCGGCGCGGATCGCGGCCCACACGGTCGACGGTGTGGCCGGCATGGCGATATCGGCGATGCCGATGGCATCGGTGATGGCATTGATCACGGCCGGCGGCGAACCGATGGCGCCGGCCTCGCCGCAGCCCTTGATGCCGAGCGGATTGCTCGGACATGGCGTGTTCGACGTCGAGACCTTGAACGACGGCAGGTCGCCGGCACGCGGCATGGTATAGTCCATGTAGCTCGCCGTCAGCAGCTGCCCGCTGGCGTCGTAGTGAGCGCCTTCCAGCAGCGCCTGGCCAACGCCCTGGGCGATGCCGCCATGCACCTGGCCTTCGACGATCATCGGATTGATGATATTGCCGAAATCGTCCGCCGCCACGAACTGGACGATCTCGGTCGTTCCGGTTTCCGGATCGATCTCGACCTCGCAGATGTAGCAGCCCGCCGGAAAGGTGAAGTTCGCCGGATCGTAGAACGCCGTTTCCTTTAGTCCTGGTTCCATGCCGGCCGGCAAATTGTGCGCGGTATAGGCGGCCAAAGCCACCTGGAACCACGGCAGGCTCTTGTCGGTACCGGCGACCTTGACTTCGCCATTCTCGATGACGATGTCGCCCTCGTCGGCTTCGAGCAGGTGAGCGGCGATCTTCTTGGCCTTGGCCTCGACCTTGTCGAGCGCCTTGGCGATCGCCGACATGCCGACCGCGCCCGAGCGCGAGCCGTAAGTGCCCATTCCCATCTGCACCTTGTCGGTGTCGCCGTGGACGATCGACACCGAATCGATCGGCACCCCGAAACGCTGGTTGACCAGTTGCGCGAAGGTCGTCTCGTGCCCCTGGCCATGGCTGTGCGACCCCGTCAGCACCTCGATGGTACCGACGGCATTGACCCTTACCTCAGCCGATTCCCACAGGCCGACGCCGGCGCCAAGCGAGCCGACCGCGGCCGACGGGGCGAGACCGCAGGCCTCGATGTAACAGCTCATGCCGATGCCGCGCAGCTTGCCCTTCCTGGCCGCGTCCGCCTTGCGCTTGCCAAAGCCGGCATAATCGGCGGTCTTCATGGCCGCGTCGAGCGAGGTCGCATAATCGCCGGCGTCATAGTTCATGATCACCGGCGTCTGGTGCGGAAACGTCGTGATGAAGTTCTTGCGCCGCAGTTCGGCCGGAGACACGCCGAGCTCGCGTGCAGAGGCTTCCATGGTGCGCTCCAGAAGATAGGTGGCTTCCGGCCGCCCTGCCCCGCGATAGGCATCGACAGGTGCCGTGTTGGTGTAGACGGTGCGCACATTGGCGTGAATGGCCGGGATGTCGTACTGCCCTGACAGCAGTGTCGCGTAGAGATAGGTCGGCACACAGGACGAGAACAGCGACATGTAGGCGCCGAGATTGGCGATGGTGTCCACCTTCAGCCCGGTGATCCTGTTGTTCTTGTCGAAAGCCATTTCCACGGTCGAGACGTGGTCGCGGCCATGCGCGTCGGTGAGGAAGCTTTCGGTGCGATCGGCGACCCATTTGACCGGCACGCCGGTCTTCTTCGAGGCCCACAGGCAGACGATTTCTTCCGGGTAGATATAGATCTTGGAGCCGAAGCCGCCGCCGACATCCGGCGCGATCACGCGCAGCTTGTTTTCTGGTGCGACGTTGTAGAAGGCGCTCATCACCAGCCGCGCGACATGCGGGTTCTGCGATGTCGTCCAGCAGGTGTAATGATCCTCGGCCTTGTCGTAATGGCCAAGAGCCGCGCGCGGCTCCATTGCGTTCGGCACCAGCCGGTTGTTGACGATCTTCATGCGGGTGACATGCGCCGACGCCTTGATGGCGGCATCGGTCGCCTTGGCATCGCCGATCTCCCAGTCGAAGATCAGGTTGTTCTCGGCCTCGGCATGGACCTGCGGCGCGCCCTTTTCGAGCGCCTTGGTCGCGTCGACGACGGCCTTCAGTTCCTTGTAGGTGATGTCGACCGCCTCGGCCGCATCGCGTGCCTGGCCCTTGGTTTCGGCCACCACCACCACGACCGCATCGCCGACATAACGGACCTTGTCGACGGCCAGCGGCGACCATGCGCCCATCTTCATGGGCGAACCGTCCTTGGAATGGATCATCCAGCCGCAGATGAGGTTGCCGATACCGTCCGCCTTGAGCTCCTTGCCGGTCAGCACGCCAATGACGCCCGGCATGCCTTGAGCCGTTTTCACGTCGATCTTCTTGATCTGCGCATGCGCGTGCGGGCTGCGCACGAAGGCTGCATGCTTCATGCCGGGCACCACCATGTCGTCGACATAGCGGCCGGCGCCGGTGATGAACCTTTTGTCTTCCTTGCGCGCGACCCGAGCGCCAACACCTTCGATGCCCATGCAGAGATTCCTCCCGAAAAAGTGAATAGGAAGTAGTGAGTAGTAAGTATAGCCGCCGGTTCAGACCGACTACTGACTACTCACTACCCGCTCTTCTCTCACGCCGCCTGTTTCGCCTTGTCCTTGGACCCCTTCGACATCGTCTTCGATGCGGCGAGGATCGCCTTCACGATGTTGTGGTAGCCGGTGCAGCGGCAGATATTGCCTTCGAGTTCTGCACGCACCGTGGCCTCGTCGAGGCCTTCGGGATGACGGTTGATCATGTCGATTGCGGCCATGATCATGCCTGGCGTGCAGAAGCCGCATTGCAGACCATGATGTTCCTTGAAGGCCGCCTGCACTGGATGCAGGTCGGCGCCGTCGGCGAGGCCTTCGATCGTAACCACGGTCGATCCGGACGCCTGGACCGCGAGCATGGTACAGGACTTGACCGCCTTGCCGTCGACATGCACGACGCAGGCTCCGCACTGCGAGGTGTCGCAACCGACATGGGTGCCGGTCAGGCCGAGATTCTCCCGCAGGAAATGGACGAGCAGCGTTCGATCCTCGACGGCAACGCCGATCCGCTTGCCGTTCACCATCAACGAAACGTCCGACATAGCCCCTCCCTGGGTGTCAACCTTGGTCATCAGGTTGCCGACGCGCCGCTGGCACTTCGGCCATGCGTTAGTCGTACACCGCACAACGCACAAAAAACAACACGAGGGAAAAGTCGGATCATTGTACTTTCGGCCATGGCCAAGGGACCAAAGTGCATTTTTCCGGCCCCATTGCCAAAACGCCTCCTGGCGGCAAGAATGCCTTCGTCGCCCGCGCGCCAGAAGCACTTGAAAAGCCGCGCACAAGAAGGCGTCGGAGGAAATGCGGGAGAACGCCGCTGACCAGTTCACTGACGCGCTACGCATGCGGGTTGTCGGCGCTGACCACGGACGAGCCCGACCCGGACGTCTTCGCACGCGCGGTAGCCGCCGAGGCCGCTGCCATCGATGCCGGCTTTGCCCTCGTGTTCTTTTCCCAAAGCCTCGTCGAGGCAAGCACCCTCTCGCAGGCGCTCACGACGTGCGCGCCGGGGCTCCACCATGCCGGCTGTTCCACCGCCGGCGAGATCACGCCGCAGGGGCTCGAGGAAGGCCATATGCTGGCGATGCTGCTGCCCTCGGCGTCCTTCACGGCGGTCAGCACCATGGTCGACAATTTGTCGACATCGGGCATGGACAGGATCACCGAAGAGGTCGAGGCCCTGCGGCGCACGCTGCGCGCCCGGCCCGGCGGCGAGCAGACCAGGAACACCTTCGCGCTCTGCTTCATCGACGGGCTGTCCTACGCCGAGGAAGCGGTGAGTTCGGCCATCCACTGGGGTCTTGACGACATACCGCTGCTCGGCGGCTCGGCCGGTGACGATTTGAAATTCGAGACGACGCGTCTGATCTCGAACGGCGCCGTCACTTCGGACAGCGCCATCATCGTGCTGATCGCCACGGAAATTCCGTTCCACGTCTTCAAGACCGACAACTTCGTTCCCACCGACGAAAAGCTGGTGGTGACCGCGTCCGATCCGGATCATCGCATCGTGCGGGAGTTCAACGCCACCAATGCGGCGGAGGAATATGCCGCTTCCGTCGGCATCCTCCCGCAGACCCTGACGCCGCTGAGCTTCGCCTCGCATCCCGTGGTGGTGAAGGTGGGCGGAGAATATTACTGCCGCTCGATCCAGAAGATGCACGCGGATGGCTCGCTGTCGTTCTTCTGCGCCATCGACGACGGTGTCGTGCTGTCGATCGCCCAGCCCAAGGACATGGTGGAAGCGACACGAGCGGCATTGCGCGAGGTCGAGGAAAGGCTGGGTGGTATCGATATGATTCTTGGCTTCGACTGCGTGCTGCGCCGGCTGGATGCGCGCAACCGGCAGGTCTTTCGCGACATTTCGGAGCTCTACAGGGTCAACAATGTCATCGGCTTCGGCACCTATGGCGAGCAATATCGGTCGATGCACCTGAACCAGACTTTCACCGGCATCGCCTTCGGTGACCGGCAAGCGGCTGAATAGGCGCAACAAAATGCCGCTCAGGGACATAAACGATCTCGACAGGCTGAAGAAGATCAACGCCGCCCTGGTCAGCCGCGTCGAGCGCTCGATGGACCAGCAAGGCAATGCCTTTTCGTTGTTCCAGACCGCGATCTCACTGGAAAACCGGGTGCGCACGCGCACCGAGGAACTGCATTCGACCTTGCGCAGGCTGGAACAGTCGAACATCGACCTCAGCGCCGCCAAGGAGAGTGCCGAGCTGGCGAACCTGTCCAAGACAAGGTTCCTCGCCGCCGCCAGCCACGACGTGCTGCAGCCGCTGAACGCCGCCCACCTCTCCGTCTCGGCGCTCGCCGAGGTGCAGACCAGCGAGGAGGGAAAAAAACTGGTTCGGCAGGTCGAGCGCTCGCTGGAGACGATGGAAGACCTACTGCGCACCTTGCTCGACATTTCCAAGCTTGACGCCGGCGTGGTCCAGCCCGACATCGGCGATGTCAGCCTGGAGGCGTTGTTCTCGTCGCTGCGCTCGGATTTCCAGCCCGTGGCGGAGTTGAAGGCGCTGTCGCTGAAATTCCGGCCGGTCAATGCGGTGGTCCGCTCGGACAGGACCTTGCTGCGCCGCATCCTGCAGAACATCCTCTCCAACGCGCTGGGCTATACCCGTTCGGGTGGCGTGCTCGTCGGCACACGCCATCGCGGCGACACCATCCGCATCGATGTCGCCGACACGGGCTGCGGTATTCCCGAGGACCAGCGCGAAGCGGTGTTCGAGGAATTCCATCGCGGCACCTCGCCGGCCAATGCCGAACTCGATGGCGGCGGGCTTGGGCTCGGGCTCGCCATCGTGCGCCGCATGGCCGGCGCGCTCGGCCACCCCGTGACGTTTTCATCCAAGGTTGGCCGCGGCACCATCTTCCACATCGATGTCCCCGTCGGCCTCGGCGTGCCGGCCGATGCCATCGCCAGCGCCGCCAGCCTGGAACGGCCGCGCGGCTACGGCCTGTTCGGCACCAAGGTGCTGCTGGTCGAGAACGATGCCGAGGTGCTGGAGGCCATGACCTTCCTGCTTGAGCGCTGGCAGTGCCTGGTGCGGGCCGCGACCTCGACTGACGATGCGCTGGACATGCTCGGCGATACCGACTGGGTGCCCGACATCGTCATCGCCGACCAGCATCTCAACGGCGGCGACCTCGGCACCGCCACCATATCGGAGGTCCGCGACTATCTCGGCCGCGCCGTGCCGGCGCTGATCGTCACCGCCGACAGTTCCGAAGCCGTGGCCAAGGCAGCGCGCGCCGGCGGCATCGAACTGATGCGCAAGCCGTTGAAGCCCGCGCAACTGCGCGCGCTGCTGGCGCATTTGCTGGCTTAGAGTCCCCAGCGGAGGACTAATGGCTCAAAAACCGGCCTGATCGCGAAACAGCTCGGCATTGTCCAGCTTCGACACCTCGATCACCGCTTGCGTGCGGCTGTAGACGTTGAGCTTGCGCAGGATCTCCGAGACATGCGCCTTCACCGTGGTCTCGCCGACCTGTAGCTCGAAGGCGATCTGTTTGTTGAGCAGGCCCTGGCGCAGCATCTGCAGCACGCGCAACTGCTGCGGCGTCAGCTTGGAGAGGCGCTGGAGCATGTCGGCGCGATCGGCACTGTCGGCGCCCGGCGGCAGGCCCTCATAGGTTTCCGGCACATAGATCGCGCCGTCCATCACCGAGCGGATTGCCGCGGCGAGATCGCTCTTGCGCGCTGATTTCGGGATGAAGCCGGCAGCGCCATAGGACAAGGCCTCGGAGATGATCCTCGGCTCCTCATAGCCCGACACGATCACCACCGGCAGGCGCGGATAACGGGTCCTGAGCTGCAGCAGCCCGTCGAAGCCGTGCACGTCGGGCATGCTGAGGTCGAGGAGCGCCAGGTCGAAAGGCTTTGCATCGGCCAGCAGATCCAGCGCCTCGGTAATCGATCGCGCTTCGACCGTGTCGACCTCGGGATAAGCCATTTGGACGGCGCTGTGCAGCGCCTCGCGAAACAGCGGATGGTCGTCGATGATAAGAAACCGGACACGATCGGTGGGAGGGGTCATAGGGCTCGTTCCGGTTTACCGGGCACACCATAGTCTCCTGACCATGGCCGGATTATTGGCAAATAGTCTATCGCCTGTTGACGGGATTCATCGCAGCAAAAAGATCGGAAGCCCTGAATTCCTCATCCAGCCGCGGCAAAGCCCATGCTTTATGAAAAGCGACGCCTTGCCCGACCCCCGAAATCGGCCGAATGTATCGCCATCATACGCAGAGATCGCCATGACCGCCTTTGTCCTTCCCGTCCCGCCAACGCCTTCTGTCGCCATTGCGGGTTCCGGCGAACGCTTTGCCGTGCGGCGCATCTTCTGCGTCGGCCGCAATTATGCGGCGCATGCGCGCGAATTCGGCAATGACGAGCGCGATCCGCCTTTCTTCTTCACCAAGCCGACCGACGCGGTGGTCGATTCCGGCACTCATATCCCCTATCCACCGCTGACCGAAAATCTCCACTTCGAGATCGAGCTGGTGGTGGCGATCGGTACATCGGGCTTTCGCATTTCCCGCGACAAGGCGCTGGACCATGTCTGGGGCTATGGCGTCGGCATCGACCTCACCCGGCGCGATCTGCAGGATGCCGCCAAGAAGGCGGCGCGGCCCTGGGATTGGTCGAAGGCGTTCGACCGTTCCGCGCCCTGCGGTCCGCTGGTTGCCGCGCGGAAATCCGGGCACCCGGCGAAGGGTCGTATCTGGCTCGCCATCGACGGCGCGGTGAAACAAGATGCGGACCTCGCCGAGCTGATCTGGCCGATTGCCGATATCGTCTCGATCTGCAGCGAAGGCGTGGAATTGCAGGCCGGTGACCTGATCTTCACCGGCACGCCGGCCGGTGTCGGCGCGGTCAAGCCGGGTGAAACGATATCAGGCGGCGTCGACGGCATCGGCACGATCGAAGTGACCATCGGCCAGCCGAAGCCATGAGCGACATCGTCCTGCACAACTACTTCCGCTCTTCCACCTCGTATCGGGTGCGGATCGCCCTGGAGATTAAAAGGGTGGGCTATGACTACATCCCGCATCACCTGCGTCACGGCGAGCATCTGGAGGCGGCCTATCTCGCGGTCAATCCGCAGGGGCTGGTGCCGGCGCTGATCTGGAGGGACGGCATGCTCCTGACGCAATCGCTGGCAATCATTGAATTTCTCGACGAGACCATACCTGAACCTCCGCTATTGCCGAAAGACCCGCCCAGCCGGGCACGGGTGAGAATGCTGGCGCAGATCATCGCCTGCGACATCCACCCGGTGAACAATCTGCGCGTGCTGACCTCCCTGCGCACCCTGTTCGGCGCCGGCGACCAGGATGTCGCCAACTGGTTCCGGCATTGGGTCAATGAAGGCTTTGCGCCGCTCGAGCAATTGCTGACGGCTTCGCCCGAAACCGGCACATTCTGTCACGGCGACACGCCGGGACTGGCCGACATCTGCCTTGCCGCGCAAGTCACCAGCAATGCCCGCTTTGGCGTCGATATGATGCCCTATCCGACGATTTCGCGCATCAATGCCGGCTGCATGGCACTGCCGGCCTTCCAGAAAGCCGCGCCACAGAACCAGATCGATGCCGAATAGAGAAGCCAGCGATGCCGACGAGGCAAAGGTGCTGGCCGATATCGAGGCGTAGGGCTGCCATATCCTGTACGTGCTGGAAGAAGACGACGAACCGCCATTCACCTCCTCCGTTGGCATCGCGGGATCGATTTCCGCTTGACCGGTCAGGGAATCGGTTATCGTTTCCCACGTGCAGTCTCAAGGGTGGAGTGACCGATGAAAGCCGTCGTCTTCGAGAAATTCGGCGAAGCGCCGACCATCCAGACCGTGCCCGATCCGAAGCCGGCTGCCGATGGCGTCGTCATCAAGGTCGAGGCGACGGGGCTCTGCCGCAGCGACTGGCACGGCTGGATGGGCCATGACGCCGATATCCGCCTGCCGCACGTGCCGGGCCATGAACTGGCGGGAATCGTCGTCGCCGCCGGCAAGCACGTCACCCGCTGGAAGGCGGGCGAACGCGTCACCGTGCCGTTCGCCGTCGGTTGCGGCCACTGCTTCGAATGCACATCAGGCAATCATCAGGTTTGCGAACATCAGTCTCAGCCTGGCTTCAACGCCTGGGGCTCGTTCGCCGAATATGTCGCCATCGAACACGCCGACACCAATCTCGTGCGCCTGCCCGACGAAATGGAATTCGCCACCGCCGCCAGCCTCGGCTGCCGCTTCGTCACGTCGTTCCGCGCCATCGTCGACCAGGGCCGGGTGACGCCGGGCGAATGGGTGGCGGTGCATGGCTGCGGCGGCGTCGGCCTGTCGGCGATCATGATCGCCAGTTCGATGGGCGCCAATGTCATCGCCATCGATCTCACCGACGAGAAACTGGACTTCGCCAAAAAAATCGGTGCCGTGGCGACCATCAACGCCTCCACGACGCCGAACGTCGTCAAGGCGGTCAAGCAGATCACCAATGGCGGCGCTCACATGTCGATGGACGCGCTCGGCCACCCCACGACGTCCTTCAACTCGATCGCCAACCTGCGCCGACGCGGCCGTCACGTGCAGGTCGGCCTGATGCTGGGCGAGCATGCCCGACCGCAAGTGCCGATGGACAAGGTGATCGCCTTCGAACTCGAAATCCTCGGCAGTCACGGCATGCAGGCCTATCGCTACCCCGCGATGATGGAGATGATCCGCCACGGCAAGCTCAAGCCCGAACTGCTGGTCGGCAAGAAGATAAGCCTCGACGAGGCGCCAGCAGCCTTGATGGCGATGGGCGGTTTCGAGGGCATCGGCATCGGCGTGGTGACGAAGTTCTAAGGTCGAGACTCAATCACAGCCAGAACGCTATTATGGTAGCGGGGGTGAGCCGATCCTCTTGGAGAGAGTGTATGATCGCGACCGACCGGTTGAAGCTCAGGGCCTGGCGAGAGGCGGATAAGCCCCTATTGGGTGTTATCCACGCCGATCCGGAGGTGATGCAGTTCCTCGGCGGCATGAAGACCGCCTCTGAGACCAGCGACATCGTCGAACAACTGATGCGGCTTTCCGAAGTCGGCGAGCCGATTTTCTGGGCCGCCGAGCGTATCGGCGACGGGGCGTTGCTCGGCGCGGTCGGCCTGCACCGCCTCGGGACCGATTTCCCTTTCGGCCCGGCCCTGGAGGTGGGCTGGCGGCTTGCTCGCGACCATTGGGGCAAGGGTTATGCGACCGAAGCCGCTCGCGCCGCCCTCGACTATGCATTCGGCAGCCTGGATGCGCCGCGCGTCTACGCATTCACCGCATTGGCGAACAAGCGGTCCGAAGCCGTCATGCAAAGGTTGGGGATGAAGAAAATCGAGGGCGGCGAATTCGCTCACCCTGACCTGCTGCCGACCGATCCGAGCTCAATGCACATGGTGTATGTCGCCGAAAGGACAGTGCCGCAGTCGGGTACCTAGAGCTTAAACTCGTTCAGAGCCAAAGGGCGGTGAAAGCGAAGCGACAATCTGATGGCCGCCAAGGCCATGCTCGACAAGAAGGCGCCGCTGATACTTCATCGGTAATGTCGCAATTGAGCGCCAGCTCGACGCATCTCATGGCGGCTCTCCCGCTACGCCCGGTACAACTTATTGGGTCAATGACTTGAGGAGAGTTTCCATGCGTGGTCATTGCTTATGCGGCGCTATTGCTTTTGAAGTCGATGGGCCGGCGCAAGCATGCGTGGTCTGTCATTGTGAAAGTTGTCGGCGGCAATGTTCCGCGCCGATGACCACCTACATTGGCGTCTTGGACGGCCACTGGCGATGGTTGGGCAAGCCACCGAAGGTATTCAACTCTTCACCCGGTGTGGAAAGAACATTTTGCGATCACTGCGGCTCGCCGCTGTCCTTCCGCTCAACGAACATGTCCGGTGTCATGCATTTTTTTGCAGCGGGGATGGAGGAGCCGGAAAAATTTGCACCCACGCTGCATGTCGCTTTTGAGGAGAAGCTCCCGTGGTTGAAACTCGCCGACGGCCTGCCGACACGGGTTGGGCCTGACTATACGAAAAACTAGTCAGGGTCGGCATCATCCCTATGCAGCCGCACGCCGCGGCAAATCCCGCTTGGCGAATTTCTTCGCGCCGAACACACATGTCACCACGCCGAGCGTGACGACAATCATCATTGGGCTGACCTGCTCGTGCAGCAGCGTCGCCGCCAATGCGAGCCCGAAAAACGGCTGCAGAAGCTGCAACTGCCCCACCGCTGCAATACCGCCTTGCGCCAGGCCGCGATACCAGAAGACGAAGCCGATCAGCATGCTGAACAGCGAGACATAGCCAAGGCCGATCCAGGCATTGGAGCCGACGCTGGCGAAGGATGGCGGCAGGGTCGCAAACGTCAGCACCAGCATGATCGGCAGGGACAGCACCAGCGCCCAGCAGATCACTTGCCAGCCGCCGAGCTTGCGCGACAGTGCGGCACCCTCGGCGTAGCCCAGGCCGCAGGCGATGATGGCCGCAAGCATCAGCCCATCGCCGACCGGCGAAGCCGTCACGCCTTGCGCAAGTGCAAAACCCGCCACCAGCGCACTGCCGAGGCATGAGAACAGCCAGAACGCCGGCCGGGGCCGTTCACCGCCGCGCAACACACCAAAGATCGCGGTCGCCAGCGGCAGCAGGCCGACAAAGATGATGGAGTGGGCCGAAGTGACATGCTTCAGCGCCAATGCCGTCAGCAAGGGAAAACCGACCACCACGCCAAGAGCAACAATGACGAGCGACAGCAAGTCATGACGCCCAGGGCGTTTCTCGCGGAATGCAAGTAGCAGCGCCAGACCAAGCAGGCCGGCTATGACCGCGCGAGCCGATGTCAGGAATATGGGATCGAGATCCATCACCGCCACGCGCGTCGCCGGCAACGAACCGCTGAAGATCAGCACGCCGATAAATCCGTTCACCCAGCCGCTCGCCGTCTTGTCCATCGCAGGCTCCATTGCTTTCGCCCTCTATCGGGCGGACGCCCATGGTGCGGCCAGAGACAATGGGGTACAATTCGATGAAACTGTAATGGAGGATTGAGCAGTACGGATGACAGACCTTGCCTTGGAACCCGACGGCGCACGCACCCTTGTGGAGAGCGTCATGGCGACCATCCGTCAGCGGATCGCAGCGCGCAGCCTGACACCGGGAACCCGATTGCCGTCGATCCGTGCCTTCGCGAAGTCCATGCAGGTGTCCAAATCCACCGTCGTCGAAGCCTATGAGCGGCTCGCCGCCGAAGGCGCGATCCGCTCCCGGCCGGGTTCCGGTTTTTATGCCGCCGGCTCGCTGGCGCCGCTGTCCCTGGCCGAGATCGGCCCCCGGCTCGATCGTGCCGTCGATCCGCTCTGGGTTTCGCGCCAGTCGCTGGAGGCTGGCGAGGAGGTCCTGAAACCCGGTTGCGGCTGGCTGCCGGCATCATGGATGCCCCAGACCGGACTGCGCCGGGCACTGCGTACGGTCGCGCGTGCCGACGATGTCGCGCTTGCCGACTACGGCACGCCGCTTGGCCTGCCGCCGCTGCGGCAATTGCTGGCGCGGCGCATGGCCGGGCACGGCATCGAAGCCTCCCCCGAACAGATCATGCTGACGGAATCGGGCACCCAGGCGATCGATCTGCTCTGCCGGTTCCTGATCGAGCCCGGCGACACGGTGCTGGTCGACGACCCCTGCTATTTCAATTTCCACGCTTTGCTGCGTGCCCATCGCGCCAAGGTCGTCAGCATTCCCTACACACCATCGGGACCGGACATCGAACTGTTCGCCCAGGCGCTGGCCGAACACCGGCCGCGCCTCTACATCACCAACTCCGCCATCCACAATCCGACCGGCGCGATCCTGTCTCCGGTCACCGCGCACCGGTTGCTCAAGCTAGCCGACCAGTCGGACCTGACCATCGTCGAGGATGACATCTTCGCCGATTTCGAGCATACCCCCGCCCCCAGGCTGGCGGCGTTCGATGGCCTCAGTCGCGTCGTCCAGATCGGCAGTTTCTCCAAGACGCTCTCGGCGTCGGTCCGCTGTGGCTTCATCGCCGCGCCCCGAGACTGGATCGAGCGCCTGGCCGATCTCAAGATCGCCACGACTTTCGGCGGCGGACGGCTGGCGGCCGAACTTGTGCTGACGCTGCTGAGGGACGGCAGCTACCGCAAACATATGGATCTGCTGCGCGCCAAGCTTGCGCGCGCCATGGTTGAAACCAGCGCCCGGCTGAAAGCGATCGGCATCATGCCCTGGATCGAGCAGCCGGCCGGGCTGTTCCTGTGGTGCGGCCTGCCGGACGGGGTGGACGCGGCCGAAATCGCCCGCCGCGCCCTGGCCGACAACATCGTGCTGGCACCCGGCAATGCGTTCAGCCTGTCGCAGTCCGCCAGTCGCTTCCTGCGCTTCAACGTCGCCCAGTGCGCGGACGAGCGGATTTTCAAGGCGCTCGAAACGGCGATGGCTCGCTGATTTGGCACGAAATCGTCAGTGCTTCGAACAAACCTCGCGCACGCACTCACGCAACCAGCGTTGTGCCGGATTGGCATCGAGGCGCGGATGCCAGAGCATGGAGATGGTGACGTCCAAGGTGGCGACCGGCAGGGGAAAACTGTGCATGCCGGCGCGCGCTCCTGTCGTATGCCGCTCGGGCACGCTGGCGATCAAGTCCGAGGCTCGGGCCATGGCAAGTGCTGCCGAAAAGCCCGAGACCATGCACACGACTGTCCGCCGCAAGCCAATCGTGCTCAGGGCCTCGTCGATCGGCCCTTTCTCGCGGCCGCGCCGCGAAACGCTGATGTGCCGGCCGGCCGCATAGCGCTCGGGCGTCACCTTGCCCTCGCTCAGGGGATGGCCTGATCGAACAGCGCCGATGAAACGGTCGCGAAACAGCGCCTGGATGCGCACTTCGGGTCCGGTCTCGCCAGCAACGCCAATTTCTAGGTCAATCGCCGCTTCGCGCAGCGACATCGCATCCTTATCGGACTTCGGCGAGAAACGCAGCCGCACCCTTGGTGCATCGGCCTCGATGCGGCTGACGAGACGAGGCGCGAACTCCTCGACGAAGCTTTCGTTGGTGCGCAATGTGAAGATCCGGTCCAGACTTGAGGGGTCAAGCAACTCGGCAGGGCGCAGGAGCACTTCCGCGTCCTGGACGACACGGCCGACCTGTGACCGCAATTCCTCCGCACGCGGCGTCGCCACCAGGCCGCGCCCGGCACGCACCAGCAGAGGATCGCCCGTTGCCTCGCGCAGCCGCGCCAGCGTTCGGCTCATCGCCGAGGGGCTGAGGCGCAGACGGTGAGCCGCGCGCGCCACGCTGCCCTCGGCCAGCAGGACATCGAGGGCAAACAGCAGATTGAGATCTGGCGATATCATCGCTCGATCCTAGCATGATATGGCGTTTGACGCACGGATAAGATGCAAATGATGCACCTTCCGCCATATCAATCACAAGACTAGATCTCCGACGGCTCCGCTTCGGGAGCAGACAGAAGGAGATCGCCTTGGCACTCGCTGAGCAAAATCGGGAACTGATATCGGCGCCGCAACAGGCCCGGTCCACCGGCCTGGCGGTGGCGAGCCTGTCGCTCGCAACGCTGCTATCGTCATTGGGAACCAGCATCGCCAGCGTCGGGCTGCCCTCGCTCATGCAGGCTTTCGATGCATCGTTCCAGTCCGTGCAATGGGTGGTTCTCGCCTATCTGCTCGCCATCACGACACTGATCGTCGGCGCCGGGCGGCTGGCCGACATGTTCGGGCGCCGGCCGTTGCTGCTCGGCGGCATCGCGCTGTTCACCCTGGCATCGGTGCTCTGCGGCCTGGCACCGACGCTCTGGCTGCTGATCGCGGCACGCGCCATGCAGGGGCTTGGCGCCGCGCTGATGATGGCGCTGACGTTGGCCTTCGTCGCGGAAACCGTGAGCAAGGAGCGAACCGGCAGCGCCATGGGCCTGCTCGGCGCCATGTCCGCGATCGGCACGACGCTCGGGCCTTCGCTTGGTGGCTTTTTGATCGCTGGCCTTGGCTGGCGGGCTATCTTTCTTGTCAATGTCCCGCTGGGCCTTCTGACCTTCGCTCTCGCCTGGCGTGCCCTGCCGGCGCGCAGCGGGACAATGGAGGCCGGTCGAGGCACGTTTGACGCCACGGGCACCGCCCTGCTGGCCCTTACCTTGGGCGCCTATGCCTTGGCATTGACGCTTGGAAGAGGCAATTTCGGCATGCCCAATTTGGGCCTGCTGGTCGCGGCCGGTATCGGCGTCATCGTGTTCGCCATCGCGCAGGCGAAGGCGAAGGCGCCCCTGATCCAACTCGCCCGCTTCCGCGACCCACGGCTGAGCGCCGGCCTTGCCATGAGTCTCATCGTCGCGACGGTGATGATGGCAACCCTCGTGGTTGCTCCGTTCTATCTGTCGCGCGGGCTCGGATTGGATGCCGCGATGGTCGGAATGGCGCTTTCGACCGGGCCGCTTGTCTCGACCTTGTCGGCGCTGCTGGCCGGCCGCCTGACCGATCGCCTCGGCGCCCACGCGATGATGGTCGCCGGCCTGGCCTGCCTCGCCACGGGGACGTTCCTCCTGTCGCTTGCCCTGACCAAGTTCGGCATTGCCAGCTATGTCGTTCCAATCACCGTCACATGCTTCGGCTACGCCCTGTTCCAGACCTCCAACAACGCGGCCGTCATGGGCGGTGTAAGCGCAAACGAACGTGGCGTCGTTTCCGGTCTGCTCAACCTGTCGCGCAATCTCGGCCTCATCACTGGCGCATCGCTGATGGGCGCCATATTCGCGATCGCATCAAGTGACGCTCGGCAAGGGATCGGGCAACAGCTCTTGAGTTCCGCGGTCGCGGCCCGAGGCATGCAGATCACTTTTCGGACAGCCACCGCCCTGGCCCTGGCCGCGCTGGTCCTTGCCCTGCTCTCCGCCCGCGTCGCTCGCCGAGCGGAACCCAGTCTGCCTTGAACCGAACCGTTTGATAGCTCATGGAGCAGCGCAAAGGTTGCCGAGCCGATCCCGCGCTGGTACTGACCGGCGCGCGGACGCATGTCTGCGATGTCAAATTTCGGGACAGCGGTATGGGAACCACCAAGTCAGCAGACAAATAAGCCGCGGCGACACCTCGTTGTTGCGGCCTTCTGCCCCGTCAAACCAGACCAACCATGAAATGGCAGAATCGCCGCCAAATCTCACCATTTGTGCGGATGCTCAATCATGCCTTTTCCGAAACGACCCACCCCAATATGGGCCTATTCCTTGCCTTCGGCGCTGCTGCTGATGGCGCCTTTCGATATCCTTGCCTCGCTGGCCATGGACATCTACCTGCCGGTGGTTCCGGTGATGCCGGAAGCTCTCGGCACATCGCCTGCCATCATTCAGCTGACGCTCAGCCTCTACATGGTGACCCTCGGCCTCGGTCAGGTCGTGTTCGGCCCGATCTCCGACCGCATAGGCAGGCGCCCGGTGCTGATCGGCGGCGGGCTTTTGTTCGCAGCCGCTTCCGTCCTGCTCGCCGTCACGTCGCTTGCCACGCCCTTTGTCGTGATGCGCATCGTGCAGGCGATGGGCGCATCGGCGGTTCTGGTCGCAACCTTCGCCACCATCCGGGATGTCTATGCCGAAAGGCCGGAGGGCACGGTCATCTATGGTCTGTTCAGCTCCATGCTGGCTTTCGTGCCGGCGTTGGGCCCGGTCGCCGGCGCCCTGATCGCCTGGAAATTCGACTGGCGTGCCATCTTCGTCACGCTTGCCATCCTGGCCGCTGCGGCCACGCTCAATGCGTGGCTGCGATGGCATGAGACGCGCGCCTCAAACAGCTCAGGTCCGCGTCCTGCCTTCGGCACGATCCTGCGTAGCTTCGCCTTCTGGACCTACACGCTCGGCTTCGCCACGGCGATGGGCACCTTCTTCGTGTTCTTCTCGACAGCGCCCAGGGTTCTCATCGATCGCGCCGGCTTCTCGCAGATCGGTTTCAGCATCGCCTTTGCCACGGCGGCACTGGTGATGGTCGCGACCACGCGATTTGCGAAGTCGCTCATTGCCCGCTGGGGCGTCGCCGGCAGTCTCGCCCGCGGCATGGCGACGTTGCTTCTCCGCGCCGCGATGCTGGCATTGGGCCAGATCTTCGCCGCCCCCTCCTTCACGACCTTCGTCCTGCCTATGTGGGTGATGGCCGTGGGCATCGTCTTCGCCGGATCGGTCACGGCCAATGGCGCGCTCGAAGCCTTCGGCGATGTCGCGGGGACGGCGGTGGCGCTCTATTTCTGCGTCCAGAGCCTGATCGTCGGCATCGCCGGGACGTTGTTCGTGCTCCTGCTCGGCGGCGACACAGCATGGCCCCTGGCCTTCTATGCCGCTGTTTTCGCGGTGATAACGCTGCTTGCGCTCAGGCTTTTGCGGAGCAAGCAGACAAGGCAGGACAAGAACAGCTGAAGGAAATGACGCAAGGGGCCTGGCGGACCGCCGTTCAGGCCCCTGCCCGTTTGCGGCGTTCGTAAAGCATGACCAGCGTTTCAGCCATCAGCGCCGGCTTTTCCTCGCCTTCGATCTCGACCGTGTTGGCTGCCTTCATCAGATACTGGCCTGGGCCTCTGTCTTCCATGGAAAGCAGCGTCGTGCGCAGGCGAATGCGTGCGCCGACCTTGACCGGCGCCAGGAAACGCACTTTGTCGAAACCGTAATTGAAGGCGGCCTGCGTATTCTCGGGAACGATCCCCATGTCGAGGGCCAGCGCGCCGATGATCGACAACGTCAGATAGCCATGCGCGATCGTGGTGCGGAACGGGCTTTGCCGCCGCGCCCGTTCAGGATCGACGTGGATCCATTGATGGTCGCCGGTGCAGTCGGCGAACTGGTTGATACGGTTCTGGTCGACCGTGGTCCATTCCGAGACGCCGAGCTCCTGTCCGGACATCGTTCTCAGCTGCTCGTAGCTAGGCGGCGTTTTAGGCCGTACTTCCGTCATTCCTGCTTTCCCGATCGCTTCCAAAGCTTCCGGACCACGAACCGGCGGCCTCTGTCAATTCATCCTGCGCAAATCCGTTCCGACGGATTCGAGCTCACTCGTGCCATGCATTGCCACGCGTTGGCAGGCCGAATTCGGATTTTCCAACCTTCCAGGCTGCCGGGAGCTTATGCTGTGGCGCTAATACAACCATGCGCAAGGTTGCGGAATCGCGAACCGGCGTGCTTGGCCGAGGACGGAACGACAGCCGATGAGAACCTACTTCTGCCCGTAACCGGCGCGGACCTCCTCCATCGCTTCCTTGATGCGCGCGCGCAGGATATCGATCGATTCGGTACCTGATTTCCTTGCCAGTTCAGCCACTTCACCGGCGTTCTTGAGCGCCGCCTCGAAGGATTTTCTGGCAAACTCCGCCTGCTTGGCCATGAGCTCCTGCGGATTGCCCGGTGCGCGGTAGCTCTGCGCCATGTCGGCGACTTCCCGCAGCGTGTCCTGCAGCATTTCGCGCTGCCTCGACAACAGCGAGGATGCCCCGGCCGCACTGGTCCGTGCCGCCTTCTCCAGCGCTTCCAGATTCTTGCGATGATGCGCAAGGATCGCCTCGACATCGACATTGGGCACCTTGAGGTCACGGCCGAATCTGCCGAACATCTCCATGAAGGAATCGGATTCCGGTTGCCTGGCCATGATTGTCTTCTCCCCTGTTGCCGCGGGTGCGGACGCCCTCGACGGGAGAATAGCACTCGAACGCCGTGTGTCCATTTCGAACGCACGCCTGGCGGTCGATACGGATCAATTGACCGGGAGCAGCAACTCGATCGTATAGAGCACGATGCCGGCCAGCCCGCCGATGATCATGCCGTTGAAGCGGATATATTGCAGGTCCCTGCCGATGTTCATCTCGATCAGGCGCGTCAATTGCGCCAGATCCCAGCGCTTGACCTGGTCGGCGATGAATTTCGATACGCCGCTCTTCTGGCTCTCGACGAAAGAGGCCAGCGCCACCACGAATCCCCCGTTCATGTCGGCCCGGATCTGCGCATCGCCGGCAAGATGGCGGCCGACCTCGACGAACATGCTGGCGAGTTGCTCCCGGATCAGCGATTTCGGCGCCTTGGCATCCTGCTCGATGAACAGGCTGAGGCTCTCCCACATGTCGCCGGCCAGCGCCCTGACTTCGGGTCTGGCGAGGAAATCGCGCTTCATTTTCTCCGCTCGCTTGGCATATTGCCTGGATGTGCGCAGCCGCTCGACGAAGCCTAGCGCGAAACGGTCGAATTCGGCGCGCATCGGGTGGTCGGGATCGGCACGCACCTCGTCCAGCAGGGAGCCCGCCGAGGCGACGATCTTCTTCAGGAGATAGGCGTCGGCGCGAAACAGATTGAACAGCGACGGCAATTCCTCACGGATCTTGTCGCGCATCGTCGCCAGCGCCTGTTCGTCGTTGAGAAACCGGCCGATGACCTTGATGAACTCGTCGAACAACTTCTGGTGGCGGCGATCGTCGGTGAGAGCCGACAAGAGTTCGGCGGCCAGCGGCGCCAGCGGCACCTTTTCGATCTGCTCCAGCATGCGGCTGGTGACGAAACCGCGCAGACCGGATTGTTCGACTGCGGCAAGCGTCTGCGGCACCAGCCGCACGACGAAGCGCGACAGGTCGGCGGCGCGCTCGGCATCGGCCAGCCAGTCGGCGACGAGTGCCGAAAAATCGACCTCGGCGAGTTTTTCACGCACCGGCTCCGGCGCCAGGAAATTGACCTCGATGAAACGGCCGAGATTGTCGGCGATGCGGTCCTGGTTTTCCGGGATGATGGCGGTGTGGGGGATGGGCAGCCCGAGCGGCCGTTTGAACAGCGCCACCACCGCATACCAGTCGGCAAGGCCGCCGATGGTTGCCGCCTCGGCGAAGGCGGCGACGAAGCCGAGCCACGGATAGCTGCTCTGGAAGGACTTGGCCAAGGCAAAGACCAGCACGCAGAGTGCCAGTGCCGCCGTGGCGACGAACTTTGTCCGCCGCAGCGCGGAAAGCTTGGCGCCCGCGTCGGCATCGAACCGCACTGGCGCCAGGGACTGGTCCGATTGAGCCATGGATGGGCCGCTCCTCGTCGATCTCAGCCTATTTAGTGTTTCGACCGCCAGAATGCCCGTGACAGTGATTACCCCCGGGTTTCACCCGGTCACGCACATAAAGTTGACGAGAATATTCAGCTATAACGCGAAGCTAGTCTGGAATTATTCCAAGGTATAGGCCATATTCCGTCGAGGCCAGTGTGGAGACTCCGAAAATCCGGATGAAGCCGCGCCAGCAAGTCTACACTCTGGCATGGTTGCACCGTGTCAGCGCTTTGTGAGGATGAAATGCGGCTTACCCGCCAGACCAACTACGCCATGCGCATCCTGATGTATTGTGCCGCCAACAATGAACGGTTGAGCCGCATCCCTGAGATCGCGGCCGCCTATTCGGTGTCGGAACTGTTCCTGTTCAAGATCCTGCAGCCTTTGGTCGAGAACGGCCTGGTCGAGACTGTCCGCGGCCGGAACGGAGGGGTACGGCTCGGCCGTGCCGCCGAAGCGATAAGCCTGTTCGACGTTGTGCGCGTGACCGAGGAAAGCTTTGCGATGGCGGAGTGCTTCGAGAACGACGCGGCCGAATGCCCGCTCGTCGACAGCTGCGCGTTGAATTCGGCGCTGCGCGAGGCGCTCAACGCCTTCTTCGCCGTGCTTGCCCGCTACACGATCGCCGACCTGGTGGCGGCGCGGCCGAATGTGCGCAACCTGCTCGGCATCGATCTGTTGATGGAGCGCCGCGCGCCGGCAGCTTGATCCCTGTCGAGTCGTGCGAGGTCGGCTGAATATCAGCTGACCGACGATTGCGGGAGCACGAACGGCATGTCGCTAGCCGGCAGCACGCCGACCTTGAGCCGGCAATCGAACACCTTTTCGATCAGCTCATCGCTTAGCACCTCCCGCGGCGAGCCGGTCGCGGCCAGCCGGCCGCGATGCATCACGAAGACGCGGTCGGCATACATGGCCGTCAGATTGAGGTCGTGCAGGATCGCGACCACGCCCCCGCCTCTTCTGGCGAAATCGCGGGCGATGTTCATGATAATCAGCTGATGCTTGATGTCGAGGCTGGAAACCGGTTCGTCGAGGAAGAGATAGCGCGGCCTGCCGTCGAGAACTGGCGCCCAGACCTGGCACAGCACGCGCGCAAGCTGGACGCGCTGCTGCTCACCACCCGAAAGTTCCTGGTAGAAACGCCCGGAAAAGCCGTCGAGATCGACCCGCGCCAGCGCCCGCTCCGGCAGGCGTTCGTTCTCGCCGGACAGCACGCCCGAGCGGCCACCGACGAGGCCAAGCCTGACGATCTCGCGCACCGTGAAGGGAAAGGACAAGGTCGTTGCCTGAGGCAACACCGCTCGCACCGTCGCAGCCTCGACCGGCTTCATCGTCGACAGCTCGCGACCGTTGATGACGATCCGTCCGGTATGGGCGAGATCCCCCGACATCGCCTTGAGAAAGGTCGTCTTGCCCGAGCCGTTGGGACCGACGATGGCCGAGATTTCACCCGGCCCGACTTCGAAATCGACATCAACGACAATACGCTTCTTGCCGATCGCCACAGAAACATCGCGCGCTTCGATCATGAAACACTCCTACAGGTCCCAAATCTCACAGGTCGATCACGCCGCGCTTGCGCAACAGGATCCACAGGAAGAGCGGCGCGCCAGCGACGGCGGTGACGATGCCGATCGGCAATTCGGCCGGCGCCACGATGGTGCGGGCGACGGCATCGGCGAACAGCAACAGCGAGGCGCCGAGCAGCGCCGAGGCCGGCAGCAGGTAACGATTGTCCGGGCCGATCAGCAGGCGCAGCAGATGCGGCACCACGATGCCGACGAAACCGATGCCACCGCTGACGGCGACGGACGCCCCGACCGCCGCCGAGACACCAATGACGGCTGTGTATTTCAGCCGCTGCACCGGTATGCCGAGATGGCCGGCGGTGGCCTCGCCGAGCGCCAGCGCATTGAGGCCGCGGGCCAGGAACGGCATCGCCGCCAGCGCCAAGATGATGATGGGCCCCACGGAAGCGATCTTGGCCCATGTCGCACCACCGAGCGATCCCAGCGACCAGAAGGTCAGGTCGCGCAACTGGCGATCGTCGGCCATGAATATCAGGATTCCGGTCAGCGCCATGGCAAGTGCCGCCAGGGCTATGCCGGCGAGCAGCATGGTGGCGACCGAGGTTTGCCCGCGTCGCGTGGCGACCTCATAAAGCACCAGTGTGGTGGCGAGGCCGCCGAAAAACGCCGCAAACGGCAGCGCGAGCGTTCCAAGCAAGGCGGTCGCCGGTGCCAGCACGGTCCCGCCAAGCACGATGACGGCCACCGCGCCAAGGCTGGAGCCGGCTGAAACCCCGATCAGGCCGGGATCGGCGAGCGGATTGCGGAACAGCCCTTGCATGACGGCGCCGCAAACCGCGAGCGCCGCGCCCACCAACATGCCGAGGATGACGCGCGGCAGGCGGATTTCGTAGACGATCAGGCTGTCACGCGCGTTGAGGGCCGCATCGCCGGCGACGGTGCCAAAGAGCCAATTCCTGATGACGTTCACGGCGGATGCGTCCGACGCCCCGGATGTGAGCGAAAGCAAGACGGCGATCGCCAGGCCCAGGCACAGCAAGAGGATGACGGCACGGGCGCGACCGGAACGATCGCCTTCGGATGCACCCATCGCCTTCACTGGACCGGCGATCGACTGGTCGGCCATGATGCTCAGTCCGTGACCTGTGCGCCATAAAGCGACACGGCGAGGTCGTGGATGGCGTCGGCCGTGCGTGGCCCGAAGCCGAGCAGGTAGGCGCCATCGATGCGGATCAGCTTGCGCGCGGTGCCGGCCGGCGTCGAGGCTATGGATGGATTGCCGAACACTTCGTCGTCCGACACAGGAGGCCCGGCATTGCTCATCATCAGGATCACGTCCGGCCTGGCGGTGACGATCGCTTCGTCGGACATCTGCTTGTGACCGGAAAAGCCTTCCACCGCATTGACCCCGCCCGCCAGCTTGACCATGCCGTTGGCCGCGGTGTCGCTGCCGGCCGCCATGATCTTGCCGCCCTGCATCGAGAGCACGAACAGGACGCGCTTGCGCCCCTTGATCGATTCTGTCTGCTTTTCGGCGGCCGTGAGTTTGGCATCGAGCGCCTTGGCCAGCACCTCCGCCTTGGCCTCGACCCCGAGCGCCTTGCCGACAATGCGGACCTTCTGGAGGATGCCTTCGCGGTTGTATTGCTCGGGCACTTCGATGAAGGGAATGCTCGTCTTCTTCAGCACGTCGACGGCTTCCTTGGGGCCGCTGCCGTGCAATGCCAGTATGCCTGTCGGATTGACCGACAAGACGCCTTCCGGCGACAGCTGGCGCATGTAGCCGACATCGGGCAATTCGAGTGCCGCTTTCGGATAGAGGCTGCTGGAATCGCGCGCTACGAGACGCTTTTCCTCGCCAAGCGCATAGACGATTTCGGTGATGGAACCGCCAATGGCGGCGATCTTCGAAGGGTCGGCGAAGACCGAAACGCCTTCGGTGGCGCCGGCTGGTTGCATTGCGGCGAAAGCCAGGGAAAGGCCGATCGCGGAACCGATGATCGATCCGCGCAGGGCGGACAGTCTCGAAACAGAACGCATTACACTTTCCTCAGGCTGCCGTCGGGCTTGGAATGCGCGGCAGGTGCTCGGCCAGGAAACGCCAGTCGTCGCGTTCGCCCTCGCCTTCATGGCGCTTGCCGAAGAACTGGATGATCATGTCACCATTGGCGGCATAGACCTCGAGCGAGGTGACATGGCCGTCCTTGGTCGGCTTGCGCACCGCCCAGACCTCATGGACGTGGTCGATTCGCAGGTGCAGATGAAAGGTCTCGTCCAGCACATTGATCCACGGTCCCATCGTCTTGATCGACTTGACCGGGCCGGAATGGATCTGGATGCAGCCGCGGTTGCCCACGAAGCACATGATCGGCATCTCGCCTTCGGCGGCGTGATGGAACATGGCCCGGACCGCGTCATTGTCGAGCAGCCAGGCATAGTCCTGGCCGATCATGCGCACCGCCTGGCGACGGCTGAGCTTCAACGTCTTCAGCATGCCGAAGAACTGGTGCACGTCCGTCAGCCGGCTCCAGCGGTCACGCAGATCGTCCAGGCTTGCGGTCCCGGCCTCGCTTTCCTCATCGAGAACGGGCCGTGAAATGTCGATCGTCGGCTCCTGGTTCGAGGATTCCAGGGAGGCGACCAGCTTCTGGTAGGCATAGAGGCTGGAGGCCGGGCGCAGATGCACCTTGTGCACCGCCTCGCCGGCCGCGTCGAAGAACTGCAGGCTGCGGCGGATGTCGTCGCCGTCCCGCTTCTCCACGGCGAAGCCATGCGCCCAGACTTTCGGGAAGATGCGCAGGTCGATGTTCTCGCCAAGCACCATGGCATTGTGGTTGCCGGTGACGACCTTGTCATAGACCCCGATCTTCTCGTGCACCGCACTTTCGTTGCGGGTCAGCGCCATGACCTCGCCAACGGCCTCGAGACCGGTCAGGAAGTCGTTGACGCGCGGTTCGATGCGGAGGGCGCCATCGCCGCAATGCGCGGCGACCAGCTCGGCTTCCGAAATGCCGAGCTGGCCGGCCAGGTCACGCTCGCGCGCTTTCGGATTCTCGGTCCGTGCCCGCCGGATTTCATGCGGAGCGGGTTTTACGCGCTGGTCCATGTCTTTACCCCTGATGCCTTGCCTTACTTGTTGAGAATGAGCTTGCCCTGGCGGGTGATCTTCAGCCGGTAGAGCGCGCCATGATGTTCGATGCCGATCTCGTGCTCGCCCTGGAACAGCGTGTTGCTGGACAGCGTTCGCACCGCCAGCGGAATCCGGTCGAAACGGGCGGAGGCATCGTCCGAACGGCGGACGCGATAGCGAAAATCGTTGGGATTGTGCGTGTTCATCTGGGTCGATCCCTTTCCTGTGCCGGGCATCTGGCTAGGCGTTGCGAAATTGCCGATTCATTTCTTGACTCGAATAATCATGTTTACTAGTCAGTGCAATACCGGACTAAATGAGTCAACATTTAAGATGCCGGATACGATCAAAAATGCCAGCAAGCCCCGGGCCAGCCAGCATGGAACCTGGAATTTGGAGTTGGGGCATGGGGTTGATGAATTGGGAATGGCGCGGCCGGTCGAAGGCGAACCGTGCAATGGCTTTGCTTGCAAGCGTCGCGGCGATCGCCCTATCCGCGCCATCGGCGCACGCGCAACAGGCGACGCAGCCGGCGAGCGAGCAGACCGGCCAATCGAAAAAGACTGACCAGGAAAAAGCAGCTCCCTCGGGCGCGACGCTGCTCGACAAGATCCTGGTGCTCAGCCGCACCGGCGAAACGGCGATCGAATCGCTAGCTTCGGCCAGCCATGTCGACCAGGAGCAATTCGACCGCCGAATGGCGACGACGCCCAACGAAATGCTGCTCGGCGTACCAGGTGTCGCCGCGCAGGCAGACGCCAGGCGCGTCAGTACCAGCATCAACATCCGAGGCCTACAGGATTTCGGCCGCGTCGCCGTCATCGTCGATGGCGCGCGCCAGAATTTCCAGCGTTCCGACCACGGCACCCAGTCGACCTTCTACATCGATCCCGAACTGGTCAAATCCGTCGACGTGATCCGCGGTCCGGTCGCCAACACCTATGGTTCGGGCGCCATTGGCGGCGTCGTCTTCTTCGATACCAAGGATGCGCTGGATTTCCTCAAGCCTGACGAGACCTGGGCAGGCTCCGTTACTGGACGCTACGAAAGCAACGGCAAGGGCTGGACATCAAGCGCATCCGGCGCCTATCGGATCAATCAGAACTGGGACGTGCTGGGCAACATCGTCTACCGCGACTACGACAACTACAAGGACGGCGGCGGCGACACCGTCAACGGCACTGGTTTCGACGTGCTGAGCGGCCTGCTCAAGACCACCATCCGGCCGACCGAGAACAGTGAACTGAAGCTTGGCTGGGTCGGCTCTAGCGATGGCTGGAACGAGACCAGCGGCGGCCTGTCTGTGAATGATGTCGACCTGAAGTCGAACACCTTCACGGCCCGCTACAACATCACGGACGAAGACAAGAGCTGGCTCGATCTCCACATCAACACCTCCTACAACAAGACCAATCTCGACCTGACCAGTCTCGTGCCGCAGAACCGCTTCGATCCGGCGACCGGTTTTCCCGTGGTGCTGCCTGCAGGATCGCAGTCGACATTCGATGTCGGCACGACCGGCATCGATATCTGGAACACGTCACGGTTCGAGACGAGCGGCATCGCGCATGAACTGACCTATGGCGGTGACTGGGTCGGCGACAACGTCAAGACGGGCGGCGCTGCCGGCGGCGACAGTTTCTACACCCCTTCTGGCAAGCGGAATGTGTCGGGCGCCTACGTCCAGGACAAGCTCAGCTGGGACTGGCTCGAAGTCATCGCCGGCCTGCGCTACGACAGCTATAGCCTGAAGGATGACACGCACGATATTTCCGGCGACAGGCTATCGCCGCGCGTCACGGTCGGTGTCTCGCCGTTCGAGAGCGCCGGGCTTGCCGGCCTGCAATTCTACGGCACCTATGCGGAAGGCTATCGCTCGCCGTCGATCACGGAGACTCTGATCAGCGGCAACCATCCGGCTGGCATCAGCTTCCCCTTCCTGCCCAATCCAAATCTGCGGCCTGAAACCGGCAAGACGACCGAGTTCGGCGTCAACTACAAGCAGAACGACATCTTCGAGGCTGGCGACGCACTCCGTATCAAGGCGGCCTATTTCAACAACGATGTCGACGACTATATCGACGGCGTAACGCTGTCGCCGTTCGCTCCAGGCAGCGGCTGCCCCTTCGGCCCCGGCATCCCGATCTGCTTCCAGTATCAGAATTTCGCCAAGGCCAAGATCAACGGCTTCGAGCTGGAAGGTGTCTATGACGCGGCATGGGGCTATGCCGGCCTCTCGGCTTCGATCACGGATGGCCACACGGTTTCCTACAAGGGTGTGGAAGCCGACCTCGCCACCATTCCTTCCTCTCAGGTCACCGCTCAGCTCGGCTTGCGCTTCCTCGAGGACAAGCTGACCGTCGGCGGCGAGGTACAGTATAACGGCAAGCCGAAGGGCAATGCGGTGGCCACGGACTACACACTGGTCAACGCGTTCGCCAGCTATCAGGCGACCGACAATCTGAAAGTCGATTTCCGTGCCGACAACCTGTTCGACGTCAAATACGCCAACCCGCTGAACGGCGGCACGACGGTTGCTGTCTATGAACCGGGCATCACGCTGAAGCTGGCCGCAACCATGCGATTTGGAGGCTGAGCATGACGAGCTTGACGACATCCCTTCGTCTGCTGACCTCGACGCTGGCGATGTCGCTTGCGACGGTTCCGGCGCGGGCTGAACAGTCCGAGCCGGTCCTGACCCTCGAACTCAATGCCGCGCGGCCTTCTGACAAAGGCTGCCGGCTGACCTTCCTGGTCAACAACAATCTCGGCGCCGACCTCACCAAGGCGGCGTTCGAGATCGCCCTGTTCAACGAGGCCGGGGTGGTCGACCGGCTGACGGTGCTCGACTTCAAGGATTTGCCATCGGGCAAGACAAAGGTGACGCGCTTTGACCTGGCCGGCACCGACTGCACCAAGGTCAGCCGTGTGCTGATCAACAGCGCGACGGAATGCGCCGGCACGGGCCTCGAACCGGCCGCCTGCATGCGCAAGCTGAAGACGGACACCAGGACCGGCGTTGCTTTCGGCGTCTGATGTGGGACCAGAACCCGCCTTGGCGCGACATATCCAGGCACGGCCCCTGGCCGGCCTTCTGTTGTTCGAGCCAGTCTATCTTGATTTGACAATGGCGCCTGGGCCGCTGCATTTTCCGCCGCGCGACATGCAGGAAACCAGTCCCCTTCCCGACGCCGGCGACGAGTTGGCCATCGTGCCGGCCGAGCCGTTTGCCCAGACGCGGCCGCCTGCCGGCAACGGCAAATGGCCGGCTGCGATCGTCGTCTCCTGTCTGCTGCACGCGGGCGTGGCGGCGGCCTTTTTTATATCGCCCAAGGGAACGTTCGATCTCCAGGGCGGGGTGCAGTCGGAAGGCAGCGATCACACAGGAGACAAGGTGGTCGGTAGCGCACTGGACAAGGACCAGGCTGCGATGAATGTCACGCTGGTGCCGAATCCGCAGCCGGCCAAGCCGCGGCCGGAAAAGGCAGCGGGGTCGACATCACCGACAAAACCTCCACGTCCCGCGCGGGAAGGCGCGAAGCCACCTCCCGAGCCTCTGCCGGAACCTGTCAAGCTGCCGGCGGTCACGCCGGACATACTGGTGGCGGGGACGCCACGTTCCGACGACCAGAGCGTGGCGCCTCCCAGAACTGAAATGCCGGCGCAACCGACCGTGCAGGCCGAGGACACCGAAACGCCTGCCTCGGTTCCAGAGCAGCCGCAGGTTCCCATCGCAAGGCCGAGCCCGGAAAGTGCTCCAGCAACCGCCGGCGAACCATACGAGAAACGCGGCTCGGCTGACGGCCATGAAATCAAGGCGGCCATTGCCAGCAAAGGGAGAAAGCGAAGCGAGGCCGGCAACGCGGCGGCTTCCCGCTATAGCGGCGAAGTGGCCAGCAAGTTGGCTCGCGCCAATCGCCGTGTATCGAAATCCGCGCAAACGACAGCCCGCAACAACGCGATGGTGGCATTTGTCGTGCTTGCCGATGGCAACATAGCCGACTTGCAACTTGCCAAGAGCTCCGGCTCCCCGGAGCTCGATCAATTCGCATTGGACCTGGTGCGAAAACAGGCGCCATTCCCGCCAATCCCGCCTGAGACCGGGATGTCGAGCTGGCGCTTCAAGGCGCCAATCGGTCCGTTCTGAGCCGTGGCCAGTCACTCAAGCCATCAATCATCAACGTTCGAGACCTACTGAAAGGAACCCCATGTATATCGCCATGAACCGCTTCAAGGTGCAGACCGGCTCCGAGGCCGACTTCGAAGCCGTGTGGAAGAACCGCGATTCCAGCCTTGCCGAGATGAAAGGCTTCCGCGAGTTCCATCTGCTGCGCGGTCCGGTCAACGAGGCCGAAGGCTACACGCTTTTTGCCTCGCATACGGTCTGGGCCAGCCATGACGATTTCGTCGCCTGGACCAAGTCGGAGAATTTTCGCGCCGCCCACCGCGATGTCGGCACGACAAAGGTCCACTATCTCGGCCACCCGCAATTCGAGGGCTTTTCCATCGTCGAAGGCGCGTAAGTATCGACCAGTCTATGCAGCGGCCAACAGGCTGGCATTGCCGCCCGCTGCCGTCGTGTCGACGCAGACCGCCCGCTCATGCGCATAGGCCGCTGGATTGAGCACCTCGCTGACCAGCGGCACGATCGGCCCGCTGCGCTCGGCGATGACCTTGCGCACGATGCGCGCCGCCTCGGGCGTGCCTGAAAAAGCAACGACATCGACGCGCAGCGAGCGCGCCTCGATAGGATCGGGGCGGCCATCGATGGCCGCCAGCGGCAAGCCCTTCCCGGTCAATGCGGAGAGGGTAGCCGGGGCACCTGGCGCCACCGCCAGCACCGCATTGCCGGCGGCGAGCGCCTGGATGGTCTGGGCTAGCAGCGTGTCGGCGTCCGGCCCCAGACACAGCACCCGGCCGCGCGGCGACAGCGACAGCGTGTTGGCCTCGCCGGTCGGGCCAGGCAAATCGACCTGGCCGAAATCGATGCTGGCGGCGGCACCGATCGCCGCCGCGCCCTTGCCACGCAGATGCTTCCTCAGGATGGCGATCCGGTCCGGCCGCGTCGACCAGCCGCCAAGTGCCGGATCGGGCAGATTGTCGGCAAGCTCGGTCGCCGTAACCTTGTGGCCTTCGCCAACTTCCGTGCCTGCTTCCGGCCCCTTGCGGAAGCGCCTGAGATAATACGGGCCGCCTGCCTTCGGCCCGGTGCCGGACAGGCCCTCGCCGCCAAATGGCTGCGAACCGACCACGGCGCCGATCTGGTTGCGGTTGACATAAATGTTGCCGGCATGGATGCCGTCGACGAAATGCTGCACACGCCCCTCGATACGGGTATGCAGACCGAAAGTCAGGCCATAACCCTTGCGGTTGATGGCGGCGATGACGCTGTCGATCTGGTCGGCGTCGAAACTGGCGACGTGCAGCACCGGCCCGAACACCTCGCGCTCCATCTCCTCGATGCCCTTGACCCGGAAGACATGCGGCGCGACGAAGCGGCCGTCCTTGGGGGCTTCCAGTTTGGCGATCAGCCGCCCTTGCAGCCCCATCGTCGTGCAATAATCGCGGATCGAGGCCTGCGCCTCGTCGTCGATGACCGGCCCTATGTCGGTCGAGATCAGCCAGGGATCGCCGACATTGAGCGCCTCCATGGCGCCCTTCAGCATCTCCAGCATCTTCTTCTCGACGTCTTTCTGCACATAGAGCACGCGCAGCGCCGAGCAGCGCTGGCCGGCACTCTGGAAGGCCGACGCCAGGATATCGCGCACCGCCTGTTCGGGCAGCGCGGTGGAATCGACGATCATGGCATTGAGCCCACCGGTCTCGGCGATCAGCATGGCGTCCGGCGCCGCGGTCTCGGCCAGTTGTTTTTCGATCAGCTTGGCAACCTCGGTCGACCCGGTGAAGCAGACGCCGGCAATACGCGGATCCGCAGTCAGCGGGCCACCGACCGATGGGCCGTCGCCGGGCAGGAGCTGGATGACGTCCTCCGGCACACCGGCCTCGCGCAGCATCTCGACGGCGCGGAAGGCGATCAGCGGCGTCTGCTCAGCCGGTTTGGCGATCACCGAATTGCCGGTGACGAGTGCTGCCGCGACTTGGCCGGTGAAAATGGCGAGCGGGAAATTCCATGGCGAAATGCAGACAATGGCGCCGCGCGCTTGCGTGCCCGCCTCGGCATTCGCCGCCTCGGTGGCGTAGTAGCGCAGGAAGTCCACGGCCTCGCGCACCTCGGCGACGCCGTCGGCCAACGATTTGCCGGCTTCGCGCGTAGCGAGCGCAAAGAACTCGACGGCATTGGCCTCGTAAAGGTCAGCCGCGCGGTTGAGGATGCCGGCACGCTCGGCGACCGGCCGTTTTGCCCAGGCCGGCTGCGCCTCCACCGCGATGCGCACGGCGGTCGCGACTTGCTTAGCGGCGGCCTCGTGAACCGTGCCGACGACCTCGGAAGGTTTTGCCGGATTGACGATCGGGCGCTGCTTGCCGTAGCCGGCGGCGCGCGTGATCGGCTTGGCGTGCCAGCGATCGGGACCCGCGAATGCCGCTTTGGTCTGGTCGATAGCAGCCAGCGTCACCGCATCGGCAATGTCGAACCCTATCGAGTTGCGACGGCCCGCGCCAAATATCTGGGAAGGCCGGGCAATCGTCGGATTGGCGGCGGGACCCTGGCGTTCGACCGTTTCCAATGGATCACGCGCGATGTCCTCCGGCTCGACGTCCTCATCGGTCAGCTGATGCACGAAGGAGGAATTGGCGCCGTTCTCCAGCAGGCGACGGACCAGATAGGCAAGCAGGTCCGAATGCGCGCCGACCGGCGCGTAAATGCGGCAACGCGTGCCCTCCGACCGGCGCACGGTTTCGTGCAAGGCCTCGCCCATACCGTGCAGGCGCTGGAATTCGAAGGTGTCGCGGTTGTCCGCCATCGACAGAATGGCGGCGACGGTGTGGGCATTGTGGGTGGCGAATTGCGGATAGATTCGGTCGGTCATCCCAAGCAGTTTTTTCGCGCATGCGATGTAGGAAACGTCGGTGTTGGCCTTGCGCGTGAACACGGGATAGCCTGACAGTCCGAGCGTCTGCGCCCGCTTGATCTCGGTGTCCCAATAAGCGCCCTTGACCAGCCGAACCATGATGTTGCGATCGTTTTTTCTGGCCAGCGCATAGAGCCAGTCGATGGTGAAAGCCGCGCGCGGGCCATAGGCCTGCACGACGACGCCAAAACCGTTCCAGCCGGCGAGTTCCGGCTCTGCCAGCACCCGCTCGATGACGTCGAGCGACAGATCCAGACGATCCGCTTCCTCGGCATCGATGTTGAGGCCCATCCGCGAATGCCGTGCGGCCAGAGCCAGCGACAACAGCCGCTCGGCCATCACAGGCAGCATCTCTTCCTTCTGCGCCACCTCGTAGCGCGGATGCAGCGCCGAGAGCTTGACCGAAATGCCGTGGTTGTACCGGATATCTGGCCCGTTCGAGCCGGCATCGAGCGAGGAAATGGCGTCGGCATAGGCCTTGTGGTAGCGCAAGGCGTCGGCCTCGGTGCGAGCCGCTTCGCCCAGCATGTCGAAGGAATAGAGATAACCCCTCTGGGTCATCGGCCGGCCGCGCTTGACGGCTTCCGCGATCGTGCGGCCAAGCACGAATTGTTCGCCCATTTCGCGCATGGCGGCGGCCACCGCCTTGCGGATGACGGGTTCGCCCAGCCTTCGCACCATCGAGCGCAGCGTGCCTTCGATGCCGCCCTCGCCCTCGTCGAGCACGCGCCCGGTCAGCATCAATGCCCAGGTCGAGGCATTGACGAAAATGGAACTCGAACCACCGGAATGCGCCGACCAGTCGTGCGGCGCGATCTTGTCGGCGATGAGATCGTCCATCGTCTCGGTGTCGGGCACGCGCAACAGCGCCTCGGCCAGGCACATCAGCGCCACGCCTTCCTTGGTGGAGAGACCGTAGGCGGAGAGGAAGACCTCCATCAGCCGGGGATCGGTGGAGCCCCGCACCGCCCGCACCAGGTCGGCCGCGCGGGCCGAGATCGCCTTGCGGTGTCCGGCAGAAAGCCCGGTCGCCTCGGCCAATCGCTTAACCGCTGCGTCTTCGTCGGGCAAATAATTGGCACGGATCTGCTGGCGGATGGCGTCGAGCGGCATGGCGGTCCTATGAGCAAGCATAAGGGAGCGGCCGGCGGTCACCGGACCGAATGGCGCAAGCTAGCACAAGTGCCAGATTTCAGGCGGTCTGAAAAAATCGACAGGGCAGCTCAATTGACCTATCATGTCGCTGAAAATTGCTGATTCAGGCTGCGGTTTCGATGACAGAAGACCAATTGGACCGCATCGACAGGAACATCCTGTCGGCATTGGCCGGCAACGGCCGGCTTTCCATGTCGGAACTGGCCGCCAAGGTCGGCTTGTCGAAGACACCGGTGCAGGCGCGGGTGAAGCGGCTGGAGAAGGACGGCTATATCAGGGGATACCAGGCGATCATCGACCGCGAACGCATGGGCGAAGGCCATGTCGCCTTCGTCCAGGTGAAATTGTCGGACACCCGATCCGCCGCGCTCGATGCCTTCAACCGGTCCGTACAGGCCGTGCCGGAGATCGAGCAGTGCCACATGATGGCGTCGAGCTTCGACTATCTCCTGAAGGTCCGCACCCGCGACATCGCCGCCTACCGGCGCGTGCTCGGCGAGCGCATCTCGGCCCTGCCCCACGTCGCCCAGACCTCGACCTTCGTGGCGATGGAAACGGTGAAGGATAGGTAGACGCTTAATGGCCGGAGCGTGACTTCGGCTTGCCCGGCTCGAAGCTGATGCGCAATTTCGATCCGGTCGCCTTTGCGAAGCGCTGCAAGGTTCGGGTCGAGGGCATGTTTCGGCCGCTCTCCAGGCGAGCGATCACGGCTTGTGTGGTTCCCATGGCCGCAGCGACCTGTTCCTGAGTCATATCGGCGTCGCCTCGTGCCCTGATCAAGGCTTCGGCTATGGCGAATTCTTCCTCAAAGGCATCGTATTCGACAACGAATTGCGGGTCCTTGAACCACTCCTTAGCGGCGTCCTCGACGGAAATTGCTTTTCGGCTCATGGAACCTCCTTCGCTCGCTTTAGGGCGAGCTCGATCTCGTTTCGCGGCGTCTTCTGGGTCTTCTTGGCAAACACCCGCACCACAACCACGCGGCAGTGACATAGACCGCGCGAGCAATGCCATCCCGGCCCTTCATCCGCATTTCCCAGAGCGGGCCTTCCAGATGCTTCACATATGGCTCATGGACTTTCTGCAGCCCATGGACCTCGATCAGCCGCGATATCCGCAGAAAGCTCGCGAGAATATCTTTTGGCTGGGCCCCCAGTTCCCGTCTCACCTCAACATTGAGAAACTCGACTGACCAGCTCATCGGGTTAGAATATATCTTTTTTGCAATATTTTTTCAACTGCTCATCCCTTGGCGTTATTCCGACAACGTCTTCAGGAACGCCACCAGGGCGGCGCGCTCGTGGTCGGACAGCTCAAGCGGGTGAATTTCAGAGGTGCCCTCAACGCTTCCTGCCGCTTTGGCGTAGTGCGCCACAACCTCGTCGAGCGATGAAAACTGCCCGGCATGCATGTAAGGCGGACGCGTCGCCGCACCGCGCAGCGACGGCGTCTTGTAGGCGCGCACAAGTTCCGGCGCATCCTTGACCATGAAGCGCAGTTCGCCGCAGGCACTGGCGTCGCCATCGCGATAGGCGCCGAAGCAGTTGAACGGGTCGGCCTCGACCTGGGCCACCGCATCGACGCGCCCACGATCCGCCGGCAGGCCGGCAACGGGCGGCACGCCCGTGTTGTGAAAACCGTTGTCGCTGAAGCGCGGGCCGTTGTGGCAGGTCACGCAATTGGCCTTGCCGATGAACAGTTTCAGCCCAAGGATTTCTTCTTGCGAAAAGGCGGCATCGCCTTTCGGCTCGGCACCTGTGGCAAGGTCCAGAGCAAAGCGGTCGAAGCGCGTCGGCGACGGCTCGATCGAGCGTTCGAAAGCGGCGATCGCCTTGCCTATATTGGCGTAGACGCGGTTGACCGCATCGCGCTGCGCGCCGCTCATCGCGTTCCAGGCTGTCCTTTCGGCATCGCTTCCGAGCGGGCTGGCATTCGGCGGAATGCCGGACAAATCGGGCAAAGGCCCGAAGATCCGCTCATAGCGTTCGCCGAAGCGTGTCTTCATGTAATGCGCATAGCCGGTGCGGTTTCCCGCTTGTTCCAACGGGTTTTCGAGGGGGGTCAGCGCCTGCGCCCACAAGCTGTCGCGACGTCCGTCCCAGAAGAACCAGGGGTCACGCGCCACACCGGCCAGTGGCATGGTGCGCCGGTTGGTGCGCCCAACGCCGACCGCCTGCGGCAGGTCGTCCTGGAACTGGCGGTCGATCTTGTGGCAGGTCGAGCAGGACACCGTACCGTCGCGGCTCATCCCGACGTCGAAGAACAGCGTCGAGCCAAGTGCGGCAGCGGCTGGCACATCCGCAAAGCGATTGGTGGTGTCCGGCTTCAGCGCCGGCAGTGTGTTCAATGCCAGCGAAGCAATCATTTTCTTCTCGGCATCGGAAAAATCCGGCTTGCCACAACCGGCAAGGATGGCCGCCACCGTCAGCGCAAAAAAACAGAACAAGCGCCTCATCGACCGCTCACAGTACCACGTTGAACAGCACAGTGTCGGAGCCCGCGCCGGACGATATGGCGAAATGCAGTTGCCACCAGCCGCTCATGGTGAATTTCACCCCTTCGATCCGGTAGCGTCCCTCGCCCAGATAATCGGTCGCCTGCGGGCTGGTCGGCAGACCGTGATTGTGTTGCGGCATGCCGCCGGAGATGGTGATCGCGGCTCGTTCCACCGAGGCCCCTGTCTTTGTCTTCAGCGTCAGCAGCCAGGATTCCAGTTCGCCCTGCCGCACCACGCCGTGTTCCGGCACGAAACTCGCTACGTACAATCCGTTGTCGGTTTTCTTGGTCCGCGAGACATCCGGGCCGGCGGGCTGTGCCGAATGCGGCGCCGTCAGATAGACGGCCGCGAGAACGCCGACCAGCAAAGCAGCCAGACCAAGACCTGCCAGGAAATAACGCCATAACGATGCCAAACCGGTTCCTCTTCTGCGGATAACGTTCTGCCGGGCGGATCGCATCCCGCCAGCCTGTGGGAAAACGCTGTGGCGGAAAAAAGCCTGCTTGCCAAGCATGGCGCTGCGTCCGGCAAAAAGCTACAGCACCGAAATCACTGGAGGATTGCAGATGGTGGGAAACGGCGTCGCCTCGATCGGCGAATGCATGCTCGAACTATCGGGTCAGACCGGCCCGAACTGGCGCATGGGCTTTGCCGGCGACACGTTCAACACGCTGTGGGCGCTGCATGCGCTCAGCCCTGACCGGCCGGCAACCTATGTCTCGGCCTTCGGCGACGACCCCTTCTCACAGGGCCAGATCGCCTTCTTCGCCGAAAACGGCATCGGCATCGGCTCCAGTCCGGTGATACCGGGCGCCCGCCCCGGCCTCTATGCGATCACGCTGACCGGCGCCGAGCGCTCCTTCACCTACTGGCGCGGCGACGCCGCCGCCAGGCAGCTCGCGTCGGATTCAGCGGCATTGTCGAAAAACCTGGAAAATCAGGCACTTGTGTACTTTTCCGGAATCACTTTGGCAATTCTGGACGATGCCGCGCGCACTACGCTTCTGGCGGCAGTGGCTAAGGCACGCTCGGCGGGCTCGCTGATCGCCTTTGATCCGAATTATCGGCCACGGCTCTGGCGCCGCCGCAAGGATGCGCAGGCAGCGATCGTCGAAGCGCTCGCCGTCACCGACATTGCATTGCCGACTTTCCCGGACGAACAGATGCTGTTCGGCGATGACACACCGCAAGCGACCGCTGATCGCCTCGGTCAATTGGTCAAGGAGGTCGTGGTCAAGAACGGCGAAGCGCCGGCGTTGATTGCCGAGGGTGGAGCGCTGCGGGAGGTCGCCGCGATCCATGTCGCGGTGCCCGTGGACACGACAGGTGCCGGAGATTCCTTCAATGGCGGCTATCTCGCCGCACGGCTTGCCGGGTTTGGTCCGACGGACGCTGTCCGCCACGCGCACCGCGTTGCCGCTGCCGTGGTGCAGGTCCGCGGGGCACTGGCGCCGTTCGAGACGCTACGAGCGGCGTTCGACAGGCCCTAAAAAGCTAACTCTGCCGGAAGCGATATTCGGTCACGTGGTGGTAGATCGCGCCCGGCCATAGCGTCGCCTGCGGGAAATAGGGCCGGTTCGGCGCGTCCGGCCATATTTGCGGCTCCAGGCAGAAGCCGCTGAAGGCCTTGTAATTCCGTCCTTCCAGACCGATGCGCGGCGTCACATATTGCCCGGTGTAGAGCTGGACACCGGGCTCCGTGGTCCAGACTTCCATCTCGACGCCGGAATTCGCCCCTTGCACCCACGCTGCCTGCTTGAGCGGCCCGCGCGCCGCGGCCAGGCAGAAATTCTGGTCGTAGGGCAGCTGTTCGCCCTCGGTCTCCATGCGCAGCGGCCGCGCCTGACGAAAATCGAAGGGCGTGCCGTCGACCGGCTTGACCACGCCGGTCGGGATCATGTCGCCGTCGACAGGCAGATAGGCGCCGGCGTTCAGCATCATCCTGTGGTCGAGAATGTCGCCCGTGCCGCCATCATCAAGGTTGAAGTAGGAATGCTGGGTGAGATTGCACGGCGTCGGCTCCTCGCAGGTCGCCGTCAGTTCGACGCTGAGCGTGCCGGGAATTTTCAGCCGGTAGGTGCAGGTAACGTCGAGCGCGCCGGGAAAGCCCATCGCGCCATCGGGATCGTGCAATGTCAGCGTGACGAAGTCCCTGCCATGCAGTGAAACCGCCCATGGACGGTGCGAGTAGCCTTGCGAGCCGCCATGCAGCGTATGCTTGTCCAGGAAGTTGCGCTCGGTCTGGTAGCGGTTGCCGCCAATTGTGAAGCGGCCGTCGCCGATGCGGTTGGCGTAGCGCCCAACCACGGCCCCGAAGAAGCCAGTGTCGGTCTCATAGGCCTCCAGATTGTTGTAGCCGAGGACCAGCGGCGCGTCGTGCCCGGTCAGGCGCAGGTCCTGGACGATGGCGCCAAGCCCGATGACGTTGGCGGTGAGGCCGCCGCCCCTGATCGTAAAGCGGCGGATCGGGTCGCCTGCCTGCGTCGTGCCGAAAACCTCGCCGTCCTTCATCATCATGCCCGCAAATGCCAGTGGATCCAAAGGACTTCGGCTGGTTGTTCAGCCTGGGGCAGGTTTACCAGCCTGCCCCAGCACCAGCCTATCAGAGGCCGAGGCCGCCGATGCACACATATTTGGTATCGAGGTAATCCTCGATGCCCTGATGTCCGCCTTCCTTGCCAAGTCCGGATTCCTTGACGCCGCCGAACGGCGCTTCCGGAGTGGTGATCAGCCCTTCATTGACGCCGACCATACCGTATTTCAGGCCTTCCATGACCCGGAAGGCACGGCCGAGATCGCCGGTGTAGAAATAACAGGCAAGGCCGAATTCGGTGTCGTTGGCGAGCGCGACGGCCTCTTCCTCAGTCTCGAACTTGAACACGGGTGCGACCGGGCCAAAGATCTCTTCCTTCATGAAGCGCATTTTCGGCGTCGCGTTGGCGATGACCGTCGGCTGGAAGAACGAACCGCCCAGCGCATGGCGATGACCGCCGGCGACGACCTTGCCGCCCTTTGAGGTGGCATCGGCGATCAGTTCCTCGACCTTCTCGACCGCCTTCTCGTCGATCAGCGGCCCCTGCTGGACGCCCTCTTCGAGGCCGGAACCGACCTTCAGTCCGTTGCTGGCTGCAGCGAGCTTCTCGACGAACCTGTCGTAAACACCGGCCTGGACGAGGAAGCGGTTGGTGCAGACGCAGGTCTGGCCGGAATTGCGATATTTGGCGGTGATCGCGCCGGCCACGGCACGCTCGACATCGGCGTCGTCGAAGACGATGAACGGCGCGTTGCCGCCGAGCTCCATCGACACCTTCTTGACGGTGACCGACGATTTCTGGATCAGGATCTTGCCGACCTCGGTCGAGCCGGTGAAGGTGATCTTCTTGACCAGCGGATTGGCGCAGATTTCGTCGCCGATCTCGCCGGCGGCGCCGGTCAGGATGTTGACGACGCCCTTGGGAAAGCCGACTTCTTCGGCCAGCGCTCCCCAGGCGAGACCCGAATACGGCGTCTGCGAGGCCGGCTTGACCACGGCGGTGCAGCCTGCGGCAAGTGCGGGACCGAGTTTGCGGGCCAGCATCGAGGACGGGAAATTCCACGGTGTGATGGCGGCAATGACGCCGACCGGTTCCTTGGTCACCAGGATGCGACGGTCCGCCCATGGCGAGGGCACGACGTCGCCATAAGTACGGCGGCCTTCTTCGGCGAACCACAGGATGTAGGCGGCCGCCGAACCGATCTCGCCCTTGGACTCGAACAGCGACTTGCCCTGCTCGATGGTGAGCAGTTCAGCCAGTACGTCCTGATTGTCCATCATCGCATCATGCAGCTTGCGCAGCAGCTTGGAGCGCTCGAGCGCGGTCGTCTTGCGCCAGGTCTTGAAAGCTTCGTCGGCCGCCTCGATGGCGCGGCGTGTCTCGGCCTTGCCCGACTTCGGCACCGTGCCGATCTTGAGGCCGGTGGCTGGATTGTTCACATCGACCGTCTGGCCGCTGTCGGCCTGCACCCATTCGCCGTTGATGAGATTGGCCTGGCGCATGAAATGGCTGGTTTTCTGAAGCATGGTCTAGCCTCCGTTCGGCGCTCACGGGCCGCTATCTGGATGTCTTCGGTAAAGCGCAGGCAGGGCCGCACGCTGGAGCCATTGCTCTTAACCTAGGGAAAGCCCCGCAAGCAATCGCAAGATGGCATATAGGGGTTGGACCAGCGCAAGACGAGGGCGGCTTGGCATGCGCCGTCGTCAATCTCACCCGAAGACATGCAAGACCACTGTAAGCCAGAAGGCGGTGGTGAGGACGGCGCAAGCCGTGGCAATGGTCATCTGGTTCGATGCCAGCGCCTGGCCGGTGTTGAACTGCACGGCGATGAGATAGGAATTGATGCCGGACGGCAGCGCCGCCACCACGACCGCCACCTTGGCAGTCAACGGCGGCAGGCCGAGCAGCCAGACGAAGGCAAGGACCAGCGCCGGCATCAGGAACAGCTTGAGCACCGAAAGCGCCAAGGCCGGGCGGACATTGCCTGATATTCCGAAGCGGCGCAGGCTGAGCCCCATGGCAAACAGCGCCACCGGCCCGGCCGTATTCGCCAGCGCATCGACCAGCCGCATGACGAGACCGGGCAACGGCACGCCGCTGAGCCGCCATGCCAGCCCCAGGAGAATGCCGATGATCAGCGGGTTGATGAACAGCCGCCTCAGGAAGCTGCGGATGACGCGCAACGGATGCACATGGTCGCCGCTGCCCCGGCCGAACATCTCGAACAGCACGATCGAAGCCATCATCATGATCGGCAGATGCACCGAGACCAGCAGCGACAGCACTTCGAAGCCGCTCGGACCAAATATGCCAAGGATGAAGGGGGCACCGAGCAGCACCACATTGGAATAGGCCGATGACACCCCGCCGACGACCCCGGCGCGTGCATCGCGACCGAAGATTCGCGTGGTTACGACATGGCCCGCCGCCCAGGTGATCGCCGCGGCGGTGAAATAGGCACCCCATAGCGGCCATGGCGCCACGCCATGGAAATCGGCCTTGACCATGGTCTGGAACAGAAGCAGCGGCATTGCCACGGAGACCGCGAAGTCGGATATCCCCTCGCCGCTCGCCGGTCTCAGATAGCCTGTGTACCCGGCGAGATAGCCGAGCGCGACAAGACTGAAGACGAACAGGACGGTTTCGGTGAGCGGAGACATTTTTCAGGGATAGGCGAGCCACGGTCGCGGCGCAATCGCGCCCGAATTTGATCATCGTCGGCTGCCAGGGTTATAGAGGGTTTGGATCATCAGGGCGGAACGACAAATGACCTTTGTCGAAACCTCGAAACTGTGTCTTTTCCGGCGTGCGTGGCTGACGTTGTTTGTCGCCATGTTTGTCTCCGTTGCCGCGTCGATGCTTCAGGCTGCCGAGGCAAAAGACCTCAAGGGCGTGGCGCTGATCGTCGGCCAGTCCAGATACGAACACATCGCTGCGCTGCCCAACCCGGCCAATGATGCCCGCGACATGGCCAAGATGTTGACCGATCTCGGTTTCGATGCCCGCAACGTCACCGACCGCGATGCGAGCAAGCTGAAGCGCGACCTCGAACGCTTCGTCGAGGACGCAGAGGGCGCCGACGTCGCTCTCATCTATTACTCGGGTCACGGCATCGAGGCCGGTGGCGAGAATTATCTGGTTCCGGTCGACGCCGACGTCTCGTCGCTCAAGGATGCCGATCAGGCACTGGTGCCGATTTCCGCCGTCATGGACGAATTGAAGAAGACCGTGCCGGTGACGATCATGCTGCTCGATGCCTGCCGCACCAATCCGTTTCCGTCAGACGCCGTGGTGCGGCGTGCGCCGACCGCTTCCGCCGAGCCGATCGGCGCAGGGGGACTGGAACCGGTGCGCGGCGCCAAGGCCCTCGGCAACGCGCCGGCGGCCGATGCGAGCCTCGGCACGGTGATCGGCTTCGCCGCGGAACCCGGCCGTCCGGCGCTCGATGGCGCCGCTGGCGAAAACAGCCCCTATGCGGCCGCCCTGCTGCGCCACCTCGCGGCGATGAAAGGCACCGAGTTCGGCTCGGTCATGCGCATGGTCACAGAAGAGGTCTATCTCGACACCAAGGCGAAGCAGCGCCCCTGGGTCAACGAAAGCCTGCGCCGCCTGCTCTATTTCGGCGTGGCTCCGCCGGAGCCGACCGGCGATGACGGGCTGATCACCGGTGAGCGGCGACAGTTGCTGCTGACCATTTCCGATCTGCCGGACCCCAAGCGGGCACAGGTGGAACTGGCATCGCTGCAGGAGGGCGTGCCGCTCGACGCACTCTATGGCGTGCTGCGGGCACTCGGCACCGAGAAAATTCCCGAAGATCCGACCGACCTGCGGAAAGTGCTCGACGGGCAGGCCGAGCGCCTGAAGAAGATGATGTCCGAGCGCGCCGCATTGCGCACCGACGACCCGGAGATCAAGCGTCTGGTCGCCTCCGCCGACAAGGCCATCGGCCAGGGCGCGATCGCCACGGCGCGAAAATTCCTCGATGATGCCGTGGGGCGGGTCGAGGAGACCAACGACACGGTCGACCAGGCTGAGGAGTTGATCAAGCAGAAGCGCATCGCCGATGCCGCGATCTACGCCAAGCGGGCCGACGCCTCGGCGCTGGTCTTCGACTACAAATCGGCCGCCAACGACTACGCCAAGGCGTTCTCGCTGGCCGAGAAATGGGATGACAAGCTGCGCTGGAACTACAAGAACCAGGAGGCGGAGGCGCTTAATTCCTATGGCTACGCCACCGGCGACCTGGATGCACTGCAGCACGCGATCGAAGCTTATCGCGCCATCCTGAACTTCATTCCCAATGGCGAACAGAATCGCGACTGGGCCATCACCCGCAACAACATGGCCGTGGTGCTGCAGAACATCGGCGAGCGCGAGACCGAGACCGCGCATCTCGAAGAGGCCGCGCAGATCTTTCGCGATTCGCTCGCCGTGTTCGAACGTGTGAAAGACGATCTCAACTGGGCCGCCGCCCAGAACAATCTCGGCAACGTGCTGTTGAAGATCGGCGAACGCGAGAGCGACCCGAAGCGCTTGAACGAGGCGGTGGCGGCGATGCGTGCCACGCTGGAAAAGCGCCCGCGCGACAAGGTTCCCCTCGACTGGGCTTCCTCGCAGAACAATCTTGGCCTCGCGCTCTATGCGCTCTCCGAACGTGAACCCGGCGGCGAGCATCTGGCCCAGGCGGAAGCGGCCTACCGGCTGGCGCTCGAGGAATACACGCGCCAGAAGACGCCGGTCGAATGGGCGATGGTCGAGAACAATCTCGGCAACACACTTGTGACCCTCGGCATCCAGCTCAACGACAAGGCCAGGATCAACGAGGCCGTCGACGCCTTTCGCGCCGCGCTCGAAGTGCGAACCCGCGACACTTTCCCCGTCTCCTGGGCCACCAGCCGGCTCAACCTCGGCAATGCGCTGAGTGGTGTCGCCCGTTTCGACACGGGCACCGGCACGCTTGAAGAGGCGGCGGCAGCCTATGACGATGCATTGACGGTGTTCACCAGGCAGCGCTTCCCGATGGATTGGGCGTCGGCGCAGAACAATCTCGGCTCGATCTACCAGACGCTTGGCCAGCGCACCCGCGACGCATCCAGGCTGGAGCAGTCGGCCGCGGCATTCCAGGCGGCCCGCCAGGTCTATGTCAGGCGGAAATTTCCCCTCGATTGGGCGATGAGCTACTACAATCTCGGCAACACGCTCCAGCTTCTTGGCGGCGTGACGGACAAGCCCGAGCACTACAGCGAGGCGATTGCCGCCTATCGCGATGCCTTGCGCGAGTACAAACGCGAGACCAACCCGCGGCAATGGGCGCTGACCCAGGCTGGCCTCGGCTCGACGCTGCATTGGTTGAGCATGAGCAATGACGACCCCAGGACCTTGCAGGATTCGATCGCCGCGCGGCGTGCGGCGCTCGAAGTGCTGACCATCGAGACGGCACCCGTCGACTGGGCCAACGCCCAGAACGGTATCGGTATGAGCCTGCTCAACCTCGGCAACATCGAACGGACCGGCAAATATCTCGATAACGCCGAGGCGGCTTTCACGGCGACGCTGAAAGTGTTCACCAGGGAAAGTCAGCCCATGCAGTGGGCCTTCGAACAGAACAACCTTGGCGACATCCACTGGAACCGCGCCAGCTATGGCGGCGGCAAGCCGGAATACCTCAAGGCGATCGCGTTCTTCGAGAACGCCAAACAGGGCTTTACTGAAGCCGGCTACACAATCCCCATCCCGCTCACCGACCAGAAGATCGATCTGGTGAAGCAGCAGCTCGCCAAAAAGTGAGGCTTGAGACGCGGCCGACGCCCGGCTTGTCTTTGTGCCCGCTTTCCAATCTCTATATGCGAATGGTTGGAGCCCGATACGGACTCATGGAAGGGTGGCGATGATCCGGTTAGCCTTGGCGTTGTTCCTGCTTGTCGTCCCCGCCGCCGCGCACGCGACGGACGCCGGCTGGGCGCTGCTGCGCGACGGCGGCCATGTCGTGCTGCTGCGCCACGCCATGGTCACCGGCACCACCGACCCGGCCAATTTCGACATCGGCAATTGCGCCACCCAGGTCAATCTGTCGGCGCGCGGCAAGCAGCAGGCAAGCAAGATCGGCGCGCTGTTTGCCGCCCGCGCGGCTCCCATCGAGCGCATTCTGTCCAGCCGCTATTGCCGTTGCCTCGACACGGCGCGCACCGCCTTCGAGGCCGAGCCGGAGCTTTTTGCACCCCTCGACCTTTTGAAGAGCGATGCGGCGGACAAGGCGGCGCAGATCGCGGCGGTTATGAAGGAAATCCGCGCCTATACCGGTTCCGACAATATGGTCATGGTCACCCATCTCGAAAACATCGTGGCGCTGACCGGCGTGTCGCCGCGCGAAGGCGAAGCAGTAGTGGTCGAGCCGCAAGGCGACGGCTTGCGCGTACTCGGCCGTGTCACCTTCTAACGATGATCAGAGCCAGCTGACGTCTCACTGAGCAGCCACGCATCGATACGGACTTTCCACATCTCGATCATGCGCGCGAAGGTATCCTCGGTCAGCATCGACAGATAGGATTCTCCCGCCCCGTTCAGAGCCGTGAACGTATAGGCAATCGACGCTTCGGTGCCGCCATCGGATGCCGAACGGCAGGCCACTTCGACAAATCCGAAACGCGAGTCCGGCGTGACCCTGACATAGCGGACACGATGCGCGGTTGGATCCCAGTCAGCGCAGGCCCAGAGCGTTGTCTCGTCGCCGTGGACGGTTCGGAAGACCATGCCTTGCCGTGTTTCTCCACCTTGCGGGTGCAGAAATTCCGGGGCCCAGCCCTCCACCCACAAGGTCTCGCCGATCGGCGAGAAAAGCGGGAAGACACGCTCGACCGGAGCGGCAAGGACAATGCTGTGGCTGCGCTCAAGATGGCTCGTCATCCGCCTTCTCCTTCCGTTCAGCCAGACCGTGGCTGTCCGCCGCGCCTAGCTCCAACCCGTAGATGCGTTTCAATTGGCCGATTGTTTCGAGGGTCTCCAGGGAAAACGGCGTTTGCCCCTCGAAAGCATGCAGCACGATGCCTTCGATGAGATCACCGAGGCTCATGTCGCGATGTTCGGCCAAGGCCTTGAGTACCTTCACCAATCTTTTTTCCAGACGGACCCCGGTCTGCACGCGCTCTATATCCATAATTAGATTTACCATGGTACATTGGTACATGCAATCGCCGATAGGCGGATGTTGCCGAAATGCCACTGCCGTAAAAAGCCGCGATTTGGCCGCGACAATGCCGCTTGCGACAACCCGTCGCAGGGGCTATAGGCGCGCTCCCGGTCACGAAAACGGAAGCGAGCACAACGGTTGGAGCTTTCGTCTCCGCCCGTGCAGGCGGCTTTGCCGCCCTGTATAAGGCGCCGCTTTGGGGATTGGGATCGCGGATGTAGCTCAATTGGGAGAGCGCCGGACTTAATCCGGAGGTTGTGGGTTCGAGTCCCGTCGTCTGCACCACGGATAGCTCAGTTTGGTTAGAGCATCAGACTCATAATCTGATTGTCGAAGGTTCGATTCCTTCTCCATTGGCCTGATAAGCCAGCACCTACCAGGTGTTATCTGAAAACGGTCCGGGGACTGGAATGCTGAAGACCTGACGGACGGCCGAAGCCTTCGGGCCAAAGCCGTATCGAAAGGTCCGATGCCATCGGCTCGCGGCCAGGCTCGCGGTGATGGTCAAGGCGCAGCGTCGCCGGCAAGGGAGGTTTTGGCCTCCGGCGCCCGCTTCGCTGCCCCGCGATCCGCTCCCGAGGGCCCGCCACGGATTGATGCCACCAGTCCCTGGATCATTCGTGCCGGAATTCGAAGTGAAACGAGAAACGAAGGGAAGATCGACGCATGACGTGACGCCTCGCATGGGGCCATGCCCGACAGGAGTAAGACAATGACGACTATTCTCGACAAGGTTCTTGGGCGCGAGCGCGTCCTCGTAAGGGAAAACGAACGTGCCCTCACCCTCCACAAGGGGGAGATCAAGGCTGTCCTGCTGCCGGGTGAGCACTGGCTCGCCAACCGGAACCAGAGCCTTGAGGTGTCCCGGCACGATCTGAAGAACCCGGAATTCGTTTCGGCGTACGAGAAGGCGTTGTTCGACAAGCTCCCGGACGTGGCCGCGCGTCATTTCACGGTTGTTCGCACCGGGCGCACGGAAATTGCCGTCATCGAGCGTGACGGCAACCTCCATTCCGTGCTGGCGCCGGACCGCAAGCTGGTGCTGTGGACCGATGCCGGACCGTGGAAGGTGACGGTGATCGACACCTCGGTCGATCTTGCCATCGATCCGGCGGTCATGCGCCGGCTCGGCCAGGCCCGGAAGGCGGAATTGATGTCCGTTCACCCGGTTGTCGACGGTCAGGCCGGGCTGCTGTTCATCGACGGTGTCCTTGTGCGGACGCTTGCCGCTGGCGTGCACGGCTTCTGGAACGTCGGACGGATGGTGCAGATCAAGGTCGTCGACCTCAAGCGCCAGTCGCTCGACGTCGCCGGGCAGGAAGTGCTGACCAGGGATCGCGTCACGATCCGCGTCAACATCGCCGCCGAATACCGGGTCGTCGATCCGGTCAAGGCGGTGAGCGCGGTGAAGGACTTCTCCGAGGCCCTCTACCGTGCCCTGCAGTACGCCTTCCGCAAGACGTTGGGCGCGCTTACCCTCGACCATATCCTTGAAAAGAAGGTGACGGTCGACGAAGAGGCGGCGGCCAAGGTCAGGGCCGACATGGCCGAGATCGGGGTCGAGGTCAGCGATATCGCGCTCAAGGATGTCATCCTTCCGGGCGAGATGCGCGAGATCCTCAACCAGGTGGTTTCGGCCGAAAAGCAGGCCGAGGCCAACGTCATCCGCCGCCGCGAGGAGACGAACGCCACGCGTTCCCTGCTCAACACTGCCAGGGTGATGGCGGAAAACCCGGTGATGCTGCGGTTGAAGGAGCTCGAGGCTCTGGAAACCATCGCCGGCAAGGTCGAGCGGCTGACCGTCCACAACGGAACGGGCGGGCTACTGAACGACCTGGTCAAGCTCCGCGACAGCTGAGCTTACGTCACGTCAATGGAAGGGCCGCCGGGTCAACCGGCGGCCCTTCTTGCGTTTCCCGGGCGCCCTGCCCATCTGCGCCCGGCTTATCAGGCCTTTTCCTGCCGGAAAAAACCGATTAGACAGCGCCCAAACGAATGCGGACAGATTCCGCCCGCAAAGAAGGAAAAGCCCTTGTCCACCACGAACTCCACCACGTTCGACAAAGTCGCCAAGATCATTGCCGATACCAGCGAGATCGATATCGACACCATCACGCCCGAGAGCCACACCATTGACGATCTCGGTATCGACAGCCTCGACTTCCTCGACATCGTCTTCGCCATCGACAAGGAATTCGGCATCAAGGTGCCGCTGGAAAAGTGGACCCAGGAAGTCAATGACGGCAAGGCTTCGACCGACGATTACTTCGTCATGAAGAACCTGTGCGCCAAGATCGACGCGCTGGTTGCCGCCAAGACCGCCTGAGGTCATCAGGGCGCGTGACTTGACGCGCTCCGCCGCCTGACCCACAAAGCCGCCCATGAGCAGCCCCCACGACGTCGTCATCACAGGTATCGGCCTTGTTTCCTCGCTGGGGGAAGGTCCTGACGCCCATTGGCAGAAGCTGGCGCAACCCGGCCACGAGCCAGCGCTCGAAGCCGCGCGCTTTGCACCCTACACCGTCCATCCGCTGCCGGAGATCGACTGGAACCTTCAGATCGCCAAGCGCGGCGACCAGCGGCAGATGGAGACATGGCAGAGGCTCGGCACCTATGCCGCGGGCCTCGCCCTGGACGATGCCGGCATCAAGGGCAATGACGAGCTGTGCACCACCATGGACATGGTTGTGGCAGCCGGCGGCGGCGAGCGCGACGAAGCGGTCGACGCCGACATTCTCGCCGCTTCGGAAAACCGCAACGACCGCGACGTGCTGCTCAACGAGAAGCTGACCACAGAGCTGCGCCCAACTCTGTTCCTGGCGCAGCTTTCCAATCTGCTCGCAGGCAACATCTCCATCGTCCACAAGGTGACGGGCTCGTCGCGCACCTTCATGGGCGAGGAAGGCGCTGGCGTCGCCGCCGTCGAGACCGCGGCCGCGCGCATCCGCTCCGGCCAGTCGACGCACATCCTGGTCGGCGGCGCCTTCCAGACCGAACATTCCGACATGCTGCTCGGCTATGAGCTGGCCGGTTATCTGCATCGCGGCCCGTGGAAGCCTGTCTGGCAAAGGCAGGGCGCCGAGGGCGGCGGCGTGGTGTCAGGTTCCGGCGGGGCCTTCCTGGTGCTTGAGCAGCGCGATCACGCGGCAAGCCGCGGGCGCAAGATTTACGCGGAGCTCGGACAAATCGTGTCCGGCCGTGCCAGGCGGTCGCGCGGAGGACTCGATGGCGAGATCGCTCTCCTGCTCAAACGGGCGGCGCCGCCGAACGGCAAGCTGCTTGCCATGTCCGGCGCGTCCGGCGCACATGCGGCAACCATTGCCGAGAAATCAACGCTCGATGCCAATCCGGCAATCGCCACGCGCGGTTTTTCGACGCTGACCGGGCATATGAAGGAAGCACAGTTCCCGTTCGCCGTCGCGCTGGCGGCATTGGCTGTCGACCGCAAGGCCGCCTACCCTGTTTTTGACGCTACGGCCGAAAAGCCATTCGAAGGCATTCCCGCGAGCGTCCTTGCAACGGCGATCGGCTATCACCAATTCGAGGGCATGGCGCTGGTCAACGCCGCCTGAGGCGGCGTTTCGCGATCATGCCGCAGAGATAAGAGGGGCTCCCGGATGGCCAAGTTCAGAGATCACATGGGCAGGCCCGTTGTCGCCGTCACCGGCATCGGGGTGGTGACCTCGCTCGGAGTCGGCAAATCAGATAATTGGGCAGCGCTGACTTCGGGCAAGTCGGGCATTCACCCGATCACCCGTTTCCCGGTCGATCACCTCAACACGCGTATCTCCGGCATGGTCGATTTTCTGCCGTCGAGCTCCAAGGGAGCAAGCCTCCTCACCTATGAGCTGGCGGAAACCGCTGCGCAGGAGGCTGTTGGCGAATCCGGCCTGAATTCCGGTGATTTCGACGGCCCTCTGTTCCTCGCCTCGCCACCGGTCGAACTCGACTGGCACGACCGCTTTTCGCTCTACAATTCCGACAAGCAGGATTCCGGCGCCGAAAGGCTGCTGCGTGTGGCGCGCGGCCTGAAGGAGCTTGATGTCTTCGAAACCACCCAGTTCGGTTCGATCGCCGACCGGCTCGCCGACAGGTTCGGTACGCGCGGCCTGCCGATCACGCTCTCGACGGCTTGCGCGTCCGGCGCGACCGCCATCCAGCTCGGCGTCGAGGCGATCCGCCGTGGCGAATGCGACCGGGCCCTGTCGATCGGCGCCGACGGTTCGGCAACCGCCGAGGCGCTGATCCGCTTTTCGCTGCTGTCGGCTCTTTCCACTCACAACGACAATCCGGAAAAGGCTTCCAAGCCGTTTTCCAAGGACCGCGACGGCTTCGTATTGGCGGAGGGGTCCGGCGCTCTGGTGCTGGAATCGCTGGAGGCGGCGCTCGCCCGTGGGGCCGCCGTTCTTGGCATCCTCAGCGGCTGTGGCGAAAAGGCTGACGATTTCCACCGCACCCGCTCCAAGCCGGACGGTTCGCCGGCGATTGCCGCTGTCCGGGCCGCACTTGCCGATGCGGGCCTCGGCGAAGACGAGATCGACTATGTCAACGCCCACGGCACCTCGACGCCGGAAAACGACAAGATGGAGCACCTGTCGCTGTCGACGGTGTTTGGCGAGCGCATCGGCTCTATGCCGATCTCGTCCAACAAGTCGATGATCGGCCACACACTGTCGGCGGCGGGCGCGGTCGAAGCGGCGTTTTCGCTGATGACGATGCGCGAAAGCGTCATTCCCCCGACCATCAACTATGACAATCCCGACCCTGCTATCGTGCTCGACGTCGTGCCGAACAAGAAGCGCGATGCGCAGGTTCGTACCGTTCTGTCGAACTCCTTCGGCTTCGGCGGCCAGAACACTTGCCTTGTCATGGCGCGGGAACCGGTCTAAGCGAGCCCTTTCCGCTTAACAGAACCGACAGGCTCCATGCGCGCACTGCAACTTATCGAGGACCGCCGCCTTGAAACGGTGGACCTGCCATCCCCGCCACCCCCCGCGCTTGGCGAAGTCACACTGCGCATCAGGGCAGTGGCGCTGAACCATATCGACGTCTGGGGCTGGCGTGGCATGGCGTTCGCCAAGCGCAAGCTGCCGCTGGTGGTCGGTGCCGAGGCTTCCGGCGAGGTCGAGACGGTCGGTCCCGGCGTTTCCAGCCTGCTTCCCGGACAATTGGTGTCGATCTACGGCGCGCGCACCTGCGGCCTTTGCCGCGCCTGCCGCGAAGGCCGCGACAATCTGTGCGAACATGTTTCGGGCGTTCACGGCTTCCATCTCGACGGCTTCGCGCAGGAGAAGATCAACCTGCCGGCGCGCCTGCTGGTCCCCGCCCCGCCCGGCGTGACCGACATCGGGGCCGCGGTAGCACCCGTCACTTTCGGCACCGTCGAGCACATGCTGTTCGACAATGCCAGGCTGCAGCCCGGCGAGACGATCCTCGTCCATGCCGGCGGATCGGGCATCGGTTCGGCGGCTATCCAGTTGGCCAAGCGGATGGGCTGCACGATCATCACCACGGTCGGCTCGAACGACAAGATCGACAAGGCCAAGGCGCTGGGCGCCGACCACGTCATCAACTACCGCGACGACCGCTTCGAAGGCGTCGTGCGCAAGTTGACGAAGAAGAAGGGCGTCGACGTCGTGTTCGAGCATGTCGGCACCGACACCTTTGCCGGCTCGATGCTTTGCCTGAAGCGCGGTGGCCGCCTGGTGACCTGCGGCTCGACCTCGGGCGTGTCGACGCAGATCAACCTGATGCAGCTCTTCCAGCAGCAGTTGAAATTGCTCGGATCCTTCGGTTGCCGCATGGAGAACATGGCCAACGCCATGCAGAAGATGGCCGCGGGGCAGGTCGCGCCGGTCATTGACACCGAGGTCGGCTTCGACGATATCGATGCCGCGCTGAAGCGCATGGAAGGCCGCGACGTCTTCGGCAAGATCATCTTGCGCGTCGCCTAGAGCCTCGATTTCCGTGCTCAAGAAGCTTCGCCGCGATCTGACATTTCGCTATGGCAGACAACTGCGCCAGATGAATTACTGGCTTGTCGCGCGCGCGGCGATGATCATCATGTCGCTGCTGCGCCTGCTGCCGGTCGACAGCGCGCTGAATTTTGCCGACCGCACGGCTCGCCTCATCGGCCCAAGGGTCGGACGCCACCAGGTCGCCATCGACAATCTGCGCAAGGCCTATCCGGAAAAGAATGATGGCGAAATCCAGGCCATCGCCTCCGACATGTGGGGCAACATGGCCCGCCTTGCCGCCGAATACATCTTTTTGGACGCCCTGTTCGACTATGACCCCGCCGCCGGCAAGCCGGGTCGGGTTGAGGTCAAGGGAACGGAGCATTTCGTCGAGATCGCGGCCGAGAAGCAGCCGCACATCGTCTTCACCGGCCATCTCGGTAATTTCGAGCTGCTGCCGGTGGCGGCCGCGACCTTCGGCATGAACATCACGGCGCTGTTTCGGCCGCCCAACAACCCCTACCTGGCCGACTACATCCTTTCGACAAGGCGATCGACCATGGGAGGCTTGCTGCCTTCGATGGCTGGCGCCTCGTTCGCGCTGGCGGGAGTCTTGGAGAATGGCGGCAATATCGGCGTTCTCGTCGACCAGAAATTCTCCAACGGCCTGGACACCACCTTCTTCGGCCGTCCCTGCCAGAGCAACCGCGTGCTCGGCACCCTTGCTCGTCACTATGACTGCGATGTCTATCCGGCGCGTTGTGTCAGGTTGCCGGGCAACCGCTTCCGGCTCGAGATCGAGGACAAGCTGGTCTTGCCGCGCACCGCCGACGGCAGCGTCGACGTTCACGCCACCACCCAGATGCTGAACGACGTCGTCGAGCGCTGGGTGCGCGAGGATCCCGGCCAGTGGATGTGGTTCCACAAAAGGTGGGAGATCAGCAACTGGCGGCGAAAAACGCGCACCAAGCCGGCCTCCGCCTCAAACACCTGAGCAAGCCGCTGGCGGGAACGTGAGTTCCTCCGCCAGCAGACAAAGCCAATATCAGTGAACCGCCAATTGCCTAATTGGTGACGACAATGCGCGTGTTGACGAATCCGACGTCGCGCACCATCGAATAGAATGCCGCGGCATTGGCCGTATGCAGCCTTACGCAGCCATGCGAAGCCGGGCGGCCGAGCTGCCTGACGGCGCCTGTTCCATGGATGGCATAGCCGCCATGGAAGAATACGGAATAAGGCATCGGCGACATTTCGTATTTGCGCGAATACCACATCCGTGCCGTGCGTTGCGGCCGGTAGGTTCCGCGTGGCGTGAAATAGCCTGGCCGAGCGGTCGACACGGCCCACCGATAGACCGAAGCGCCATAGCGGACCGTCATTGTCTGCGACGACACGTCGATATTCGCCACCAATGTGGCCGCCTCACTTGCGACCGATGCGCCAAACAGCGCAACAACCAATACTGCTGCCTTGAGAAATGACATTTTCATGCGATCAAACCCCTTTGATTGCCCCTTGCCTGCCCGCCATCACGTTGTTTTTCACCTTTTTAATGGCGGTGAACGGATAACACACAGTCCTTGATCAATTCGCCAATCCAAAGCAGCTAATTTGAACGATTTCCCGCGATAGTTGCCGCAGGGACACGCTGCACGGTTTGATCGACGGGCTTGCAAAACCACGGCGATCGCTGCTCAAATCGCGGCATGAACGAGCGACTCCTCAAGGCAATCGATATCAGGCGCGACGAGTTGGTGGCGCTGACCGCCGACCTGATCCGTTTTCCGACCGTCAATCCACCCGGCGAAGCCTACAGGCCATGCGCCGACTATATCGGTGCGCGGCTAAGGAAGCGCGGCTTTGAGACCGAGTTCATCCGCGCCGAAGGCACGCCCGGCGACACCGATCGCTATCCGCGCGTCAATGTCGTTGCCCGTTTCGACGGCCGGTCACCCGGCGCCTGCGTCCACTTCAACTCGCATATAGACGTGGTTGAGGCCGGCGAGGGCTGGACCGTGGATCCCTTTGCCGGCGTCATCAGGGACGGCAAGGTCTATGGCCGCGGCGCCTGCGACATGAAGGGCGGCCTCGCCGCCTCCATCATCGCTGTCGAAGCCTTCATGGAAGTCTTCCCCGACTTTCCCGGCGCCATCGAGATCTCGGGCACGGTCGACGAGGAGTCCGGCGGTTTCGGCGGCGTCGCCCATCTGGCCAGGCTCGGCTATTTCTCGAAACCCAAGGTCGACCACGTCATCATCCCCGAGCCGCTGAACAAGGACCGCATCTGCCTTGGCCATCGCGGCGTCTGGTGGGCGGAGATCGAGACCAAGGGAGAGATCGCGCACGGTTCGATGCCGTTTCTCGGCGACAATGCGGTGCGCCACATGGGCGCCGTCCTGCGGGCCTTCGAGGACGAGTTGTTTCCGGCGCTCGACCGCAAGATCACGCGCATGCCGGTGGTGCCGGAAGGCGCCAGGCGCTCGACCATGAACATCAATTCCATCCATGGCGGCCAGACCGAGGATTTCCGGCCCGGCCTGCCCTCGCCCAACGTGCCCGATTCCTGCCGGCTGACCATCGACCGCCGCTTCCTGCTGGAGGAGGATCTCGCCACGGTCAAAGCCGAAGTGACCGGCATCCTCGACCGACTGAAGCGCGAGCGCGAAAAGTTCGATTATGAAATCCGCGACCTGATGGAAGTACTGCCACTGATGACCGAGCGCGACGCGCCCGTGGTCAAGGCGGTGGCGCAAGGCATTCATGCGATCTTCGACCGCGAGCCCGACTATGTCATTTCGCCCGGCACCTATGACCAGAAGCACATTGCCCGCATCGGCCACGTCTATGACTGCATCGCCTACGGACCCGGCATTCTCGATCTTGCCCACCGGCCGGACGAGTGGGTCGGCGTATCGGACATGGTGGAATCAGCCAAGGTGATGGCGATCGGGCTCAACGTGCTGCTGCGTGGCACTGCCTCGGAATAACCCAGCATCGCGACAAGCTTCAACTTGCCGACAGGGCTGGCACGGCAAAAACATTCCCGGCCATGCTGCCCGGCAGCACGAAACGCAATTTACTCCCGCGCGAAATCACGCTTCTATCGCCCGGTTTGAGCACGTGTCCTGAACGCATGGGGAGTTGCACGATGAGACTGTGGAAAACCATTCTGGCCGCGGCGGTCCTTGCGCTGGCCGCCGGAAGTCAGGCCTTTGCGGCCCGGACCGACCTGGTCATCGGCATTCCGCTCGAACCGCCGCATCTCGATCCGACCGCGGGTGCCGCGGCGGCGATCAAGGAAGTGCTCTACGCCAATGTCTTCGAGGGTCTGACCCGGATCGGCCCCAATGGCGAGGTGCTACCGGATCTGGCCGAGAGCTGGACAATTTCCGATGACGGCAAGGTCTATATGTTCAAGCTGCACACCGGCGTCAAATTCCACGACGGCGCCGATTTCAGCGCCGACGACGTGAAATTCTCGCTCGACCGGGCCCGCGCCGACAACTCGGTCAATGCGCAGAAGGGCCTGTTCGCGGCCATCGACAAGGTCGAGATCATCGATCCGGCAACGGTCAAGGTCACGCTGAAGAACCCGCAAGGGTCTTTCCTCTACAATATGGGATGGGGCGACGCGGTGATGGTGTCCCCCAAATCCGCCGATACCAACAAGGAAAAACCTGTTGGCACCGGCCCCTTCAAATTCCAGAACTGGGCCAAGGGGTCGTCGATCACTTTGGTAAAAGCCGACCATTACTGGGGCGCTCCGGTGTTCCTCGACAAAGTCGAGTTCCGTATCGTGCCGGATGCCGCGGCCTATGTGCCGGCGCTGCTGTCCGGCGACATCCAGGCCTTCCCCTTCTTCGATCCCGACAGCCTGGCACAGATCAAGGACGACCCGCGTTTCAAGGTCGTGATCGGCTCGACCGAGGGCGAGACCATCCTGGCGATCAACAACAAGCAGCCGCCTTTCGACAAGCTGCAGGTCAGGCAGGCGATCTCCTACGCGCTCGACCGCAAGGCGATCATCGACGGCGCCTCGGCCGGCCTTGGCCTGCCGATCGGCTCGCACATGTCGCCAGCCAACAAGGACTATGTCGACCTCACCGGCCTCTATCCGCACAATATCGACAAGGCCAAGGAGTTGCTGAAGGAAGCCGGGCTGGAGAACGGCTTCAAGGCGACGCTGAAACTGCCGCCGCCCAGCTATGCACGGCTGGGTGGCGAGATCATCGCCTCGGAACTTCGCGATGTCGGCATCAACCTCGAGATCATCCCGGTCGAATGGGCGCAGTGGCTGGACCAGGTGTTCACCAAGAAGGACTACGACCTGACCATCGTCTCCCACACCGAACCCAACGACATCGATATCTATTCGCGCAAGGACTACTACTTCAACTACGACAATCCGACCTTCGACAAGATAATCACCGACCTCAACCTCACCTCCGACGAAGCCAAGCGCAAGGAACTGCTTGGCGAGGCACAAAAGATCCTGGCTGACGACGCCGTGGTCGGCTTCCTCTACGAACTGCCCAAGATCGGCGTCTGGGACGCCAAGCTCTTAGGCCTGTGGGAGAACGCCCCTATCCAGGCCAATGATCTGACCAAGGTGAAGTGGAGCGAGTGAGGCTCGTGGTGCGGCGGCTGTTGCGCGGGACTTCCCTTCTCCCCTTGTGGGAAAAGGTGGATTGGCGCAAAGCGCCAAGACGGATGAGGGGTGCTGGAACAAACTCAACCTGCAATTCGTCCAGCACCCCTCATCCGACCTCGCTTCGCGAGGCCACCTTCTTCCACAAGGGGAGAAGGAAGAACGCCACGCTCCCTCGCCTCCCATGACAGCCTACCTCCTCAAGCGCCTCGCCATCGCTTTCGCCACGCTGGTGCTTGCCTCAATGGTGGTGTTCGCCGTGCTGGAGGTCCTCCCCGGCGACCCCGCGCGGCTGATGCTGGGTATGAATGCCAGCGCCGATCAGGTCGAACTCTTGCGCAACCAGATGGGTCTCAACGCGCCGCTCGTCCTGCGCTACCTGCATTGGGCCGGCGGCCTGCTCAGCCTCGATTTCGGCCGCTCCTATACCTATTCGGTGCCGGTCATCGACCTCGTGCGTGAACGGCTCGCCGTCTCGCTGCCGCTGGCGCTGATCGCGCTGGCGCTCTCCACCATCATCGCCATTCCGGTCGGGCTTTATTCCGCCAGCCGGCGCGGACGGGCCGGCGACACGATTTCAATGGGCGTGGCGCAGCTTGGCGTCGCCGTCCCCAATTTCTGGTTCGCGCTGATGCTGATCTATGTCTTTGCCGTCTGGCTGCGCCTGGTCCCAGCCGGTGGTTTTCCCGGTTGGGCAGCCGGCGCCTGGCCCGCGCTGAAATCGCTCCTGTTGCCGGCGGTGGCGCTTGCCCTACCACAAGCTGCGATCCTGGCGCGCGTCACCCGCTCGGCGCTGATCGAGGTGCTGAACGAGGACTATATCCGCACCGCCCGCGCCAAGGGCCTGCCCTATCGCGCCGTGCTGTGGCGGCACGCGCTGCGCAACGCCATGATCCCGGTGCTGACCATTCTTGGCCTGCAATTCGCCTTCCTGCTCGCCGGTACCATCATCATCGAGAATGTCTTCTATTTGCCCGGTCTCGGCCGACTGGTGTTCCAGGCGATCACCCAGCGCGACCTGATCGTCGTCGAAAGCGTGGTCATGTTGCTGGTCGCCGCCGTCATTGCCGTCAACCTCGTCGTCGACCTTTCCTATGCGGTGGTCGATCCTCGCCTGAGGACCCGGCAATGACGCTGCGCATCGACATCCCCGAAGAGACGTTCCGCAGCATCCTGGCCAAGGCATTTGGGAACGCCGCATTCGTCGCCGGCTTCGTCATCACGGTGCTGATCCTGGCGATGGCTGTAATCTCCTACGTCTGGACGCCCTACGATGTGACGAGGCTGGTCATAGCGGACAAGACGCAAGGCCCCTCGCTGGCGCATTGGTTCGGCACCGACCATTTCGGCCGCGACATCCTGTCGATGATCATGGTCGGCGCGCGCAATTCGATTGCCGTGGCGCTGGTTGCCGTCGGGATCGGCATGGGGGCCGGCGTGCCGCTCGGCGCCTTCGCCGCTGCGCGCGGCGGCCTCGCCGACGAGGCCCTGATGCGTGTAAACGACCTCGTCTTCGCCTTCCCCGCGCTGCTGTCGGCCATCATGATTACCGCCATTTTCGGGCCTGGAGCCGTCAACGCCATCATCGCCATCGGCATCTTCAACATTCCGGTCTTTGCCCGCGTCGCCCGTGCCGGCGCGCTTGCCGTCTGGCCGCGCGAATTCATCCTTGCCGCGCGCGCCGCCGGCAAGAGCAGCACGCAGATATCGATCGAACATGTACTGCCCAACATCGCTACGCTGCTCCTGGTGCAGGGCACGATCCAGTTCGCGCTGGGCATCCTGGCCGAAGCCGGGCTTTCCTATCTCGGCCTCGGCGCTCAGCCACCGATGCCGAGCTGGGGCCGCATGCTGTTCGACGCCCAGACGCGCATGGTGGTGGCGCCGTGGATGGCGATATTCCCTGGCATGGCGATCGTCGTCACCGTGCTCGGCCTGAATCTTTTGGGCGACGGCATCGCCGACATTCTGGATCCTAAATCGCGGCGGCAGCGATGAGCCTGCTCGAAGTCGACAATCTGTCGCTGGCCATCGGCGACACTCAAATCCTGAAGAACATGCAGCTCTCCGTCGCGCCCGGAGAGGTCATGGGGTTGGTCGGCGAATCCGGCTCCGGCAAATCGATGACCGCGCTGACGGTGATGCGGCTCCTGCCCCATGCCGCACGTGCCACCGGCCGCGTGACATTCGACGGCATCGATATCCTGACGGCAACCGAGGACCAGATGTGCGCGCTGCGCGGCGACGACATCGGCATGGTGTTCCAGGAACCGATGACAGCGCTCAATCCGGTCAAGACGATCGGCGAACAGGTCGCGGAAGGCATACGCTGGCACACCAGGGCAAGCCGTGCCGATGCCGAGGAGCGCGCGCGAAAAATACTCGACCGCGTCGGTCTGCCCTCGGCAAAGTTCCCGCTGTCGTGCTATCCCCACGAACTGTCAGGCGGCCAGCGCCAGCGGGTCGTCATCGCCATCGCCTGCGCGTTGAAACCAAAGCTGCTGATCGCCGACGAGCCGACGACGGCGCTCGACGTGGTGCTGCAGGCGCAGATTCTCGACCTCCTGCGCGACCTCGTTGCGGAGAACCGCATGGGCCTGCTGCTGATCTCGCATGATCTCGCTGTCGTGACCGAGATGGCGGACCGCATCACCATCCTGCGCCATGGCGAGGTGATGGAGGCAGGCGACACGGCGCGCACGCTCTCCGGCCAGCTTCATCCCTATACGCGCCAACTGGCGCAGGCTTCGATGCATGTTCCGACGCGCGCCAGGCCTCACCGTGTCGGGACGGACCAACCCTTGCTCCAGGTCGAAGGCGTCACCCGCGACTACCCCGGCCGCCGCATCTCGCTGTTCAGCCGTGCGCCGGCGATTCGCGCCGTCGACGACGTCTCCCTTTCGATGGCGCCGGGCCAGTCGGTGGCACTGGTCGGCCGCTCCGGTTGCGGCAAGTCGACCCTTGCCCGCATGATCCTGGCACTGGACCGGCCGGTGGCGGGCGCGATCCGGTTTCGCGGCGAAGCCATCACCGGCAAGAGCGAAGCCGAGCTGAAGCCGGCCAGGCGCGATATGCAGGTCGTGTTCCAGGATCCCTATGGTTCCTTCGATCCACGCCAGAAGGTCGAAAAACTGGTTGCCGAGCCGCTTCATGTCCTGGAGAAAAAACCGACGCAGGCCGAACGCCGCGAGATGGTGGCGCACGCGCTCCACGAGGTCGGCCTCGACCAACGCGACATGGACAAATACCCGCACGAATTTTCCGGTGGCCAGCGCCAGCGCCTCTCGATCGCCCGCGCCATCATCACCCGGCCGAAACTGGTGGTCGCCGACGAGCCGGTCTCGGCACTCGATGTCTCGATCCGCGCGCAGATCCTGGACCTGTTCGCCGGGCTCAACCAGAAACTCGGCATCGCCTATCTCTTCATCACCCATGACCTTGCCGTCGCCCGCGCCATCACGGACGAAGTGCTGGTCATGCATGACGGCAAGATCGTCGAGCGCGGCAAGACGAGCGAAGTGCTCGACCATCCGCAATCCGAAGCCGCAAGGGCGCTGGTCACAGCCGCCCCGGATTTGCATCGCGCGATCGCTCGACGGATGCAGGAACAGGGCTGATGCATGTCGCCCAAAGTGGCGTGAGTGGGACTCTCAGATCATCTGGAATTTTCCGGTGGTCTTGAACCGGAGATAGGCCTCGACGCTACGCGCCATGTTTGGCAGCATCTCGGGCAGGCTGTCGACCGAGAACCATTCGACGGCGCTGCTCTCGTCGTCGGCGACGGCTGGCTCGCCTTCAAAGCGGCGCGTGTAAAACATCAGTGCGAAGAACTGCGCGCGAAGGGAAGGTTTCATAATTCGGGTCGCAGCCGAACCCGAACGGCTCGACATCGCTGACGACCAAGCCGGTCTCCTCAAGTACTTCTCGGATCACCAGGGTTTCCAGGCCCTCGCCTTCCTCGGCATTACCGCCGGGCAAGCCCCACAAGCCAAAATCGGTTCGTTTCTGCAGGAGAATGCTGCCGTCTGCGCGTTCAATGACGATACGCGCACCCGGCATCAGCACCAGACGGTCGCCGATCAGCGCCCGCAATTGTCCCAGGTAGCTATCGGCAAAGCTCACACAAACCCCTCGGCGCTGGTGATTGGTTGTCTCATGCAGCGTCAACCTTCCGGCTTCACCACATCGACCGGGCTGATGTCGAGCAAATCGAGCGTGCGGCGGAGCAGCCGCACCTCGCTCTCGACCAGTTGCGAATCCGCCTTGGCGATCTCTGCCATATGCTGCGCCAATTGCTTGCGCCGCTCGACGTCGAGATCGCGGAACAGCGCGATCGCCTGCGAGCCGTTGGTCTCGTAGCCGAATTCGTTGAGATATTCGATGACGCTGTCGATGCTGGTTTCCGGAATGCCGAAGGCATCCTTGCAGATGCGCCGGAAGGCAACCATCTCGCTCTCGCTCACTGTGCCATCTGCCAGGATCATCCGGAACAGCATCAAGAGTTCCGCCGACAGGACGGGATCGTCAGCGACTTTGCGCACGCCCGGGTCGCCGTCGAAGATCGAGCGTATCTGGTCCAGCAACGCGAATGCCATGAACGGCCCCTTTCCGATTCCTCTTCAATAGAATTAGCGCGGAATCGGCCTTGCGCAAACGGGGTGGTCGTGGTCGAACGCGCGCTATCTCCGCCGACCGGACATCTCGACAGATCAGATGATCGACCTCAGCATCCAGTCCATCGCCATACTTGCCCTCGCGGCTTTTGCCGCGGGCTTTGTCGATTCGATTGCCGGCGGCGGCGGACTGATCACCATTCCGGCGTTGCTGCTTGCCGGTTTCTCGCCGGTCGAAGCGCTCGGAACCAACAAGCTGCAAGGCATGTTCGGCTCCGGGTCGGCGACGATCCACTATGCCTCGAAAGGTCATGTCGACCTGCGCCGGCAATTACCATCGGCGCTGCTGGCACTTGCCGGCGGTGCCGTCGGCGCGTTGCTGGCCACGATCGTGCCCGGCGACCTGTTGCGCGCGGCCCTGCCGCTGGTGCTGATTGCCATTGCGCTATATTTCGCGCTCAAGCCCAACATGAACGATGTCGACCGGGCCGAGCGCCTGTCGCCCTTCCTGTTCGGCGTGACCGTGGTGCCGGCCATCGGCTTCTATGACGGCGTATTCGGGCCGGGCGCCGGTTCCTTCTATATGCTGGCCTTCGTGACGCTCGCCGGCTACGGCGTGCTCAAGGCGACGGCGCACACCAAACTGCTCAATTTCGCTTCCAACATTGGCGGCTTCATCGTCTTTGCCGCCGTCGGCGTCATCTCCTGGAAGATCGGCCTGATGATGGGCGTTGCCCAGTTCCTCGGCGCCCGGCTTGGTGCCAGTCTCGCCATGCGCATCGGCGCCAAACTGATCAAGCCGCTGCTGGTCATCGTCTGCGTGGCTCTGGCGGAGAAGCTGCTGGCCGATCCGGCCAACCCGCTGCGTGTCATGATTGGTGTGTGATCACGCGCCTGTTACAATATCGCTGTTCGAATCATGTTGGAGGAGCCAGACATGAATCTCAGCGCGCCTACCCAGATTGTTTTCATCATTTCCCTGGTCATCGCCATCATCGGCATTCTTGCCGCGCTTGGCGTTTTTGCGTTCATTCCGCTCGCATCGGTGTGGATCGTGCTCGTCGCCTACATCGTGCTCGCCGCCGGCTGCCTGATGCGCGGCGCCTGACAAGTTTCCCTGGACAGGTGGGGACCGAGAGCGCCGGCCAAAAGCCGGGCGTTTTTGATTTTGATGCGGGCTCTGCTAGATTCGCTTGGCGGAAGGGTGGCCAATGCCGATCGAGATGCAGCGCCGGAAAGAACAGGATCGCTCCATATCGGGGCTATTCGAAATGCGCCGGCGTTTTCCCGATCCCGCGCTCGAGGACGTTGTCATCGACATCTGCGGCTATCGCGAGACGGCGGCGGGCCATTTCCCCAATGTCGAATACGCGTCGCTGACGGTGCCGTTGGTGATCAGCTTCGCCGAGCCCTTCGCCATCGGCCTCGGCAGGACGCCTGATGACAATGACCGCTTCGCCAGTTTCGCCGCCGGCCTTTTCGCCGGTCCGGTAATGATCGAATCCTTCGGCGGCGCCTGCTGCATCCAGGTCAATTTCACCCCTCTTGGCGCACGCCGCTTCTTCCGCCTGCCGATGAGCGACTTGACCGACAGCATGGTCGTGCTCGATGACGTGCTCGGCGCGGAAGGCATGGCGCTGCGCGAACAGCTCGGCAACGCGCCTGACTGGACGGCGCGTTTCGATCTTGCCGAGGCCTTCGTCGCCGCTCGTCTTGAGAGCGCCGCTGAGACGCCGCTGGAAATCGCCTGGGCCTATGACCGTATCATCGCGTCCGGCGGCCGGACCCGGATTGCATCGCTTGCCGAACGGTTGGGTTGGAGCCGCAAACACCTCGCCGACAAATTCTCCGACGCGACCGGCATTGGCCCCAAGACGCTGTCGCGAATCGTCCGCTTCAACCGGGCGCTCGGCCTGTCGAGGCAGCCGACCGCCGACTGGGCCGATATCGCCGCCGATTGCGGCTATGCCGACCAGGCGCATCTTGTGCGCGAATTTCGCGAGTTTGCAGGCGAGACGCCAACGGCACTTTCGGTCAGGTAACATTTCTTCAAGACGCTGGAACGGCCTTCGAACAGAGTGATGCATGTCGCCCAAATTTGCGCAGCAGTTTGGGACAACGACATGCACGAACAGGGATTTATCGATCAACCCACGAAGGAGGTTCCCATGCCCGCCATCACTGAAGCACCCCGGCTCTATCCTGCTTTGCGCTACAAGAATGCGGCAAGGATGATCGACTGGCTGGGCGAAGCCTTCGGCTTCAGCGTCCGTGCCCGCTATGGCGAAGGCGATGTCGTGCATCATGCCGAACTGGTCTTCGGCTCTTCGATGATCATGCTGGGCACGGTGCGCGACGACGACTACGGCAAGATGGTCGGCGAACCCGGTTCAGGCGGCGGCAAGTCGATCTATATCGCCGTCGACGATGCCGACGCCGCCTACGCCAAGGCCAGGAAGGCCGGCGCGACGATCATCCAGGAACTGACGAACCGCGATTACGGCAGCCGCGAATTCATCTGCCGCGATCCCGAGGGCAATGTCTGGTCGTTCGGCACCTACTGGCCGAAAGCAGATGAAAAGGCCTGATTTGACCTTCAACGTGCCAGCGCGAAAATCGCATCGCAGTCGAGATGGTTCTCCAGCTCGGCCGCAACCTCGTCCAGCGCCCGCTCGACCTCGGCGCGGTAGTCTATGCCGCCGCCCTTGATGCCGAGGCTTTCGAGGAATTTTCCCCGAAAGGCATCGGCGCCGAACAGGCCATGCATGTAAGTGCCGATCACCTTGCCATCGGCGGAGATCGCACCATCCTCGATGCCGTTGATGATCGCTGACGGCCGCACGGTGTCCGGGCCGGTGGTGCGGCCGAGATGGATCTCGTAGCCCTCGAGCGGCAAGTCGAACGGTACAGAGCGGGCACTGACATTGCGCACCGTCTTTTCCGGCTCCATCACCGTTTCGATATCGAGCAGGCCAAGACCTTCAGCCTCGGTGACGCTGCCTTCGATGGCGTCGGGGTCGCGCACCGTTCGGCCGAGCATCTGGAAGCCGCCGCAAATGCCGACGACATGGCCGCCGCGCTTGCGGTGCGCCGCCAAATCCCGGTCCCAGCCGTTCTCGCGAAACTTCAGGAGATCGCCGATAGTCGACTTGGAGCCGGGAATGACCACCAGCCCGGCATCGGCCGGCAGCTTCTTTCCCGGCGGCACGAACACCACCTCGACCTGCGGTTCGGCTTTGAGCGGGTCGAGATCGTCGAAATTGGCGATGCGGCCAAGCACCGGCACCGCCACTTTCAACGCGCGCGCCTCACCGGACGCCAGCCGCTCCAGCACCACGGAATCCTCCGAGGGCAGCCGCGCCGCCGCCTTCAGCCACGGCACGACGCCAAAACAGCGCCACCCCGTGAATTTCTCGATCGCCTTCAGGCCATCATCGAACAGCGAAACATCGCCCCGGAACTTGTTGATGAGGTAACCGACGATCATGCGCCGGTCTTCTTCCGGCAGGATCAGGTGCGTGCCGGCGACCGAGGCGATGACGCCACCGCGGTCGATGTCTCCGACCAGCACCACCGGCACGTCGGCGCGCGTGGCAAAACCCATATTGGCGATGTCGCGGCTTCTGAGGTTGATTTCGGCCGGCGAGCCGGCGCCCTCGACGATGACGAGGTCGGCGCCCACGCCGACCTTGCCCCAGGAGTCCAGCACCGCATCCATCAGCCGGCCCTTCAGCGCCTGATAGTCGCGCGCCCGCGCTTCGCCTAACACCTTGCCCTGGACGATGACCTGGGCGCCGACATCGGTCTGCGGCTTGAGCAGCACCGGGTTCATATGGACCGACGGCGCAATCCCACAAGCGATCGCCTGCAGCCATTGCGCACGGCCGATCTCGCCGCCGCCATGGTTGTTGTCACCAGGAATATCGGCAACGGCAGCGTTGTTCGACATGTTCTGCGGCTTGAACGGCCGCACCTTCAGGCCGCGATTCCTGGCGGCGCGGCACAGCCCGGCGACCAGCACCGTCTTGCCGACATCCGAGCCCGTGCCTTGCAGCATGATCGCTTTGGCCATCAGCTCTGGCCCTGCGTTGCGGTTCCGGTGATCGTGGATTTCTGCGCCAGCGGCCCGCCGCGCCAGATATAAAGCGCCAGCAGCGGTTCCTTGCCAGTCCGCATGGCGTGGTTGACATCGGAGGCGTGATGGACGACCTCGCCGGCTTCACGCGTGCGAAAACCGCCCTCGCCCATGCGCCATTCGGTGCCGCCGGTCAGCGGAATGTAGATCTCCTCGGCGACGTGATGATGGTCGGGATAGACGATCCCGGGCCCAAGGATCAGCAGCCCGGCCGCAACCTCGTCATTGGCGAAATGGCCGCGCGTGCCGAACATTTCCAGCCAGCCGTAATTGTCGATGAAACCTTTCCCGAGATCCGCTTCGCTGTAAGTCTGCCCCCAATGGAGTTCGTTGCGCTGCCGTGCCAGCAATTGCACCAGCGGTTTCGCGGCCATCGGCGCCAGATCAGCCGCGCGATCGAGATGGCGCAGGCAACCGAGCGCATACGGCTCCAGATCGCGGGCCGGCATGTCCCAGCCTATGCGCGCCACGGCCTCGCGCACCAGGGCGTCGTCGACGGAAGCAAGGTAGGCGTGGAACTGTTCCAGCAGTTCGTCGAATTTTGTCGTCACATCTTGCTCCGGACATGCATTGGTGCACAGCCGCTCCGCGGCGGGTCGGGTTGCGCGGCGGCATCATTGGTCTAGATTGGTACGCGCGCAAAGCCAAAAACGACAGGCCAGCGGGCTAGCTGGCCAACATATAGGGAGCACGCCATGGACGCCGCGGTCGATGCGAGCACCAGCCAGTTCGAACTCAACGAGGAACAGCGCGCCATCCAGGAGATGGCGCAGGCCTTCGCCGCCGATCGCGTTGCGCCGAATGCACTCGACTGGGACCGCAGGAAACACTTCCCCGCCGACGTGATCCGGGAAACCGGACCGCTCGGCCTCGGCGGCATTTATGTCAGGGACGACGTCGGCGGTTCCGCGCTCGGCCGACTCGACGCGGTGCTGATCTTCGAGGCGCTGTCACATGCCGATCCGGCCTTTTCGTCCTTCATCTCGATCCACAACATGGTGGCCTCGATGATCGACCGTTTCGGCAATGAAGAACAGCGCCGGCGTTTCCTGCCGAAGCTCACCTCCATGGAATGGCTGGCGAGCTATTGCCTGACCGAGCCGGGTTCCGGCTCCGATGCAGCTGCATTGAAGACCCGCGCGGTGAAGAGCGGCGGCGACTATGTTCTCAACGGCGCCAAGCAGTTCATCTCCGGCGCCGGCGACAGCGATGTATACGCCGTCATGGTGCGCACCGGCGCCGACGGCCCGAAAGGCATCTCCACCATCGTCGTGCCCAAGGATGCGCCCGGCCTCTCCTTCGGCGCCAACGAGCACAAGATGGGCTGGCATATGCAGTCGACCCGCCAGGTCATCTTCGAGGACTGCAAGGTGCCGGCGGAGAACCTCCTGTCGGGCGAAGGCGCCGGTTTCGGCATCGCCATGGCCGGGCTCGACGGCGGCCGGCTGAACATCGCCGCCTGTTCGCTGGGCGGCGCGCAGTCGGCGCTCGACAAGGCACTGGCCTACACGGCCGACCGCAAAGCCTTCGGCTCGAAGATCAACCAGTTCCAGGCGCTGCAGTTCAGGCTTGCCGACATGGAGACAGAGTTGCAGGCCGCGCGCATCTTTCTCTATGCCGCGGCCTCGAAGCTCGACCGCAAGGCGCCGGACGCCGGCAAATGGTCGGCGATGGCCAAGCGCTTCGTCACCGACACCGGCTTCGACGTCGCCAACGATGCGCTGCAATTGCTCGGCGGCTACGGCTATCTGCACGACTACGGCATCGAGAAGCTGGTGCGCGATCTGCGCGTGCACCAGATTCTGGAAGGCACCAACGAGATAATGCGCGTGATCATCGCGCGCGCGTTGATCGGACGGTAAAGGCAGTAGGCAGTAGGCAGATGACCGGCACGATCAATTCGTACAAGGATCTTATCGTATGGCAGCAGGCGATGGATCTGGCCGTCGCGACATACGCCTTGACTAAAGCGTGGCCTAAAGAGGAATTGTATGGCCTGACCAGCCAAATCCGCCGCTCTGCAACCTCTATTCCTGCGAACATTGCAGAAGGCTATGGCCGGGACAATCGAGGCTCATATCAGCAATTTCTCAGGATCGCCCAAGGCTCGCTGAAGGAGTTGGAGACCCACCTCCAGATCGCTGAGCGCATCGGTCTTGCCACGCATGATCAAGCTGACCGCATGCTGTTAGCAACCGAGGGCATCGGAAAAATGCTTCGCCAACTCATCAGCAAACTTGCGCCGCAATAGTTTGCCTACTGCCTACTGCCTACTGCCTACTGCCTACTGCCTACTGCCTACCGCCTACTGCCTAATGCCGCTTATCCAATCACGGAGCGCCACTATGACCACCATCGCCTTCATCGGCCTCGGCAATATGGGCAATCCAATGGCCGCAAACCTGGTCAAGGCGGGCCATACGGTGCATGGCTTCGATCTGATGCCGGAAAACCTCACCATCGCGCGCGAGCATGGTGTCGTCGTCATGGCCAATGCACTCGCGGCGGTGAAGGATGCCGACGTGGTGATCACCATGCTGCCCGCCGGCAAGCATGTTTTGTCGGTCTATGAGGACATCGCTCCCAAGGCGAAGAAAAATGCCTTGTTCATCGATTCCTCGACCATCGACGTAGAATCGGCACGCAAGGCGCATGCGATTGCCGCGAAGCATGGCCTGCTGTCGATCGACGCGCCGGTTTCGGGCGGCACTGGCGGCGCCACAGCCGGCACATTGACCTTCATGGCCGGGGGATCCGATAGTGCCTTCGCCGCCGCCGAGCCGGTCTTGAACGCGATGGCCGGGCGCATCGTCCATTGCGGCAGCGATGGCGCCGGCCAGGCCGCCAAGATCTGCAACAACATGATCCTCGGCATTTCGATGATCGGCGTCGCCGAGGCCTTCGTGCTGGCGGAGAAACTCGGCCTGTCGCATCAGGCGCTGTTCGACGTCGCCTCGACGTCGTCAGGCCAGTGCTGGTCGCTGACCACCTATTGCCCGGTGCCCGGCCCGGTTCCCACTTCGCCCGCCAACAAGGATTACAAGCCGGGATTTGCTGCGGCTCTCATGCTGAAGGACTTGAAATTGTCCCAGGAAGCAGCGCTTGGCGCCGGCGCGGTGACGCCGCTCGGCGCCGAAGCGGCGCAGCTCTATGCCTTGTTCAACGCCCAGGGACATGGCGGCGCGGATTTCTCCGGCATAATTAATTTTCTGCGCGGCAATTCAGCGTAAGCGGCGGATTCAATAGAGTTTTTTCGGATATTCCCAGAGAAAGAGCGGCAAATTTAGATTTGCTTAAGCTCTCGATAACTCCGCGGTAACGATGTCCCTATAAAACGGATTGCGAGGCGGATATATCGCATCCGCCCGGCGCTCCGGATCAGGTCTCGCGTACCGGAGCCCGTAAGTTTCGCAAGTGTCTTCGTAGCGAAACGCCATGCGTATCTGGCAAAGCCGCGTTCCCGATGGGGCGCGGTTTTTGCGTTTCCGCCCCCTTTATCATCGACGATCCGTCTATATTCCGATCGCCGCGCCCGGGATCGGCACGTGATCTTCATTGGTCAGCACGATCGGTGCATCGACGCCGTCCACGCGGACCACGAGCAGGCGCGTGGTCCAAGTGCCCGCATTGCGAACCAGATGGGAAAACACGGTGCCCTTGCCCGTGGCGCCGTGGACGGGAATGCTGAACTGGGCATCGCCCGCCCCATTCGCATTAACGTTGAGGTGGCCTCCGACCCAGAAATTGTCGGTCACATCGTCGCCAATGGCGGCCTTCACCCGGGTGTCGGCGCGGACGGCGTCCATGGTCATCCGGAAGGCGTCGCTGCCTTTGAGCACGAAGGGGATGCTGCCGACCATGGTCGCACAGCCGCCGATGCTGACCACCCAGACGGCAAGGCCGGCAATCGCCCAATTGCGCTGCGTCTTGCGGAACTGCTCGGCGTCGCGCCAGGCACGGTTCCGCCAGGCCCAGCGGCTGCCGCGCGCGCCGAGCACGAAGATCATGATGAGGTTGACGACGGGGATCAGCGCCAGCAGCGCGATGAAGGTGCTGTTGCCGATGCCCCAAATCCAGTTGAGGAAGAAGGCGCCCCAGTTCCAGCGATCGAGTTCGGCTGGAATTTCAGCCGGCTGGTTGAGCGGTTGTCCGGCCATGTTGTCCCCCATCGGTGCGTATGCCGATTGGTTCTAGCGCATGACTTCGACGATGCGCAAAGAAGTTCCGCGGCGTCCGCTTCAACCCTTTGTCGAAAGCCGGCGAAAATTTGCCTTCACGGCGCGGCTGGCCGGTTTCAGCGCGGCGCTGATCGACCGTTCGGCCGCGGCGAAATTCGTTCCCGGCCACGACGCATATTTCCGGGGGATTGGGCGTCTCTTCGTAGAAACGCCCAATCGAGGTTTGCTCCTATCGCCTGCGCAGGTCGGCCTGCGCCAGGTCGAGCGCCTTGCCGATGCGCTCGCAGGCCATGTCGATGGTGTCGCGGGTCCAGATCAGCGGCGGCGACAGGATCATCGTGTCGCCGGTGGCGCGCAGCATCATGCCATTGGCGATCGCATGATCGCGCACCGTCACCGCAGCACTTCCCGACGGCAGGAAGCGTTCCTTCGTCGCTTTGTCCTTGACGATCTCGATGGCACCCATCAGGCCGATCGAACGCACCTCGCCGACCAGATCATGCCCGGCGATACGCTCCTGCAAAGCCCTGGCGAAATAGGGTCCGGTGTCGTTCCTGACGCGATCGACCAGGCCTTCCTGTTCGATAATCTCGAGGTTCTTCAGCGCCACGGCGCAGGCCACTGGGTGCCCCGAATAGGTGTAGCCGTGGTTGAACTCGCCGCCCTTCTCGACCAGCGTCGAGGCAATGCGATCGCCAACCAGCAGCGCCGAGAGCGGCTGATAGCCCGATGTCAGCGCCTTGGCCGTGGTGATGGTATCCGGTTCGATGCCGAAGGTCTGGGCCGCGAACCACTCACCTGTGCGGCCATAGCCGGTGATGACCTCGTCCAGCATCAAAAGCACATCGTATTTGCGGCAGATGCGCTGCACTTCGGGCCAGTAGCTCGCCGGCGGGATCTTGACGCCGCCCGCGCCCATCACCGGCTCGCCGATGAAAGCCGCGACCTTGTCGGCGCCAGCCTCGAGGATGGCATCCTCGACGGACTTTGCCGCGCGCAGGCCGAAATCGTGATCGCTTTCGCCAGGCAGAGCCAGCTCATAAGCATAGGGCATCATCACATGGACGATATTGGGCACCGCGCCGTTGAGCTGCTTGTGCATGGCATCCATGCCGCCGAGCGAAGTGCCGGCGATGGTCGAACCGTGATAGGCCATCTTGCGCGAGATGACGCGGTTCTTCTCCGGCTTGCCTTCCAGCACCCAATAGTGGCGCACAAGGCGCAACGCGGTGTCGTTGGCCTCCGAACCGGACGAGCCATAAAACACCTGGTTGACGTTGCGTGGCGCGATCTCGGCCAGCTTTTTCGACAACAGCACCGGCGTCGGCGTCGAACATTTGAAGAAGGAATTGTAGTAAGGCAATTCCTTCATCTGGGCATAGGCGGCCTCGGCCAGTTCGTCGCGACCGTAGCCGATATTGACGCACCACAGGCCGGCCATGCCGTCCAGCAGTTCCGTCCCTTCGGAATCGTAGATGAACGGGCCCTTGGCGTGGGTGATGACGCGCGCGCCGGCCTCACGCAGCTCCTTATGGTCGGTGAAAGGATGCAAGTGATGCGCGGCATCGATCTGCTGAAGCTGCTTCAGCGAATAATTCTGATAGGTCATTGATTTGATCTTTCCTCTGAAATCATTCCGGCGATGCCGGGGCGAATTCGTCAGAGGACGCCAGGTGGCGAATAGCCGATGCGGGCGCACAGCCGCAAAAGCTCGGCGCGCAGCGTGCGTGACGATGGCGTCACCGCGACCCGGAATGCGCGAGCTGATAATCTAGCGAGAGCCATGAAGGCACCTTAGAGCAAAGGGCGGTCGAGGTGAACCACCCTTTGCTCAAGTGGCGCCATGGCATGATGTCAGGCTTCGCCGCTCAGCGCCCGCTGCAGGAACACATATTTCATCGCCGTCTGCGCTGCCTGCGGCCGTCGGTCGCCGCGCCCGCCATGACCGCCTTCGGTCTCCTCGAAGAACAGCGTCTTGCCGTGTCCGGCTTCCTGCAGGCGGGCCGCCATCTTGCGCGCATGGCCCGGATGCACCCGGTCGTCCGCGGTCGAGGTGGTCAGCAGCACCGGCGGATAGGCGGCATCCGCCTTGACATGCTGGTAGGGTGAATAGGCGGAAAGCCATTTGGCGTCTTCAGGCTTTGACGGATCGCCATATTCGGCCATCCACGAAGCGCCCGGCGGCAGTTCGGTGTAGCGCAGCATGTCGAGCAGCGGCACATCGATGATGACTGCGCCGAAAAGCTCGGGATGCTGCGTCAGGGAAGCGCCCGTCAGCAAGCCGCCATTGGAGCCGCCCTGAATGCCAAGCGAGGCAGGCGTTGCGATGCCACGCCTGACGACATCCTCAGCCACCGCGGCAAAATCGTCGAAGCCGGTCTGGCGCTTGCCTTTCAGCGCTGCCTGGTGCCAGGCCGGGCCGAACTCGCCACCGCCGCGAATACAGGCCTGCACATAGGCATTGCCTTTCTCAAGCCAAAGCCTGCCGCGCACGCCGGCATAGCCGGGCAACAGCGGCACTTCGAAACCGCCATAACCGTAGAGCAGCGTCGGCACCGGCCCATTCTGGTCGCGCCGCCTGACGACGAAGTAAGGGATCATCGTGCCATCCTTCGAGCGCGCCTCGAACTGTTCCGAGACAAGCGGCGAGGCATCGAAGCGCGCCGGCTGCGACTTCACGGTGGCGAGCGTCTCGCCATCGTCATCGGACCAGATGATCGAACTCGGCGTCAAGAAATCGGTGAAGGAGAAGGAGACGGTGGAGCCGAAATGCTCGGCATGGCTGATGCCGACAGTGCCGTTTTCGGGCAGCGCGACAGGTTTCAGCGACCAGGCGTCGTCCCGACGCTCGCAAACGAGAACCTTGCCACGCACATTGTCCATCAGGTTGATGAACAGTCGGTCCTGCGTGCGGCTGATACCGGCGATCGAGACGCGATATGCCGGCGCCAGCAACGTCTCGATCGGGCCAAAACTGCCGGTTTCGATCCAATACGCGAAATCGATCGAATAAAGCCCGTCCGGCTGGCATGCGGTGCCGTCCGGCGCCGTCCATGGCGTCCGCACTCCAAACACCAGTTGATCCCTAAAGAGCGCGGTGTCGGTGACGTCGTCGGGCAGCGGGATCCGGCGGTTCTCGCCCGAAGGGAGGCGCAGGAAACTGTGCGACGCGAAGAAGTTGAGTGTCCGCGCCAGAAACAGGTGACGCTTCTCGCCGTCGAACTCGACACCGGCGCCCACGGCTAGATCCTCGGTCTTTCCCTCGAAGATCGGCGTCGCCTCTTCCAGCCTGGTGCCGCGTTTCCAGAGCTTGACCACGCGCGGATATCCGGACTCGGTCTTGTCGGCCTCTTCGAATGCGGCCGAGACAATCACCGTATCCTCGTCCAGCCAGCCGAAGCCCGATTTCGAGGCCGGCGCCTGAAAACCGCCTTCGACGAAGGACTTGGCCGCAATGTCGAACTCGCGCATCGCGCTGGCGTCACCGCCATCGGGCGACATCGAGACCAGGCAGCGATTGAAATCTGGGTAAAGCCTGACAGCGCCGCCAAACACCCACTTTATCCCCTCCTTCGCCGCCAGTTGATCGAAGTCGATGATCGTCTCCCAGTCGGGCTTGTCGGTCTTGTAGGAAGCGACCGTCGTGCGCCGCCACAGGCCGAGCGCATTGTTCTTGTCCTGCCAGAAATTGTAGACATGGCCAGCGATTGCCGCGCCAACCGCGATATTGTCCTCGGCCGTCATCAGGTCGAGCGCCGTCTGGAACGACGCCTGATAGGATGGATCGCCCTGCAATTCCGCCACCGTGACCTCGTTCTGGCTATGCACCCAGTCGAGCGACTGTTTGCTGGTCCTGTCTTCCAGCCAGAGGAAGGGATCGCCGGCCTTCTGAGAGGGCTGGGCTTTGGTCGTCGAAAAGGTCATGCAGGTCTCCGGGGGATTCTGGGCGGCCTTGCCTACATCGCGTTGGCGGCGCTGACATTCAAGATGCGATATGGTCGTTTGCGGTCCGCGTCACGTTGCTTCACAGCACCCGCCGGCGGATGATCGTGGCCAAGGCCAACGTGGCGCAGATCGCACCAAGCGTGACCGGCAGGCCGACCGCGCCAAACACATCCATCACGCCGCCGGTAAGCGGCGGGACCAGAATGCCGCCGATGCCCCACATCAGGGAGAATGCCGCATTGCCGGCAACCAGCGCCGAGCCGGTAAAGCGCTCGCCAAGCTCGATGATCGACATCGTGTAGATGCCGTAGGACACCGCGCCCCACACGAAGACGCAGGGCCAGACCAGCGGGGTATCGATCAGCACCGGCAGCAGCGCACAACCGAACAGCGTCAGCGAGACGCAGAGGAAGCGCACCAGGCGGGCCGTCAGCCGCTCGGCCAGCAGGCCAAGCGGCACCTGCATGGCAATGTTGCCGGCAATCATGACCGACAGCAGCGCGGACATGCGAGCCTCCGCGATGCCATGATACGTGCCATAGACAGGCAGCAGCGCCAGCACCGCCTGCTCGAAGCCGGCGGCCACGACCACCGCCGACAGAAGCAGCCAGGCGAGAGGCATGAAACCCATCACCGAAACCTGATGCCCTGCCTCGTCCACCCTGGGCAGCCGCGGCAGAACCGATGCCAGGCAGAAGCCGCAGAGCACGAAGGCGCCAATGCCGACAAGGAACGGCGGCCAGCCTTCCGTGCCGACGGCAAGCAGGCAAAGCGGGCCGGTCGCGAAGCCAGCGGAAATGATCGTCGAATAGAGACCCATGATGCGGCCGCGCCGGGCCGGCGGTGCGAGCGCGATCACCCAGATCTCACTGAGCACATAGAGTGGGTTGGTCACTACGCCGATCAGGAAGCGCAGCGGAAACCAGAGATAGACGTTCTGCGTCCAGCCGATCAGCGCCAGCACGACAGCCGAGAGTGCGGCACAGGTGAGCGCCGTGCGCCCTGCCCCGAACCGCCTTGCCAGGCCAGGTATCAGTGGCGATGACAGGATGAAGCCGACAGGCGTCATTGCCGCCGACAGGCCGATCATCGCCGGCGAGACACCCTGGCGCTGCAGGATGAAGCTCAACAGCGGATAGGACAGGCCCTGCGCGATGGCGAACACGGACACGGTTGCGATCACACCGGTGATCGCCGCCCATTGCATCGTCTCGTCGCTTCTCGTGTCCACCAAGTCCATGATCCATAATGCTGTCGTGGTTGCAGACTTAGCGGTTTGGTCAGACGTCGGTAAGCCCCGCGGCCCGAACCGACGCCCGGCTCCAGCCAGACCCTGCCAGGAGCCTCTGCGGCTGGCTGATCTATAGAGCGCGAAGGCGACCAGCAAAGCGTCGAGGGCGACGATCACGGTGCCGGCAATCCCAGTGGTCCGATCGCTGTTCCCGCTTCGCCTTCGCTCGAGCCGGTTGCGACCATGCTTTCATTCCATGTGAGGTGCCGGCTGACCTCCCTGCCGACAGGCCCCACTAGCTACGGGTTCGATCGGCGGAAAGAAAGGGCCGGCGAGCAAGATCCGCTTGCGCCAACGGGTGGATGATCAAGGCGGATGTCGCGTCCACGCAACTGCCGTTCCGGCATGTCGCTTCCCTCGCCCTAGTGGTCGCCGCCTCCGCAATGGTCGGGCGGGCGCCGGTCCATTATGCCGCCCGTTATCGCATCCTACGAGGACCATCATGACCGCCGCCCTACAACCCTCAGAGCCGGCTTTGGCACCCGACCGTGCCCGCCGTGGCGGTCGCGCCGGAAAGCGCGCCGGTGGCTCGGCCGCGTTCGAGCAGCCGGCTTTCCGCCAGCTGAAAAATCCGCTGACGCCGACCAAGCTGGTTTCCGAGGACGAGCTGGAATCGATCCACCTCGCTTCCTTGCGGGTGTTGCGCGAAATCGGTGTCGACGTTCTGCACGACGAAGCCCGCAGCATCATGAAGGCGCATGGCGCCGATGTGCGCGAGGGCTCGGAGCGCGTGCGCTTCGACAGCGACATGATCCTGGAGCTGGTGTCGAACTGCCCGTCCGAATTCACCATCCATGCCCGCAACCCTGCCCACAATGTGCGCTTTGGCGGCGACAATCTGATCATCTCGATGATGGCGTCGGCGCCCAATTGCTCCGACATCGATCGTGGCCGCCGGCCGGGCAACCAGCAGGACTATCGCAATTTCCTGCGGCTGGCCCAGATGCACAACATCCTGAATTGCACGGGCGGCTATCCGGTCGAGCCGACCGACATCCACCCGTCGGTGCGCCACCTCGAATGCATCCGCGACCTCGCCACGCTGACCGACAAGGTGTTCCACATCTATTCGCTCGGCAAGGAGCGCAATGTCGACGGCATCGAGATCACCCGCATCGCGCGCGGCATCAGCCATGAACAGTTGCTCGAAGAGCCATCTGTCTTCACCATCATCAACACCAATTCGCCGCTCAAGCTCGACGTGCCGATGATGGAAGGCATCATCCAGATGTCGAGCAAGGGCCAGGTCGTCATCGTCACGCCCTTCACCCTGTCGGGTGCGATGGCGCCCGTCACCATCGCCGGCGCGCTGGTGCAGCAGAATGCCGAAGCACTGTCCGGCATTGCCTTCGCCCAGATGGTCAGGAAGGGCGCGCCGGTCGGTTATGGCGGCTTCACCTCCAATGTCGACATGAAGTCCGGTTCGCCGGCCTTCGGCACGCCCGAATACATGAAGGCGCAGCTGGTCGGTGGCCAGCTTGCCCGCCGCTACAACATACCCTACCGCACCTCCAACACCTGCGCCGCCAACACGGTCGACGCGCAGGCCGCCTATGAAAGCGTGTTCTCGCTGTGGGGCGCCATCCAGGGTGGCGGCAATCTGATGATGCATGCCGCCGGCTGGCTCGAGGGCGGCCTGCGCTGCTCCTACGAGAAGACCATTCTGGATATCGACCTCTTGCAGATGGTGGCCGAATTCCTGACCCCGCTAGACCTCTCCGAAGAGGCACTTGGCTTCGATGCCATCCAGTCGGTCGGCCCCGGCGGCCATTTCTTCGGCACCCAGCACACGCAGGACCGCTACAAGACCGCGTTCTATTCGCCGATCCTCTCGGACTGGCGCAATTTCGAGACCTGGGCGGAAGCCGGCTCGCCGACGGCGCTGGAAAAGGCCAACAAGGTCTGGAAGGAGCGGCTGGCCTCCTATGACGAGCCCTACATGGATCCCGCCATCCGCGAGGAGCTCAACGCCTTCGTCCAGAAGCGCACGGCCGAAGGCGGCGCGCCGACCGACTTTTGATCTGTATTGATTTGATGAATAGTCGACCCCCACTCCGTCGAACTTCGCTCGCCACCTCTCCCCCGATCGACGGGGGAGAGGAAAGGCGCGAGCTTAGGCCGTCTGGCGCCCTTCCTCTCCCTCCGGAGGGGGGAGAGGTGGCGCTGCGAAGCAGCGACGGAGTGGGGGAAGGCGCCCCCCGAACGCGCAGCCGCCGCAAAGCTGGCACAACGCAGCGAGCGCGAAAGCTCCGCCAAGCGGGCAACCAAGCAGAGGCATTGCTTTGGCTTGAACTGAAAGCGCGCAAGCTTGGCGGTCATCGCTTTACCCGTCAGCTCTCCATCGGCCCCTTCTACGCCGACTTCGCCTGCCGCGAAAATCGGCTCGTCATCGAGGTCGATGGATCCCAGCACGCCGACAGTCCCCATGACCGCCGCCGCGACGATTTTATGCGCGCGCAGGGCTATTCGATCCTGCGTGTCTGGAGCCACGATGTCTTGAAACATCGTACTTCCGTCTGTGAGACCATCCTTGCCGCGCTTGATGGCAGGCTCTCCGAAAACATTGCTGCATCCGACCTCAACTTTGTTTTCACGCCCCATCCATTCGATTCAATCTCTTCAAAAACGGACCTATCTTCATGAAATCCCATGTAAAAGCGGTTGTCATTGGCGGCGGCGTCGTCGGCTGCTCGGTGCTCTATCATCTGGCCAAGGCCGGCTGGACCGACATCATGCTGATCGAGCGCTCGGAGCTCACCTCGGGCTCATCCTGGCACGCGGCCGGCGGCTTCCATACGCTGAACGGCGACCCGAACGTCGCCAAGCTGCAGGCCTACACGGTGCAACTCTACAAGGAGATCGAGGAGATCTCGGGCCAATCCTGCTCGCTGCACCTGACGGGCGGCGTGATGTTGGCCGATACGCCCGAGCGCATGGACTTCCTGCGCCTTGCCCACGCCAAGGGCCGCTACCTCGGCATGGACACCGAACTGATCACGCCGTCCGAAGCCAAGGCGATGTTCCCGCTGATGGACGAGACCAATTTCGTCGGCGCCATGTGGGATCCGGTTGAAGGCCATCTCGACCCCTCCGGCACCACCATTGCCTATTCCAAGGCGGCGAAAAAACTCGGCGCCGAAATCGTGCTGCGCAACCGCGTGGTCGACCTGACGCAGCAGCCGGACGGCACCTGGAATGTCGTCACCGAACAGGGCACGGTTCACGCCGAGCATGTCGTCAACTGCGGCGGCCTGTGGGCGCGCGAGATCGGCCGCATGGTCGGCGTCGAGCTGCCGGTGCTGGCCATGGAGCACATGTATCTGCTTACCGAACCGATGCCGGAGGTTGAGGAGTTCAACAAGTCGACCGGCCGCGAAATGATCGGCGTGCTCGACTTCAAGGGCGAGATCTACACCCGCCAGGAGCGCAACGGCATCCTGCTCGGTACCTATGAAAAGGCCTGCAAGCCGTGGTCGCCGGTCAACACGCCGTGGGATTTCGGCCATGAACTGCTGCCGCCCGACCTCGACCGCATCGCACCGTCGCTGGAAATCGGCTTCAAGCATTTCCCCGGCATCGAGAAGGCCGGCATCAAGCAGATCATCAACGGCCCCTTCACCTTCGCGCTCGACGGCAACCCGCTGGTCGGCCCGGTTCAGGGACTGACCAATTTCTGGTGTGCCTGCGCCGTGATGGCCGGTTTCAGCCAGGGCGGCGGCGTTGGTCTCGCTCTGTCCAACTGGATGGTCCACGGCGACCCGGGCTTCGACGTCTGGGGCATGGATGTCGCCCGCTTCGGCGAATGGGCCGGCCTGCGCTATACCAACGCCAAGGTGCGCGAAAACTATTCGCGCCGCTTCTCGATCCGCTTCCCCAACGAAGAACTGCCGGCCGCCCGCCCGGCGCAGACGACGCCGCTCTACGACACCATGCTCGCCAACAACGCCGTCATGGGTGATTCGTGGGGCCTCGAAACCCCGCTCTGGTTCGCGCCTAAGGGCAAGGAGCCGAAAGACGTCGTCTCCTTCCACCGCTCCAACGATTTCGGGCCGATCGGCGAGGAAGTGCGCGCCACGCGCGAGCGCGTCGGCGTCACCGAGATCGCCAACTTCGCCAAATACGAAGTGTCGGGACCGGGTGCGGAAGAGTTCCTCAACCGGCTGATGACCAACCGCATGCCGAAGACCGGCCGCATCGTGCTGACGCCGATGATCAACGAGTTCGGCAAGCTGATCGGCGACTTCACCATCGCCAAGGCCGGCGAGGACCGCTTCATGATCTGGGGTTCGTCGGCGGCGCAGAAGTACCACATGCGCTGGTTCGAAAAGCACCTGCCCAAAGACGGATCGGTGCGCATCCACCGTTTCGACCAGACACTGGTCGGCCTCTCCATCGCCGGTCCGAAATCCCGCGACCTCTTGCAGAAACTGGTCGATGTCGACATTTCGACCAAGGCTTTCCGCTTCATGGATTTCCGTGAGATGGCGGTCGGCGGCGCGCCCTGCCTAGTCAACCGCATCACCTACACCGGCGACCTCGGCTATGAGATATGGATGGCGCCGACCTATGAGCGCCTCGTCTATAAGGCGATCAAGGATGCCGGCGAAGAATTCGGCATCATCGATTTCGGGATGCGCGCCTTGCTGTCGATGCGTCTCGAAAAGAACTTCCCTACCTGGTTCCGCGAGCTGCGGCCGATCTACGGGCCGTTCGAAGGCTCGATGGACCGCTTCATCAAGCTCGAGAAGAACGACTTCATCGGCCGTGAAGCGGCCGCCAAGGAACAGGCGGAAGGGCCAAAACTGCGCCGCGTCTCCTTCATCGTCGATGCAGCGGACGCCGACGTAATGGGCGACGAGCCGATCTGGGCCAAGGTCAGCAAGGATTATGGCACGGTGGAAAAGCCACATGGCTACGGTGCGCCGCGCTTCGACACATCAGGCCAGGAAATACGCGGTTCAAAGGCCGCCGAAGGCGCGTCCGCCGTGCGCGGCATCGTCGATGGCGACTGGCGCGTGGTCGGCTGGGTGACGTCGGGCGGCTATGCGCATTACGTGCAGAAGTCGATGGCACAAGGCTATGTGCCGGCAGCCCTCGCCGAGGATGAAAGTGCCGGACTGTTCGAGATCGAGATTCTTGGGTCCCGCCGCCCGGCCCGCATCAATGTCGAAGCGCCTTTCGACCCCAGCGGCGAGAAGATGCGAACCTGAGGTTTCGTCATGGATAGCGGGGCGCCAAAGGGAAGCTTCGGCCGCCACCGCAAGATCATGCCGTTTGTATCAGGCTCGATCGAAGCGTTGCGCGAAGCCTCCCGCGAGAAGGCGGCATCGCTCAACCAGCATGTGCTGGGTTATGGTTCACAAGCTGAAGCGGAATGGGCGGCGGCAGGTATCGCCGCGCCCGACCTGTCGGCGATGCGAAAATACCGGCTCGAGCGTATCCGCGCCGAGCTGAGGCGCCGCGGCTATGCCGGCGCCCTGCTCTATGACCCCGTCAACATTCGCTACGCGACCGATTCTACCAATATGCAGCTCTGGGTCGCGCACAACCCGACGCGGCATTGCTTCGTCGCCACCGACGGGCCGGTGGTGCTGTTCGACTACTTTTCCTGCGAGCACCTGTCAGACCATTCCGGCATGGTCGACGAAGTGCGGCCGGCGGTGTCTTGGATGTATCTCTACAGCGGCGAACTGACCGAGCAAAAAGTCCGCCGTTGGGCGGCCGGTGTCGCCGATCTGGTCAGGGAGCACGGTGGCGGCAACAGCCGCATCGCCGTCGACCACATCAACCCGGAAGGCGTCGAGGAACTGGCGCGCCTTGGTGTTTCAATCGGCAATGGCGAAGCGGTGTTGGAGAACGCCCGCTTGTTAAAATCGCCGGACGAAATCCTCGCCATGCGCCGCGCCATCGTCGCTTGCGAGGCGGCCATGGGCGAGATGGAACATGCGCTCAAGCCCGGTATCTCCGAAAACGAATTGTGGGCCGAACTCCATCGCGGCAACATCGCGCGCGGCGGCGAATGGATCGAAACGCGGCTGCTGACGTCGGGACCGCGCACCAATCCGTGGTTCCAGGAATGCTCGTCGCGGAACATCGAGACGGGCGACCTCGTCGCCTTCGACACCGACCTGATCGGCCCCTACGGCTTCTGCGCCGATCTCTCGCGCACCTGGCTGTGCGGCGATACAAAGCCGACCAACGAACAGCGCGACCTGTTCCGCATCGCCGCCGATCAGATCGAACACAACATCGCGTTGATGCAGCCCGGCGTCTCGTTCCGCGACCTTGTCGAACGCTCAGCCATCCCGCCGGGAGACTGCTTCCCGACTCGCTACGGCGTGCTCTACCATGGCGTTGGACTGGCCGACGAATATCCAACCTTGCCGCATGCCAGTGACTGGACGTCAGACACGCCGGACGGTGTGCTTGAACCAGGCATGGTGCTGTGCGTGGAAAGCTATATCGGCCGGCTGGGCGGCCGCGAAGGCGTCAAGATCGAGGAGCAGATCCTGATCACCGAGACCGGCAACGAGAAGCTTTCAACCTACCCGTTGGATGCGAGGCTGCTCGGCTAGTCCGGCAAGCGCTTCGCGCATCGAGCGCACGGTCTTTTCCGGCGTCGTCCTGGCGGTGATGTAAGGCAGGCCTTTGCGTCGTGCCGTCCAGCCGACGATCACGACCTTGCCCGCCGCCGGCTCGAAACGCTGCGCCAGCGCCCAGCTTTCGCAGTCGATCGCCGCGATATCCGCTCTGCCTTCGGCGACCGCCACGATCGAGTCGCGATGGCCGCCGCTTTCGCCGCTCGATGAAAATATGTCCAGGTTTTCGCCAGCGGCTTCCAGGTCGCGCGTCAGCGCGATGATGCCCGACATGGAATCGAGGCTGTTGAAGGTAAAGCGCCTGCCTCGGATGAGATCGAGCGGCAGCAAGGCCTTGCCGTCGGCGGGCGACCGAACCTCCGGTCCCTCGCCTGCCCGCATAACCAGCGCGCTCGAATAGAGTTCGCCCTGTCCGCCCGCATAGGCGTCATAGCTTGGCTGGCCAACCACCTGCACATGCCGGGACAGGCCGAGTTCCATCGGCCCCCAGCAGGCCTGCGCGAACAACAGTGCCGGATGCAGCCAGAGCTTATGGGAATCGAATTCGTCCGGCGGCAGCGTCGCAGGATCCGGAGCAATCAGGCCCCCCTGAGCCTCATGGATACCACCCGGCACGACCGGGAGGTCGCCATTGCGGCGCACAATGCTTTGCGGCGCATCGATACCCTTCCGCCGGAAGGCATCGCGCAACGACGTCCACTGCGCATCGACTTCCCCACGCACTTCGGGCCAGTCGTACATTGGCAAAGCCGCAATCAATTCGCTCATGCCGATATCAAACCACGAAGTCCGGAGAAAGGATCGCAAAAACGCGGCGCCCGATCAGAATTGGCCGACACGGTATCCACGCCATCCGCGGATGCTATTCCTTGGGCGGTTCGGCCGGGACCGGCACCGTGCCAAGCCCATTGATGTTGCGCGCCCTGACGCGTGGCTTGAACGCCCTGCCCGGCTCGGGCGCGCGCCGCAGAACCGGGTGCACGATCGGCTCCTTGGCCTTGAAGGCATAGGCTTTGACCAGCGCGAAATAGTTCGGGTAGGCATAGCCATTGTTCATCCGCAGCCAATCCTCGCGCCGATCACGAAACAGCTTCGGCAGCCGGTACCAGGCGATGGTCGGGCTCTTGTGATGGACAAAGTGCAGATTGTTGTTGAGGAACAGCAACGACAGCGGCGAGCGCTCGACAATCACCGTGCGGCCTTCCGGATGCTCCGACCACTGATGCTCGGCATAGGTGCGGATCGAGATCAGCGACTGGCCGAGCCAGACCGGCACCAGCACATAGAGCCAGACCGGCATGCCGAACCCGAACTGTACGACCGGCAGCACCACGACAAGGCCGATCGCATGCAGCAGCCAGGCCTTGCGGATCGCCTTGTCTCCGGCGATCGCCTGCTTGGCGTCATCGATGAAGAAGCCGATGCAGGACAGCCATGGCCCAAGCACGAGGCGACCGGCCATGGTGTTGTTGATCTTCAGTACGAATTTCATCAGCGGCGGCAATTCTTCGTGATGCCACAGAGCCTTATAGTAGCTCTCGGGATCGTCCAGCGGGTCGGTCAGCCGCTCATCGGCATGGTGGCGCAGGTGAATGGTCTTGAAGCGACGGAACGGCCAGGCAAGGCCGATCGGCAGGAAGACGAAGGCTTCGTTGACGAGGGCGTTGCGGGTCGGGTGACCGTGCAGCACTTCATGCATGATCGAGGACTGCAGAGCCAGCGTAACGGCCATAACGATAAGGGCCAGGATGGGATAGGATGGCCAGAGGAAGAGACCGGCAACGAACCAGACACCGTAGCAGAAGAAAGCGAGAACCACGGTCGGCCATTCGATGGCCGGTTTGCTGCTTCGCCGAATGCTCTTGCCAGTCATGCTATCGACCACTGTCCCTCAGTCGCCGGAACCCCAACTGGTTCCTGACAGCATTGTGTCAGGAGAAGTGATTCCACTCAACGCGACAAAGTGCACAAAATGTTGCGATTGCGCATTTTTGACCGCATATGTTGCACATTGTGAACAGACTTAGGGATTCGTTTACGCCTCAAGCGCCTATTCACTTGGCTCGAGCGCAAATTTTTCCTCCAGAAGACGGAAGCAAAGGCATGGACAAGCGCGATCTGTCGACGATCTTCCGGGAGCGTCTGAAGCTCCTCCTGACAAGGTCCGACCTCAACCAGTCGGCTTTCGCGTCAGCAGTCGGCATCGATCGGTCGGCGCTGTCGCAACTAATGTCGGGCGCCTCGACGCGCCTGCCGCGCGCTGAAACGCTGCTCAACATCGCCGCCGAATTCAAGGTGTCACTGGATTGGCTGCTTGGCCTCAGCCAGGACGAAGGCGTGACCGGCGAAATCCGCGAAAGCCTCGAGATCGAGGAAGCGCCCGACGGCTTCGACCGCACGCTGCTGGCAAAATGGTTCGCTGAAGCGGCCGGCACCAAGATCCGTTATGTGCCGGCCGGCATTCCCGATCTCCTGCGCACTCGCGCGCTCGTCGACTACGAGGCCAACATCACCAATAGGAGCCGCCTGGCGCAGGCCAGCGAGACGCAATACCGCATCGAATACAACCGGCGTCCGGAAACCGACATGGAAGTCTGCATGCCGCGCCACACGCTGGAGATCTTCGCCCGCGGCCTCGGTGTGTGGGACCGCTTCCCGGCGGCCGACCGCCAGCAGCAACTTGCCCATATGGCGACGCTGCTCGACGACCTCTATCCGACCTTCCGCCTGTTCCTCTACGACGGCCGCATGCGCTATTCCATCCCGCTCACCATCTTCGGCCCCTATCGCGCCGCCATCTATGTCGGAGACATGTATGTGGTGCTGAACGCCACCCAGCCGGTCCAGGCGCTGACCAAGCATTTCGACAATCTGATCCGCGCCGCCGACATCAACCCGCACGAAGCGGCCGCCTTCGCACGCAATCTGGCCGGCATGTCGTTCGCAGCAGGCACTGTCTGAGCGCGCTGGATACCGCGGGATCGTCAGATCCGCCTCTATGCCTGCCATTCCGACGTCGCAATTTGATTGACTAGACATAAAGACTTCTTTATATCCTTATTCGAATTCCAGGACATGAAAGCCAATCCGATGACGACGCCCAATCCGATCGATGCGCTGCTGGCTGAAAAGGGCGTGCTGCTGGCCGATGGCGCCACGGGCACCAATTTGTTCGCCATGGGTCTGGAGGCCGGCGAGGCGCCGGAACTGCTGAACGAAACAGCGCCCGACACCATCACCCGCCTGCACCAGAATTTTGTCGACGCCGGCGCCGACATCATCCTGACCAACTCCTTCGGCGGCACCCGCCACCGGCTCAAGCTGCACCATGCGCAGGATCGCGTGCATGCGCTGAACAAGCGCGCGGCCGAGATTGCGCGGGCCGTTGCCGACAAGGCCGGCCGCAAGGTGATCGTTGCCGGTTCGGTCGGCCCTACCGGGGAATTGCTGGTGCCGCTTGGCGCCATGACCTATGACGAGGCGGTCGACGCCTTCGCCGAGCAGATCGAGGGCCTCAAGGAAGGTGGCGCCGAAGTCGCCTGGATCGAGACCATGTCGGCGCCCGACGAGATCCGCGCCGCCGCCGAAGCCGCCATCCGCGTCGGCCTGCCCTACACCTATACCGGCTCCTTCGACACCGCAGGCCGCACCATGATGGGCCTGCTGCCGAAGGATATCCACGGCGTCACCGATGGCCTGTCGCAAGCCCCGCTCGGCGTTGGCGCCAATTGCGGTGTCGGTGCCTCCGACATCCTGGCCTCGCTGCTCGACATGACCGAGGCGAAGCCGGAGGCGACCGTCATCGTCAAGGGCAATTGCGGAATCCCTGAATTCCGTGGCACCGAGATCCACTATTCCGGCACGCCAGAATTGATGGCCGACTATGTCCGCCTCGCCGTGGACGGCGGAGCCAAGATCATCGGCGGCTGCTGCGGCACCTCGTTTCAGCATCTTGCCGCGATGCGCAAGGCACTCGACGCCCACACCAAAGCGGATCGTCCGACGGTCGAAAAAATCGTCGAGCGCATCGGCCCGATGCGCAACAAGGTGGCGACGGCAAACACGGCCGAGACCAGCGAAGCCCGCCGCGAGCGGCGGCGCACCCGCGCCTGACGCGATTTCTTTTGCGGTTATTCGCTGTTGTCGGCGTAGCTCGACTGCGCCGACCTGAAATCGACGACATTGTCGCCGCGCATTGTTGCAAGCGCACCCGATGCGCCGGGATCAGAAATATGCTCCAGCATGGCGCGGAAGCGGTCGTTGGTCAGTGCCGACATGGCGGTGTGACGGGCCTGCGCGACATCATCGCTGATGCGTCTGGATTCGGCTGACGGGGCTGTTGAAACCGCCGAAGCATCCCGTGCCGGCGGAGTCGAGTTGGCGATGGTTATGATCTGCAATTCGGGCTCCCTCAAGCCTTGGACATGACCGGTGTAGCGAGAGGAAATTGCGATCCGGTACCGGAAATGCAGCGCAATTTAACGATCCGGCAGACAGCTCCAAACTTGCGGCAGTACTTTGTCGAGCAGCTAGATCAAAGGCGGAAAGAGCTTGCGCAGGAACCCGTCAAACCAGGCAGCTTGCGCGGCATCGTGCAGGCTCATGAGCCGATCCTGTTCCTCGCGCGTCTGTGCGCCCGGCTTGTCATAGTTCGCACCAGGACGGTTCTGCACGCGCCTGAAACCGACCGGCGTGGCTTCCGCGTGGAATTGCAGGCCGTAGACCTTGTCGCCGATGCGGAAAGCCTGGTTGGGAAACAGGGCACTCGAGGCAAGGTGCTGGGCGCCATCAGGCAATTCGAAGCCGTGCCAGTGTGACTGCACCACATGGATCGGCTCGGGCAGGAAATCTTCCGCTCCAGCGGTCGGATAAAGTGGATAATAGCCAAATTCATGCACATCGCTCGCCGGCGGGCCGACATGCGCGCCACGATGCCAGGCAATCTGCTGCGCGCCCTGGCAGATGCCGAGCAGCGGGATATCGGAAGTCATGCAGAAGTCGATAAAACGGTACTCGTCCAGCAAAAATGGATGCAGCGCCGTATCGTAGACGTTGTACATTCCGCCGTAGACCACGCCACCCGCGACAGCTCCATCGACATCAAGCGCCTCACCAGCGTGGGCCCGACGCAAGACCGGGTCGTAGCCGCTTTGCCGGAGATAGGCGAATACACGGTCGTCCGCGGGTTCGTCGCTGTGTCGCACCAGAATAATACGGTTGGTCATGGCCCCGCCCTTTCGCTTCACCGAGAATGATTGGCGGCAGGCCGCACCGCAACGAAAAAGGCCGGCAAGGGAAAGATCCCTCGCCGGCCTGCCTCACCCGCCCGTGGGCCGGTTATCAGAACGATCCCATCATCTGAAAGAAACCGGCCTTCATCGCCACTACCGGTTGCCGCCCAGCGCCGAGGCAAGGCGCACAAGCGAAAGGAACTCGGACCTGTACCCAAACGGGTCGGCTCCTCGGGCGGCAGTGGCAATCTCCATGATCTTGTCGTAGCCGAACTTCGCGGTCGCATCCTCGTCGCGCAGCTTCTGGCCGAAGGCCGCCACCGCGACGGAGAAACGCTGGTCGGTGCTCGCCTGGTCGAAGGAGGCCACCTCGTTGGCCGAGGTCACCGGCGTGGTGATCAGCTTCGAGACGTCCTCGTTCGGCAGCTTGTAGCGGATCTTGACGAAGGCATATTCGTCCGCATTGGCAACGCCGCCATTGTTCACCGTGGCCTGGCCATAGCGTAGCGGGTCGATCTGCTCGCCGCCACTGCCTTTGGGCGTGATCTCATAGATCGCGGTGACCGAATGGCCCGAGCCGATATCGCCGGCATCGACGCGGTCATTGTTGAAATCCTCGCGGTTGAGCGCCCGGGTCTCGTAGCCGATCAGTCGATATTCGGAGACCTTGTCCGGATTGAACTCGACCTGGATCTTCACGTCCTTGGCGATGGTGAACAGCGCCGAGGAAGCATCCTCGACCAGCACCTTCTCGGCCTCGGCCAGCGTGTCGATATAGGCGGCGGTGCCGTTGCCGTTCTGGGCAATGGTCTGCATCATTTCATCGTTCAGATTGCCGCGGCCGAAGCCGAACACCGACAGGAACACGCCGGTCTTGCGCTCGCTCTCGATCAGCCGCTTCAGGTCGTCGTCATCGGTCTGGCCGACATTGAAGTCGCCGTCGGTGGCAAGCATCACCCGGTTGACGCCGTCCTTGATGAAGGACTGCTGGGCAAGCTTGTAGGCTTCCTTGATGCCGGCCTCACCTGCCGTCGAGCCACCGGGCCGCAGATTGTCGATGGCATTGAGGATCTTGTCCTTCTCGGCAATCTTTGTCGGCATCAGCACGGTGCCGGCGTCACCCGCATAGGTGACGATCGAGATGGTGTCGTCGGCCTTGAGCTTGCTGACCAGCAGCCGGAACGCCGACTTGAGCAGCGGCAGCTTGTCCGGTTCGTCCATCGACCCTGACACGTCGATCAGGAAGACCAGATTGGCCTTCGGCTGCTCGGTCGGCTTGATGTCGAAACCCTTGATGGCGACATGCATCAGCTTGGTGTGCGTGTTCCATGGCGTCGGCATGACGCTGACGGTCGAATTGAACGGCGTCGATGCCGAGTCCGGCCCCTTCCAGTCATAGGGGAAGTAATTGATCATCTCCTCGACGCGTACCGTATCGGCCTGCGGCAGGTATCCCTGCTTCAGCGAGCCGCGCACGAACGAATAGGAAGCGGTGTCGACATCGATCGAGAAGGTCGAGACCGGCTCTTCCAATGCGGCGTGCAACGGATTGGTCTTGAAATCCTGGACGCGGTCGCGGTTTTCCTCCTGCGGCGCGATCTGGTCAGCCGGCGCCGTGGCCGGCTGCTGCGGGGCCATAAGCTTGGACTCTGCGGCAGGCATGCGGGCCATCCGCGATGTGCTGGGCGCACCAGTGGTGCCATCCAGAGCGAATTCACCGGTCGGCGCCGGCGGTGCTGGCTCGGCCAACACGCCACGCTCCGTCGCGGTCTGCAGAGCTGTCCCGCCGGCCTGGACCGATTCGGATTTCGGCGGTGCGGCCGACGCAAGGGCGTCGCTGGCATCGCGATCTTCCACATCCGCGCTGACCTTCTTGTCCTTGGCCGGCGCGGTGGTCACGGTCGGCTCGTTGACGGCCTGATCTCCCGGTGCCTGCTTGGCCAATGGCTTCAGCGTCGCCGGCTTGTCGGCCAGCGTCTCGGTGATCTTCTCGTCGCCGCCGAACGGCGACGGCTGTTCCCTCAGCATATGGAAGGTGGCGTATCCGGCGATCGGCACGGCGACGAGCCCGGCGATGGCCGGCGTGGCAATGAGTTTCTTTTGCATGATCTCGCTCCAGAGCTTTCGTGCTCGCTCTGTGAGACGAAGGCCGCCGACCGATCCTTGGGTGACGGCGGAAATATTCTGCTGGTCATAGGCGCGCAGGGCGGCCTCGAAGGCACGTGCCTTCGCGCTCTCGCCGGGCGCCGGTATCGCTGCGTCACGCAGTTTTCTGAGTTCGTTGTCGTCGACCATGGTCACACTTCCCCGGCTGAACGCATCAACGTCTTCAGCCGTTTCTTCGCTTCATGGATGTGCCAGGAAACCGTCGTCTCCGAGATCGCCATCGCCTCGGCGGCGGCCGCGTGGCTCAAGCCTTCGCTATAGACAAGCATCACGGCGTCGCGCTGCTTGTCCGGCAATTGCCGCACCGCCGCCCACAGCGCCTCGGCGGGGTCTTCGCTCTCGGCCGGGGCCTCGCCCGAAATCAGCGCATGGACGCCATAGGCCTCGGTCTTGACGGTCTCGCGCGTGGTCTTGCGCATCATGTCGCGCGCGGCGTTCATCGTCATGGTATAGAGCCATGTCGTGAACGCGCCGCCGCCGCGATAATCGCGGATCGCCTTGCCGAGCCGGACGCAGACTTCCTGGGCGATATCTTCGGCATCCGCCTTCCTGCCGCACCAGCGATAGGCTGCGCGATAGACGAAGTCGTAGTGACGCTCCAGCAATTTGCCGAAGGCCCCCCTGTCTCCGCCCTTCGCCCGCCCGATCAGTTCGGCGTCGGAGGCTTCGCTCACATCCAGCATCATCGCCATCATTTGCCTGTTGGACGAAGGCTAATGGCTAATCCTTGGGGTGATGGAAAGATTTTTTTCGAATTCGAGATTCAGGTCAGGCCGGCCTCACCTGAATGTCAACACGCCTGGCCCGCCGCCCAGCCCGACGACCAAGCCCATTGGAAATTATAGCCGCCGAGCCAGCCGGTGACGTCGACGACTTCGCCGATGAAGAACAGACCAGGTATCGATTTCGCCTGCATCGTCTTCTGGTCGAGGCCATTGGTGTCTACCCCACCAAGCGTCACTTCGGCCGTACGGTAGCCTTCCGAACCGGCTGGCTTGATGCGCCAGTCGTTGACCTCGGCCTCGACGGTTTTGATCTGGGGCTCCGAAAGATCGGCGAGATTGCCGTCGAGCCCGGTTCGCTCGGCTATCGCCTGGGCCAGCCGTTTCGGCAAATGATTTGCCAGCACGGTCTGCACCGCTTGCCGGCCATTGTCACGCTTGGCGGCGCGGACGAGCTCAGCCACATCCGTGCCCGGCAGCATGGCGATGCGGATTTCATCACCCTCGCGCCAATAGGAGGAGATCTGCAGGATGGATGGCCCGCTGACGCCGCGATGCGTGAACAGCATCGCCTCGGAAAACCGCGTCTTGCGGCAGGCAATCTCGGCGTCGACGGCGTTCCCGGCTAGGGGCGAAAGCCGCTCAAGCGTCTTTGCATCGAAGGTCAGCGGCACCAGGGCAGGCCGTGTTTCGACAACGACAAGGCCAAACTGTTCGGCAATCTCGTAGCCGAAGCCCGTCGCGCCCATCTTGGGGATCGACTTGCCGCCACAGGCCACGACTAGGGACTGGCAAGAGATCGAGCCGGTGGAGAGCGTGAGTTCGAACCCTTCCTCGGTTTTCCCGACAGTCTCAACGCGGGTCGACAATACCAGCTCGGCGCCCCTGCCCCGCATTTCCGAGACCAGCATGTCGATGATCTGCCGCGCGGAGCCGTCACAAAACAGCTGCCCTAGTGTCTTCTCGTGATAGGCAATGCCGTGGCGTTCGACGAGCGTGATGAAGTCGCGTTGCGTATAGCGGCTGAGCGCCGAGATGCAGAAATGCGGATTCCTCGAGACAAAGTTCTTCGGGCTCGTATGGAGGTTGGTGAAATTGCACCGACCGCCGCCGGAGATACGGATCTTTTCGCCAGGTGCCGCCGCATGATCGAGGATCAGCACCGAACGGCCGCGCTTGGCGGCCTCTACGGCGCACATCATTCCGGCGGCACCCGCGCCGATGATCACGACATCATAGGATTGCATCAGGCTGATCGTTCCCGCATGACCCCGCGCCGCACTAGCCGGGCGAGCCGCTCATTCGGCCCTGATACCTCCAATGTACCGCGCGGCCAACAGGGTGGCGAAGGCTCAGACCAGCGTTTCGGCGAACAAGTCAGTCAATCGCTTCCAATGCCGCTCGGCACCGGCTGCATTGAAGACACCATGATCGGGCACGCACCAACCATGTGCCATGCCGACATAATTCTCGATCGCGTGGTCGACTTCAGCATTCCGCAGTGCCTCTCCCAGCCGCGTCGACTGCTCCGGCGGAAAGCTCCGGTCGACGCCCGCCATGCCGACATAGACGCGCGCCTTGATGGAAGCCGCCTTGCGGTGCGGACTGTCGGCGGCATCGCTGGCGAGATTGCCGCCATGGAAACTGGCGGCGGCCTTGATCGTGTCTGGATACGTCGCAGCGGCGTTGAGCGCCCGCGCTCCGCCCATGCAATAACCGACGGTGCCGATCGGCCCGGTGACGCCTTCGGCGGACATTGCCTCGAGAAACGCGCCGCTGTCGCTGACGGTCATCTCCTGCGTCGTGCCGGTGACCAGGGCCATCAGCGCTGTCTTGGTCTTTTCCACGGTGAAGGCGGTCTTGGCGTCGAACGGCCCGTAAGGCGCATTGCGATAGAAGAGGTCGGGCAGCAGCACCGCATAGCCCTCGCCCGCCAGCCGTTCCGCCATCTGGTCAAGCGCCGGCCGTGGACCGAAAGCGTCCTGATAGAGGATGATGCCGGCCTTGGCTGGAGAGACCTTGGCCGAGCGAAACAGGCCAGCCTTCGCCACGCCGTCACGGGTCTTGATCTGAAGGTCCTGCTTCGCCATTGCCTGCTCCGTTGATCAGATGGGCGATACATATCCGCGCAAGCGGCCACGGCAAGGCGGTTGCCTGAACCCGCCAGTCAACATTTCGTGGGATCGCGTGACGCGCTAAAGACCAGCGAATGCAGCCATATGGAAGGCCTGAACCTCTGCCGGATAGCGGTAGCTTGTGCCATACGGGCAGGCATTGCGGTCAAGGCAACCGCCAGTGCGGCACGACCCGCCATTCGCCCCGCGCACATGGGTCAGGCAGGGCTGGTAGGCGAACCCTTCCGTGGAATACGCATTGACCGGGCAGGATTTCAGGCAGGGTTTGTCGACGCACGTGTCGCAGAGATGGATCGCCTCGCGCGGCTCCGGAAGCGCTATCTCCTCCTCGAACAGCAACGCGCCGCGATAGGCATGCCACAGCCCGTATTGCGGATGCATGAGGATGCCGAGCGGGGACGGCTTCAGCCCCTCCGCCCGAACAGCCCATTGCTGGAACGGCAGGTAAGGCTTGTCCGACGGCGAAACAGCGCGCGCGCCAAACTTTTCTGCCACAGCGCCAATCACCTGCCGCGACCAGGTGTCGAGAGGATTGGCGATCACCTTTGGCTGCTGCCGCCGCCAGCGCAGGAAATGCGGCCAGGGTGCCGCACCCGCCTGCCCTACCAGCAGGACGGACTTTGCCGGCGCGCCCGAGACGCCATTAGGGGCACCGTCGTGATGAGGAAAAACAAAGCCGCCACGCAGGATGAGGCCGTTGGCGCCAAGCGCGGCCGTGATCTCCTCGATCGCCGCGCACGCAATCATCCCTTCTTGTCCGGATCGGAGAAGGCGCTCCGCCAGACTTCCTTGTGGATGATGTTGGCGACTTTAGCCCCGCCTGACTCGGGCTCCTTTCAGGTGAAGGCGTCGGGCATCGACCCCTTCTTCTTGGCGATGAAGTCCTTCAGGGCTTCGTCGATGCCTTCATCAAGGTGCGGCGCCTCATAGCTTTCCAGCCAGCGCCGCGCCAGATCATTGGCGCGCTGCGGCGCGGTCTTCTGACCCTCGGCCAGCCACTGCTCATAGGAGTTGTTGTCGGCGATCGACGAGCGGTAGAAGGCGGTCTGGAAATTGGCCTGGGTGTGGTCGCAACCGAGATAATGGCTGCCCGGACCGACCTGGCGGATGGCGTCCATCGCCTGGCCGTTTTCCGAAAGATCGACGCCTTCGGAGAATTTTTGGGTCATGCCGAGCTGGTCGATATCCATCATGAATTTTTCGTAGCAGGACGCCAGCCCGCCTTCGAGCCAGCCAGCCGAATGCAGCACGAAATTGGTGCCGGCGAGAATGGTCGAGTTCAGCGTGTTGGCGCTCTCATAGGCTGCCTGTGCATCCGGCACTTTCGAGGCGCAGAGCGAGCCGCCGGTGCGGAACGGCAAGCCGAGACGGCGTGCGAGTTGTGCCGCGCCATAGGAGACCAGCGATGGCTCCGGAGTGCCGAAGGTCGGCGCGCCCGACTGCATGGAGATCGACGAGGCGAAGGTGCCGAACAGCACCGGCGCGCCCGGACGGATCAGCTGCGTGAACGACGCGCCGGCCAGCACTTCGGCCAGGACCTGCGTCAGCGTGCCGGCGACCGTCACCGGGCTCATCGCGCCGGCCAGGATGAACGGCGTGACGATGCAGGCCTGGTTATGCCGCGAATAGACCTTCAGGGCGCCAAGCATGGTCTCGTCGAACACCATCGGCGAATTGGCGTTGATCAGGCTGGTCAGCACCGTGTTGTTCTCGACGAAGTCGTCGCCGAAGACGAGCTTGGCCATCGCCACCGTGTCCTCGGCGCGCTCTGGCGCGGTCACCGAACCCATGAACGGCTTGTCGGAATATTTGATGTGCGCGTAGACCATGTCGAGATGGCGCTTGTTGACAGGCACGTCGACCGGCTCGCACACCGTGCCGCCCGAATGGTGGATCGATGGCGCCATATAGGCGAGCTTCACGAAATTCTGGAAATCCTCGATCGTCGCGTAGCGCCTGACGCCGTCGAGATCGCGTACGAAGGGCGGACCATAGACCGGCGCGAACACGGTCGCATTGCCGCCGATCTGCACCGAGCGTTCTGAGTTGCGGGCATGCTGCGTGTAGACGGATGGCGCGGTCTTCAAGAGCGAACGGCAGAGCCCCTTCGGGAAGTGCACGCGCTCGCCCTTGACGTCGGCGCCGGCCTCTTTCCACAACTGTAACGCTTCCGCGTCATCGCGGAAAATAATGCCGATCTCTTCCAGCACCGTGTCGGTGTTCTTCTCGATCAGCGCCAGGCCTTCCTCGTTCAGCACCTCGTAGACGTTGATCTTGCGCTTGATGTAAGTGAGCTGTGTGCCCGGGCCGCCGCCAGAACGCGCCGCGCGCCTTGCCGCCGCTCCACCGCTGGCGCCGCGCCCACGCCGCGCGTTGGACGCTTCCTGGTCGACTGCCGCGTGTTCGCTCATGATCGCTCTTCCCTGAATATGGCCTGCCTGACTATGGCCGGTCCGTAACCGTTGCGGCCGCATGGCGCGGCTTTCGCCGGATCGTAGCCAAGCACCCTATTCGAAACGGCCCGTCCGCGCCAACGCCTGTCGCAAAATCGACAAGAAATCCGATAGATTTTCCAGTCGCTTTCCTTTTGCGGGAAGTCGCAAATCAGCTATGGATACCCGCCCGTTGCGGGTTAGGTATGAACGCCATTATTTTGTGCCTTGCGACACAGTCGCGATGCCGTGAGGAGCTGGATTAAAATGTCCGACGACGAGATCATCCTTTCCGAGCTTTCCGACGACGAGTTGGTGCAGCAGATGCACGACGATCTCTATGACGGTCTGAAGGAAGAAATCGAGGAAGGCACGCGCATCCTGCTCGATCGCGGCTGGGTGCCCTACAAGGTGCTGACCGAGGCGCTGGTCGAAGGCATGCGTATCGTCGGCGAGGATTTTCGCGACGGCATCCTGTTCGTTCCCGAGGTGCTGTTGTCGGCCAATGCGATGAAGGCTGGCATGTTCATCCTGCGCCCTCTGCTCGCCGCCACCGGCGCGCCGAAACAGGGCAAGATGGTGATCGGCACGGTCAAGGGCGACATCCACGACATCGGCAAGAACCTCGTCGGCATGATGATGGAGGGTGCTGGCTTCGACGTCATCGACCTCGGCATCAACAACGCGGTCGAGAAATATCTCGATGCGATCGAGCAGCACCAGCCCGACATCATCGGCATGTCGGCGCTGCTCACCACCACCATGCCCTACATGAAGGTCGTCATCGACACGATGAAGGAAAAGGGCATTCGCGACGACTATGTCGTGCTGGTTGGCGGCGCGCCGCTCAACGAGGAATTCGGCAAGGCCGTCGGCGCCGACGCCTATTGCCGCGACGCCGCGGTGGCGGTCGAGACCGCGAAGGACTTTATGAAGCGCAAGCACAACGTGCGTGCTTCGGCCTGATCCAAGGCATCAGGACGACGAAAAAGAAGCCGCGCCTTGCAGCGCGGCTTTTTTGTTCCCAGATGAAGGAAGTGGCTGCCGATCAATTGGCGACAGTGTCTTTGACCGCCCTCGCCGTCGATTTGACATCCTTGCCGACACCCCGAATGGTGTTGGCGCAGGCCGTGAGTGCAAGCGCGCAGGCAAGGATAACCATCGGCGCTACCCGTAGCAGTTTCATGGACGGTGTCTCCCTCGACAGATAAATTAACCCCGCAGCGAAAAGCCGGCTCGACTTGGTCAAGATAAAAAAAACGAAACCGAATCAGACAGACAGGCTGCTCGTCATCGCCTGCGGGATGATTGCGCGCGAGGTGTTGGCCGTCAAGGAACGGCTCGGGCTGGATCACCTCGAATTGACGTGTTTGCCGGCGGAATTTCATTTCTATCCCGACCGCATCGCGCCGGCCATGGACAAGGCGATCGAAAAGGCCAAGGCGGAGGGTTACGAGCACATCTTCGTCGGCTATGCCGATTGCGGCACTGGCGGCCTGCTTGACCGTGTGTTGGAGAAGCATGGCGTCGAGCGCATGGCCGGCCCGCATTGCTTCGCTTTCTATCAAGGCATGGAGGCCTACGACAAGGTCGGCGACGACGACATGATGTCGTTCTACATGACGGACTTCCTGTGCCGTCAATTCGATGCCTTCTTCATGAAGCCGCTCGGCCTGGACAAGCACCCGGAGTTGATCAAGGACTATTTCGGCAACTACCAGAAGCTGATCTATCTCGCGCAGACCGATGATCCGGAGCTCGACAAGGTCGCGGAAAAGGCCGCCGCCCTGCTTGGCCTTGCCTATGAGCGCCGCTCCACCGGTTTTGGCGACCTGACGCCAGGCCTGGCGCGGGCGGCCGCGAACGCCTGACGGCTCAGGCCCCGTCTTCGGCCGCCAGCGCCGCCAGCACGTCGGCAAAACTTGTCCTGCAGGCAAAGCCCAGCCTGTCCCTCGCCCGTGACGCGTCATAGACCCGGTCGATCGAGGAAAACATCGTCCAGCCTTTGCGCGCATAAAGTGCCGGAAATCCGGGAAAATAACGCGCCACCACCGATGGAGCGTCGGCGATCAAGTCCGCGCAATCATCGGGCTGGAACGGCGTTTGCGCACAGACGATGAAGATGTCGAAGCCGAGCTCCGGTGCCTTCTCCAATGCCGCGACATGCGCCCGCGCCGCATCGTCCACCGTCAGCCGCCGAAACAGCAGTTCGTTCGCCTTGGTGTTGGCGTCCGACTGCTCGATCGCATGCGCCATCGGGCTCGGGGAAGAAACGTGCCGTGCGCAGCACCACCACCGGCAGCCGGTGCCGGAGGTGGTAGAGACGGCAGAGATGCTCGGCGGAGAGCTTGGTCACCCCATAGATGTTGCGCGGCTCGGGCGACATCGCCTCCGTCAGCCATGCCGCCTTGCGCGCACCACCCTTGAAGCCGTCGCGTATCGCCTGCGAGATCATCAGCGACGTCGTTGACGTGAAGACGAAGCGTTGCACATTGGCCGCCACCGCCGCGTCGAGCAGGTTTAGCGTGCCTTGCACATTGGCCGCGATGAAATCGCTGTTGGCGTGGCTTTCTATGTTGGGCTTGTGCAGCGCACCGCCGTGAATGATGGCCTCTATCCGGTTTTCCCCGACGGCACGCATGATGAGATCACGGTCGGCAATCGAACCGACGATCCGCGTTTCGGCCGATGGAACGGGATCGATCCCGATCACCTCATGTCCAAGCCCGCGCAGGAGTGGCGCCAACGCGCTTCCCAGCCAACCCGACGACCCCGTAAGCAAGATTCGCATTCGTCACACCATGAATTTTGACCGTGACGCTGTTAAGCACGGATGACAGGCGCCAGCGACCCGGTAAGTTATGCCCCAGACAAAAACAGGGAATCCTTTGATGAACCTCCGCCCCTTGCTTGCCGTTGTCGGCCTGCTCTGCTGCACTTTGCCCGCCCTTGCCGACGGCCAGCTGCAGAAACTGATCACCGCCGCCGACAAGGCGCGGCTCGACAAATATGGCGACACCCGCAAGGCGGCGCTCACCGAGGCAAAGGCGGGCGCATCCGCCGAGCTCAAGCAGCTTGACGCGCTGCTGGCCAGGCCGCTGGTCGCCTTCTCCGACAAGGATCTCACCGGCAATTGGCGGTGCCGCACCATCAAGGTCGGCGGGCCGAGCCCGCTCGTCATCTATGGCTGGTTCAAATGCAGGGTCACCGATGATGGCTCCGGTTGGCGGCTGGAAAAGATCAGCGGTTCGCAGCGCACCCAGGGCCGCTTCTTCGACGACGGCGACAAGCGCTCGATCTATCTTGGCTCCGGCTCCGTCAACGACGACCGGGCAAAGCCCTATGGCAGCGGTCCGCAAACCGACCAGGTCGGTTACGCCTTCCGCAACAGCGCCAAGGAATGGCGCATCGAATTCCCCGCGCCCTACTACGAATCGAAGCTCGACATCATGGAGTTCAAGCGCTGACCGGGGTCTTCATGCCCTGGTAGGCTTCGGGCATACCAAGGATTAACCCGCCCGCCCTAAGGTCCGGCCACGTCAGCCGGCCCTTGGAGCATGGCAAGATCAATGGGCAGCGTCGCGACGTTCGATCCAGGGCTGCCATCGAAACAATGGTACCACCCAACGATCTGGCTCTACGTCTGGACAGGGCTGAGAACCGGCATCTGGTAACGCATCCAGCGTCGGGAACAGCGCAAACTCCGCCGCCATTACTGCTGCATCGCCCCCGTCGCGACATGGGTCGCAAACGAATAAACCCGCCTTTCATTTTACGACATCCAAATGCGTCGCTTTTGAATGCGCGCGCGTCGTCCCATAACAAGCAGCCTTACGACGCTTGCGGCAATGCTCGGAATATCGAGGAGCGAGAATTCATGGCCGATCTTATCGTCGTCTACTGGCGCGACATCCCTGCCCAGGTCATCGTTAGGAAAGGCCGGCAGAACGCCAAGCGCGAATTGCCGTTGCGCTTCACCGAGGCGATCGACATGTGTGCCATGCGCACCGGCGCCGGTGGCACTGACGACTATCTCGCCGAATGGCGCAAGGCCGAACCGGTTCCGGTCGGTGACGATCTCGAAGCCGAGGTCGAAAAAGCATTCCACGAGCTCGACACGAAATACGACCGCGAGCGGCTGGTCGCTCTGGTCAAGGCGGGCGGAAAAGAAAATGTCTGACGAGAACCCGGCGGTTACCCAGGCCACGCTGGTCAAGAAGGCCGCGCCGAAATCCGACTACAAGCCAGCCGACGTGTCGCCGCAGCGCCGCGTGCAGCGCTCGTTCGCGGTGAGACTATGGTCCATTCGTCACTCGCGATTGCTCGAATGGTTTTATGCCCGTTTTGCCGACACGTTCCTGCTGCTGCATCCCTTGTGGAAGGGCATCGGCTACGGCCGTGTCGAGGCTCCAATCAAATTCGTTGAAAAGCGCGTCAAGGGCTTCATGTTCGACTGCCGCATGTGCGGCCAGTGCATCCTGTCCTCGACCGGCATGTCGTGCCCGATGAATTGCCCCAAGCAGTTGCGCAACGGCCCCTGCGGAGGCGTGCGCGCCAACGGCAATTGCGAGGTCGAGCCCGATATGCCCTGCGTCTGGGTCAAGGCCTGGGAAGGTTCGCAGAACATGGTCAACTCCGACAGGATTCTCACCGTGCAGAAGCCGGTAGACCAGTCGTTGCGCGAAACTTCGGCCTGGCTGCGGGTGACTGCGCAGGCCGCGGCAGCCCGTGAAGCCGCCGCTGCCGCGAAGACCGGAGCCTCCGCATGATCGGCCGCCAGCTCGATGAAAATCCGGCCGGCATCCATTTGCCGCTCGATCCCCTGCCCGGCCACACCTCGCGCGGTCGGCTGGAGCGCGTGCTCAGGCGCGGCGAATTCGCGGTGACCACCGAGCTCAACCCACCCGACAGCGCCGACCCCGAGGATGTCTACAACAGGGCGAAGATATTCGACGGCTGGGTCGATGCCATCAACGCGGTCGATGCGTCCGGCGCCAATTGCCATATGTCGTCGGTCGGCATCTGCGCACTGCTGACCCGCATGGGCTACGCCCCGATCATGCAGATCGCGTGCCGCGACAAGAACCGTATCGCCATCCAGGGCGATGTGCTGGGCGGTGCTGCAATGGGCGTCGCCAACATGCTGTGCCTGACTGGCGACGGCGTGCAGGCCGGCGACCAGCCGGGCGCCAAGCCGGTGTTCGATCTCGATTCCATGTCGCTGCTGGAGACCTGCCGCATCATGCGTGACAACGGCAAGTTTCTGTCCGGCCGCAAGCTGACGACGCCTCCGCAGTTGTTCCTGGGCGCTGCCGTCAATCCGTTCGCGCCGCCCTTCGACTTTCGCCCCATCCATCTCGGCAAGAAGATCGCCGCCGGCGCGCAGTTCGTGCAGACGCAGTACTGCTTCGACGTGCCGATGTTCAAGACCTTCATGCAGAAGGCCCGCGATCTCGGCCATACCGAAAAGGTGTTCATCCTGTGCGGGGTCGGCCCCTTGGCCTCGGCCAAGACGGCAAAATGGATCCGCTCCAACGTGCCCGGCATCCATATCCCCGACGCCATCATCAAGCGGCTGGAAGGCGCCCAGGACCAGAAGAAGGAAGGCAAGCAGCTCTGCACCGACATCATCAACGAGGTGAAGGAAATTCCCGGCGTCTCTGGCATCCACGTGATGGCCTATCGCCAGGAGGAATATGTCGCCGAGATCGTCGATGAATCGGGTGTGCTGAAGGGCCGCCAGCCATGGAAGCGTGAAATCCGCCGCGACGACCAGATGGTCGCCGACCGGCTGGACCACATCCTGCACGACGAGATTACCGAAACCCAGGTGGATATGGTGAAGACCGCGCATTGACCCGCGCGGAACGACCACCATTCGCTTGATCGACAAGAGATAACGATATAAAGAACTCTTTATATCACGACGGAGAGATTTCATGACCCGGACCATCGTTGCCTCGGCGACACGAGAAATCATCATCGGTTTCGACCAGCCTTTCTGCGTGATCGGCGAACGCATCAACCCGACCGGCCGCAAGAAGCTCGCCGCCGAGATGGTGGTCGGCAATTTCGAGACCGTCATCAAGGACGCGCTGGAGCAGGCCGCCTGCGGCGCCACCATGCTCGACGTCAATGCCGGCGTCACTTCGGTCAACCCGAACGAAACCGAACCTGGTCTTTTGGTGCAGACGCTGGAAATCGTCCAGGGCCTGGTCGACCTGCCGCTGTCGATCGACAGTTCCGTCAGCGCCGCGATCGAGGCCGCGCTGAAGGTCGCCAAGGGCCGGCCGCTGGTCAACTCCGTCACCGGCGAGGAGGAAAAACTCGAAGCCATCCTGCCGCTGGTCAAGAAATACAACGTGCCCGTCGTCGCCATCTCCAACGACGAAACCGGGATTTCGATGGACCCGGACGTGCGCTTCGCCGTCGCCAAGAAGATCGTGCAGCGCTGCGCCGATTTCGGCATCCCGGCGCACGACGTCGTCGTCGACCCGCTGGTCATGCCGATCGGGGCGCTTGGCGATGCCGGCCGCCAAGTGTTCGCGCTGCTGCGTCGCCTGCGCGAAGAGCTCAAGGTCAACACCACTTGCGGCCTGTCGAATATCTCGTTCGGCCTGCCGCACCGCCACGGCATCAACGCCGCCTTCATCCCGATGGTGATCGGCGCCGGCATGACTTCGGCGATCATGAACCCAGTACGGCCGCAGGAAATGGAAGCCGTGCGCGGCGCCAACGTGCTGAACGGCACCGACGAGAACTGCACCAAATGGATCAAGACCTACAAGGATTACAAGCCGGCCGAAGGCGGCCACGCGGTGGCGGCGCCGACAGCGGTCAATGCACCGGGCGAAGGCGGCGGCAATGGCAGCCGCCGGCGCGGCGGTCGTGAAGCCCGGATGGGCCGGGGATAAGCGCGCAATCGTGAATTCACCTGCAAACATTACCGATCCGCTCGTGCTGTTCATGCCGTCAGGCAAGCGCGGGCGGTTCCCTGTCGGCACGCCGGTGCTCGACGCCGCGCGCCAGCTCGGCGTCTATGTCGAGAGCGTATGCGGCGGACGCGCCACTTGCGGGCGCTGCCAGATCGAGGTGCAGGAAGGCAATTTCGCCAAGCACAAGATCACCTCCTCAAACGACCACATCTCGCCCAAGGGTCCCAAGGAAGAGCGCTACGAACGCGTGCGCGGCCTGCCCGAAAGGCGCCGCCTCTCCTGCTCGGCTCAGATCCTGGGCGATCTCGTCATCGACGTGCCGCAGGACACCGTCATCAACGCGCAGACTATCCGCAAGGATGCCGACACCAGGGTGATCGCCCGCGATACGGCGATCCGCATGTGCTATGTCGAGATCGAAGAACCCGACATGCACAACCCATCAGGCGACCTCGACCGGCTCAAGATCGCGCTGATGAAGGACTGGGGCTTTAAAAACCTCGAATTCGACTTTTATCTGCTGCCGCAGGTGCAAGGCATATTGCGCAAGGGCGACTGGACCGCCACCGCTGCCATCCACAAGGATGCCGACAGTGACATCGCGCGCGTCATCGCGCTGTGGCCGGGCCTCAAGAACGAGGCTTATGGGCTGGCCTGCGACATCGGCTCGACCACCATCGCCATGCATCTGGTATCGCTGCTGTCGGGCCGCGTCGCCGCCTCGTCCGGAACGTCGAACCCGCAGATCCGCTTTGGCGAGGATCTGATGAGCCGCGTCTCCTATGTGATGATGAACCCGGATGGCCGCGAGGGCATGACGGTGGCCGTGCGCGAGGCGATCTCCGGCCTCGTCGACAAGGTCTGCGCGGAAGGCAATGTCCAGCGCAACGACATCCTGGATTCCGTCTTCGTCGGCAATCCGATCATGCATCACCTGTTCCTCGGCATCGATCCGACCGAGCTCGGCGGAGCCCCCTTCGCGCTTGCCGTCTCGGGCGCCGTGCGCATCAAGGCATCCGATATCGGGCTGAAGCTCAACCAGGGCGCGCGCCTCTATATGCTGCCTTGCATTGCCGGCCATGTCGGCGCCGATGCGGCGGCGGTGACGCTGTCGGAAGGTCCGCATCGCCAGGACGAGATGATGTTGATCGTCGATGTCGGCACCAATGCCGAGATCGTACTCGGCAATCGCGCGCGTGTCGTGGCTGCCTCCTCGCCCACCGGTCCGGCCTTCGAAGGTGCCGAAATCTCCGGTGGCCAGCGGGCCGCGCCCGGCGCCATCGAGCGCGTGCGCATCGATCCCGACACGCTGGAGCCGAAATACCGCGTCATCGGCTCGGAATTGTGGTCCGACGAACCGGGCTTCCTCGATAGCGTGCAGGCGACCGGCGTCACCGGCATCTGCGGCTCCGGCATCATCGAGATCGTCGCCGAAATGTATCTCGCCGGCATCATCTCGGAGGATGGTGTCGTCGACGGTTCGCTGGCCGCGCGCTCGCCGCGCGTCGTCGCCAACGGCCGCACCTTCTCCTACGTGCTGAAGGAAGGCGAACCCAAGATCACCATCACCCAGACCGACGTGCGCGCCATCCAGCTTGCCAAGGCGGCGCTCTATGCCGGCACCAAGCTGTTGATGGAAAAGCAGAACACCGAGCATGTCGACCGCATCCATTTCGCCGGTGCCTTCGGCTCCTTCATCGATCCGAAATACGCCATGGTGCTCGGCCTTATCCCCGATTGCGATCTCGACAAGGTCTCGGCCGTCGGCAACGCCGCCGGCGCCGGTGCCCGCATGGCGCTGCTCAATCGCGGCTATCGTCGCGAGATCGAGCAGACGGTGAGCCAGATCGAGAAGATCGAGACCGCGCTGGAGCCGAAATTCCAGGAGCATTTCGTCTATGCCATGGCGCTGCCCAACAAGGTCGATCCGTTCCCGAAACTGTCGGCGGCGGTGAAACTGCCGCCACGCAAGACGGTCAGCGAGGATGGCATCGCCGGAGATTCAGCACCGCGAAGGCGCTCGCGCGAAGGCCACGCCGCACGGCGCAGCCGCGACTGACAAACCGCTTCAGGCCGTTGCGATCGGATTCATGTGTCTGCGGCCTGGGTAAGCGGGGTCTCTTTTCCGCGCTTGATGCCTTTGGGGCGTGAGGGGTGCAGCGCCCGGATGAGCGGCTTTTCAACGACCAGATAAAGCATCGCCGAGAACACCAGGCTGAGAACGACGATCAGCGCCGGCTGCAATGCCGGCAGCACGCCGAGCCGCAAGGTGATGCCCGTCACCGCGACGGCCACCAGGGCGTGCCAAAGATAGATCGAATAGGAGGCTTCGCCGAGGAAGCTGAACAACGCCACGGGCCTGAACGGCCGAGCGCGTTCGGCAAAGACCGCGCCCGCCACGATCAGCATGGCCGGGATGCCCCAGCGCAATACGCGCGGCATATCGGCGTCGACCAACGGGATGACGGCGAGCAGAAGAAACCCACCACCAAGCAGCGTCAGGGCCAGCACCAACGAGAGCCGAACGTCCTGGAGCCACAGGCGTCCGAGAATGACGCCGGCAGCGAATTCGAGCACGATTGGGCTGGTGAAGGAACGCGCATATCCGTCGGGCAAGACAAAATGCAGCGCGACGATGATGGTGAGACTGCCGACGAGCACGCCCAGACGCCGTCGTTCGCCCAGAAAAAGAGTCAAGGCGAAAACGAGATAGAACATCATCTCGTAGCTCAGCGTCCAACCCTGGAGGACGACGGGATGCAATGCGCCGTCTTGCAGAAGCGGCAAGAAGAACAGCGAGCGGCCGAGGCTCAGCGGGCTGAGCAACTGATCGTAAAAAAACTGTGGCTTGATCAGCATGGCTGCGGCAGTCATGAAGGTGACGATCCAGTAGAGCGGCACGATGCGGGTGATCCGGCGGCCGATGAAGCCCACTGGATCCGCCGGGCGGCTCGCCGTCGTCACCCACATGATGAAACCGCTGATCACAAAGAAGACGTCGACCCCTGCGGCACCGACAGAGAACGGGCCGTCGAACTGCTCGCTGACGTGGAAGCAGACCACAGCACTCGCAGCTAGCGCCCGCAGATACTGAATGCTGTGGATACTCGGCACGATGACCCCGGTCATGGTTTCCGCGCTGTGCTGCAACGCACACTTCTGCTGCTGCGCTGCACAATTACAGGCAGTTGCGGGGCGACTTGTCAACCATTTTCTATTCGAGTGGCAGCGCACCACCGCCCGAGGACGTCCAATTTATCGGGATCTGAAAACGACTTCGACGCCTCGAAAACTCATTTGTATGCAATGTTTCCAGATTAGGCCGATCTGGAAACGAACGCGCTATTTTCGCGATATCCATCCGATACATGGCAGGCGCATTTACCCCGCATCGAACGGCGGCCAAGAAGTCCTTGGCCACCGCCGTTCTTCAAGGGAGATGAAAATGTCGATGCTCGAAAATCTCGGCCGCTTCGGTGTGACCATCAGGCAAGCTCATGCCAGGAATAAGGCGATCCGCGCGCTGAACAGCTTGCCGGCGCATGTCCGGAAGGACATCGGGTGGCCGGCATCGCCGCCGAACGATCCGCAGGCCACGCTCGCCTCGCTGCTTCTGGGTACGACGCGCTGATGACCTTCACCGACAAATGCAAATTGCTCGGCCTTCGCCGGGGACCTCGTACGTCACCGATCGCCAACAACCGGCTGCGCGCGGCACTTCTGCCGCGCCACTGATCACACCAGCGTGTGGACACGGTGCTGATCTTGACATCTTTGGCCAGGGCACGATCTTCAAGAATGAAGGGGAATTCTCTTAGTCGGCTGCCGCCGAAGTCCGTGTATCCGCATGCCAAGTTTGAAAAGCCACGTCGTGTCCTTCGTGCTCAGGCACAGCCGCAAGCAGGCCTTTTCCAGCCCGGAAAACCTGCAGCGCTGGATAGCGGCCGCGCGCAAGACCGAGGATCACCGTCCGCCGGCCTTGCTGCAGCAGCGTTACGATATCCAGACGCGCAGCGTGGACGGCTTTCCGGTCTACGAAATCGCGCCCAGGGCCGGAGAGCACAAGCAGATACTCTACCTGCATGGCGGCGCCTATGTCTTTGAGATCACGCCTTATCACTGGTATCTGATCGCCGATATGGCCGACCGGCTGGGCTACGGCATCACCGTGCCGATCTATCCCATCGCCCCCGAGCACAACTTCCACGCCATGTTCGGCATGGTCGGCGCTGTCTATCGCCGGATGCTCGAGGAGACAGAAGCGGAAGACATCATCTTCATGGGCGATTCCGCCGGCGGCAACATGGCCGTGGTGCTGACCATGATGGCGGCGGAAGAGGGTTTGTCCGTACCCTCGCGTCATGTGCTGATTTCACCCGGGCTCGACGTCTCGCTCGCAAACCCCGAAGTATTCGAGGCGGAGCGGAACGATCCATGGTTGGGTATTGCCGGTGGGCGGGAGGCAATCCGGCTCTATAGTGCCGGTATGGATCCGACCGACTGGCGCATCAGCCCGGTCTATGGCGATCTGTCGGTATTGCCGAAGACATTGCTCCTGACGGGCTCCCGCGATCTTCTCACGCCCGACAATCTGATCTTTGCACAAAAAGCCCGCACCGCCGGTGTCGAGGTGGAGTTGGTTTACGAGGAAGGCATGTTCCACGTCTGGCCGCTGATTGATATGCCGGAAGCGCGGCGCGCGCGCCAACACATCGTTGCTTTCCTGAGCCAGAGCCCTTCGCCGATCGCCGCCTCCGCAGAGGCGGCGGAGCAGCGCCTTCGGTCCGAGTATCCCGGATGATCAGAACTTGCCGGTTTCCCTGAACACTTCGAAAGTCGCGCGGATGTGGTCGGCGACGGCCTTGACCGGTGCGCTGGCGTCCGGCGCCACCACCATGGCAAGATTGTAAGTGCCGATATCGGGCATGCCGTCCTTCGGGCAGAGCTCGACCATGTCGTTGCCGAGGAACGATCGCGGCAGCGGCGCGACCGCAAGGTCTGCCATGATCGCGGCTCGCTGGCCTGCGGTATGGGCGCTCATGTAAGCGACGCGATAGTTGCGGCCCTCGCGGCCCAATGCCTCGAGCGCACCGGCCCGCCAGGCACAGCCTTCTTCCCACAATGAGACCGGCAGCGGTTCGCGCAGATGCGCGCAGCCGCCCTTGGCGCCGGCCCACACGATCGGCTCGGTCAAAAGCACCTCGGCGCCAAGCGCGCTGGTCTTATAGGAGTTCGTCAACAGCGTGATGTCGAGCGCGCGGTCGTCCATGCGCCGGCGCAGATTGCTGCTCTGGTCGATGGTGACGTCGACCGCGATCGAGGGATGCGACTGCGCGAAACGCTTCAGCACATGCGGCAGCACGCGCTCGCCATAATCATCCGGGGAGCCGAGCCGCACCACGCCGACAATATCGGGGATAATGAACTTCGACACCACCTCGCGGTTGATCGACAACAGCCGCCGGGCATAGCCGAGCAGCATTTCGCCGTCCGTGGTCAGCGTCACCGAACGCGCATCGCGCGCGAACACCGAGCGGCCGAGAATGTCCTCCAGCTTCTTGATCTGCATGGAGACGGCCGACGGCGTGCGGAAAACGGCATTGGCCGCGGTGGTGAAGCTGCCCGTCTCGGCAATCGCCACGAAAGTGCGCAAAACGTCGAGGTCGAGCAGCGGCAGCGGGTGATTGAGTGGGGCGTTCATGACGATCGGCCTTCAATTTTTCTGATACAAAGCATCATTCCATTTCGTTTGATTGAACATCAGATCAGGAGCATAGTCAACTCCATCGAAGCAGCATGCCGCCAAAAGCGGCCACGAAACGACCACGACGCAGACCTGCATTCGACATGTAATGAAGCTGAAAACAGACCTGACGTAATGCATTGCCGGCGCCTCCCGCGCCGCAGCAAAGGAGATCGAAATGTCTATCCTGTCGTCCCTCGGCCGCATCGCGACCGAATTCAACGCCGCCCGCGCCCGCTACCAGACCGAACGCGCCATCCGTTCCCTGCCGATCGAGTTGCAGAAGGATATCGGCTGGCCGGAAGCTTCCGACACCAAGACCGGCATTCGCAATGGCGTCGGATCCTGGGCTGGAGCAAAGTAGATCGTGTGTACCCCGTGCTGAAGGCCTGCCGCGCAACCCGCCCGGCAGGCCTTCTCTATTTTATTTGTATTCAAACGAATTCAGCAGCCATGCTGCCGCTGCATGGCGCATATGAGCAAGCCGCATGGCAGCTCGTTTTTGAAGCCAACCAACTGTAAATGTTCGTAAATATTGGGCACAACACCGGCAACCTGCCCAAATCTGTCGCAATCGGTGTCGCTTTTCATATCAAGCGCTTCGCTTTTGCGATTTAGTTTCTGCTTCTACAAGCCTATATCCCCGTCAGCAAACGAGCTGCCCCACTCCATCAAGCGAAGGCGACCCGTCTGAGCAACCGATTGGAGATGATCATGAAGCTTTTTGCCCGCCTCTTCGCCCGCCGCGAAATGAACCTGACCACCGCTCTCGAGCGTCAGCGCCTCGCCAACACCATGCCCGGCCAGACCGGCGCCATGGCTGCGGCGCGTCTCGGCTTCGTCGCCTGATACCTCCACAGCCGCGCTCCCTGCCACGGCTTCAGAGTTGACTGCCGCCGCTTCGGTTCCGCCGAGGCGGCGTTTATCTGTTGCGCTTCCATCGCCTTTTCACAACCTGACGGTGGCCTGGTTTGAGCAGCACCGCGCGGCGATTGCCCATTTGCGACCCATGTCGCAAATTTAATCCTGCTAAAGCCGCCTAGCCGATTGACAGGAATGGTTTTTCCTGATGACGCTATGCTATTCGCGACATCCTGTTCGCGTCATGGCCAGATGAGGTTCCCCGTGAACGCCGTCAAGCATCCGATCAAGCGGTCGTTTGTGTTCTTCCTTGTTCCCGATTTCACCATGATCGCTTTTGCGACCGCGCTGGACCCGTTGCGCTCCGCCAATCGGATGCTCGGCTACGAGGCCTATCGCTGGCGCCTTGCCAGCATCGACGGCAAGCCGGTGCGCGCCTCCAACGGCGTGGAGTGTGCGGTCAACACCTCGCTGGAGGAGGAACGCAAGAAGATGGCCGGGCCGGACCGCCCGAACATGGCCATCGTCTGCAGCGGCACCAATGTCGAGCGCTATCAGAACAAGTCGGCTTTTGCCTGGCTGCGCGAGGAATACAACCGCGGCGTCGCCGTCGGCGGTCTGTGCACCGGTGCGCATATCCTGGCCGCCGCCGGGCTGTTGTCGAACAAGCGCTGCGCCATCCATTGGGAAAACCTGCCGGGCTTTTCCGAGGCCTTCCCGAAGGCCAATGTCTTTGCCGACCTGTTCGAGATCGACCAGAACATCTACACCTGCGCCGGCGGCACCGCCGCGCTCGACATGATGCTGAAGCTGATCGGCGACGATTTCGACGAGAACCTCGTCAACCGCGTGTGCGAGCAGGTGCTGACCGACCGTGTGCGCAGCCCCACCGACCGCCAGCGCCTGCCGCTGCGCGCCCGCCTTGGCGTGCAGAACTCGAAAGTGTTGACCATCATCGAACTGATGGAGGCCAATTTGTCCGAGCCGCTTTCGCTGATCGAGATCGCCGACCATGTCGACCTGTCGCGCCGCCAGATCGAGCGGCTGTTCCGCACCGAGATGGGCCGCTCCCCAGCCCGCTACTATCTCGAAATCCGCCTCGACCGCGCCCGGCATCTCTTGATCCAGTCGTCGCTCCCGGTGGTCGAGGTGGCGGTCGCCTGCGGCTTCGTCTCGGCCTCGCATTTCTCAAAATGTTACCGCGAGCTCTACGCCCGCTCGCCGCAGCAGGAGCGCGTAGACCGCAAGCAGTTGCTGGCGGCTTGAGCCCAACCATACGCGCAGACGACCGAGCCGTGAGCGGTTAGTGCACCTCTGCGGTCCGCATCGCCTCGACGCGGATGTCCTCGGTCAGCCGTGCCTTCAACGCCGAGAATTCCGGACTGGTCTTCAGCGTGTAGTGCCGCGGATGCGGCAGGTCGATGGCGACATCCGACTTGATGCGGCCGGGCCGCGCCGTCATCACGATGACCCGCGAGGCCATGAAGATCGCCTCCTCGATGTCGTGGGTGACGAACAGCACCGTTTTCTTGCGCCGTTCCCATATGCCGAGCAGCAATTCCTGCATCAGCCCGCGCGTCTGGTTGTCGAGGGCCCCGAACGGCTCGTCCAGCAGCAGGATTTCCGGATCGTTGGCCAGTGCCCGCGCTATCGCCGTGCGCTGCTGCATGCCGCCGGAAAGCTGCTTCGGCCAATGGTTCTCGAACCCCTTCAGCCCGACGAGAGCGACATAGGAGGCAACGATCCCGTCCCTCTCCTCCTCGGCCATGCCGCGTTCGCGCAGGCCGAAAGCGATGTTTTCGGCGACCGTCAGCCAGGGGAAAAGCGTATAGGATTGGAAGACCATGCCGCGATCCGGCCCGGGTCTCGTCACCGCCTTGCCGTCGAGCAGAACGCGGCCTTCGCTTGGCGCTTCCAGGCCGGCGACGATCCTCAACAGCGTCGACTTTCCGCAACCCGACGGCCCCAGGATGGTGATGAAATCATTGGCCGCAACTGCAAGATCCACCGGCATCAGCGCCCTAACCGGCTCTCCGCCGCGCACGCCGGCAAAGGTGCGCGCAACGCCCTCGATGAGAAGCTTGCTCACGCCAGGCTCCATGGAAAGAGCCAGCGGTTGAACGCCTTGAAAGCGAAATCGGACAACAGCCCGATCAGGCCGATGACGATGATGCCGAAGATGATCTGCCCGGTCGCCAGCCGCGACTGGCTGTTGATGATCATATAGCCGATGCCCGACGACGAGCCGATCAGTTCGGCAACGATGACATAGGTCCAAGCCCAGCCGAGCACCAGCCGCAGCGTCTCGGCGATCTCGGGCGCGTTGGCCGGCATGATGACCCGCCTGACGATGCCATTGTTGGTCGAGCCCAGCGTATAGGCGGCCTCGACCAGGTCGCGCCGTGTGGAACCGACCTTGACGGCAATGATCAGGATGACCTGGAACACCGAGCCGACGAAGATGACGAGAAGCTTCTCCAGCTCGCCAATGCCGGCCCACAAGATGAGCAGCGGAATGAAAGCCGAGGCCGGCAGGTAGCGGGCGAAGGAGACGAAGGGTTCCAGAAACGCTTCCACCGGCTTCCAGGCGCCCATGGCGATGCCGAGCGGCACGGCGACGACCGAGGCCAGCACAAAGCCGCCGAAGACCCGCCAGATGGTGATCAGTATGTCGAGCCAGAAACGGTCCTCGACCAGCAGCCGCCAGCCGTCCCGCAGCATCGACAGCGGGTCGGCGAGGAAGATGCGGTTGACGTGGCCGCCAAGTGTGATCCAGGCCCAGAAGGCCACGAACAGCACGAAGAAGGAAATACCGAGCACTGTTCGCAGGCTCGGTGAGACAGGATGCAAGGGGCGCATCTTCATCCTTTGTCAGCGGGAAAGTGGCGGCGCACCGCGCCGCCGCACGGTGTCGGAGGATTGAACCGTCAATTCGCCACGGCGCTGGTGTCGGCCAGCGTGGCGACGTCGGGCGCCTCCTTGATCAGCCCCATCTGCAGCAGCAGGTCGCCGGCGGTCTTGGAAAAGTCCTGGAATTCCTTGGTGAAGAACTGCTTGTTCGCGGCTTTGTCGGCCCATTTCAGGTACTTCGCCGAATCCTCGAATTCCTTGGCAGACTGTTTCACGTCGGCGCCCATGATCTCGTAGGATTTCTGCGGATCTTTCTTGATCATGTCGAGAGCGTCGAAATAGCTGTCGGCAAGCGCCTTGGCGGCGTCGGGATTGGTCTTGAGGAATTCGGGCGTGCAGCCGACCGTGTCGAGAACCATGGGATAGTCGAGCGTGGTCGCCAGGATATGACCCTGGTCGGCCTTGTCGCGCACGGCCGAGATGAAAGGCTCGTAGGTGACGGCCGCGTCATTCTGGCCGGCGAGGAAGGCTTGCGCCGCCGCGTCAGGCTCGAGATTGACGACGGTCACGTCCTTGGTCGACATGCCGTTCTTGTTCAGCACCCAGGCCAGCATGAAATAGGGCGACGTTCCCGGCGCGGAGGACGCTACATTCTTGCCCTTGAGGTCGGCGACGGTCTTGATGTCGTTGCGCACGACAATGCCGTCGGCGCCATAGGATTTGTCGAGCTGGAAGATTTGCTTGGTGGTCACCCCGCTGGCGTTCCAGACCAGCCAGGTCTCGACCGTGGTGGCGGCGCATTGCAGGTCGCCGCTGGCGATGGCGAGCGGTCGGCTGGCCTGCGGCACCTTCTTCAAGGTCACGTCGAGGCCATGCTTCTCGAACAGCCCTGCCTGCTTGGCGAGTGTCAGCGGCGCGAATCCGGTCCAGCCGCTGATGCCGATGGTGAGTGACGTGGCGGCCATCGCCGGCGCGGCCAACCCCGCGGCAAGCGTCAATGTCGCAGCAAAGACGGTTATCCTGTTCATGTCAGTTCCCCTTTTGTTTTTCTGGGGGAAATTGTTCACAGAGGCCGATGAGCTTGTCAATCAACAGGAACGTGTTTGCGCATAAAGCAGCCGGCAACCCGGTTTGGAATTGCTCTACCTGCTGTCGGGCATCCAGTTGCGGTTGCGCCACATTTTCTCGCCGACCTGGCAGTCGGCGGCGGGCTTGTCCTGCGCCAGCTCCACTGGCGGATGGTCCGCCTCCTCCGCCACCCAATAGGATGACGCCGGACCGGCAAGCTCAAGCACAAGCTTGCGGCGGATGGCTTCGGGAAATTGTGTCCAGTCATTGACCGGGATCATGAAGGCGCCGGCGCCGCCGATGACGCAGTCGCTGTAGTAGCGGTCGAGATCGTTCACGTCATAGACGCCGGAAAAGCCGCCCCGGGTCATCAGCGGCAGGCCGTTGATGACGATGCCTTGGCTGACCACCCCGTCGCGGACGAGATTGACCGGCGCGCCCTGGTTGTTTGGCCCGTCGCCCGAAATGTCGATGACGCGCTTGGTTCCCTGGTAGCCGCTTTCGGCGAAAAGGTCGCTGCCGAACTCCAATGCACCGGAGATCGAGGTGCGCCGTGCGCTGTTGGGCGGCTGGGCCGACAATTGCGCCACCACCCGCTCGGCGTCGGGCCGGCTTGCGATCACCGTCCACGGTACGATGACGTGTTGCCAGCCGGTGCCAGCCCATTCGACATAGGTGACGGCGATCTTGCCATAGGCGCCATCGGCGATCGCCTGCAGCACATTGTCATGCGTCAGCGCCGCCGCGTAGCCATGGCGCTGTATCTCCAGCTCCTCCGCCGACATCGACAGCGAAACGTCCACCGCCAGCACCAGCTCGACATCGACCGGCTCGTCGGCGTGGGATCTCGGCGCCAGCCAGAGCGTCAGCGCCAGTGCGGCAGCGGCGGAAAGCAGATGTCTCGCGCAGGGCAAACCAGACATTGCGCAAGGTTAAGCCAGAATCGCCCACCGAAAAAGAGAAAAGCCCGGCCGTGGCTGCGCTGATCCAATAGCGAGCCCGGCCGCGGGCGATCAGCTCCGCGGCTTGAGATTCTCCGGGTCGTAAAGCGGCTTATAGCCAACGCTGGCGACTTCAACCGGATAAGTCTCGCCGAAATACTCGACCTTGAGCGTGCGGCCCTCCTGGGCATAGGCCCAGGGCAGATAGGCGAGCGCGATGTTCTTGCCGATGGTCGGGCCATAGGCGACCGATGTCGTGAAGGAGCGGCGGCCGAGTTCGTCGACCAGTGTATCCCCGCTCTCGGGGTCCATCACCGGCATGATGCCGACGGGATAACGGGCAACACCCCTGGAATCCTTGTTCTCGGTCATCACCAGCGTGCACAGCATGGCGGGCTGGTGCGCGCGTTCGCGATACTCCACGTGCTTGGCCTTGCCGCAGAAATCGTTCTCCTTGACCTTCGGTCGGGCAAGGTCGGCCTCGAGCAGATTATACTCGGTCAAGAGGTCGGCGTTCTGCAGCCGCAGGCTCTTCTCCATGCGGCGCGTATTGGCGTAGGTCTCGACGCCGAACGGCATGACGCCTGTCGAGCGGAGCGCGTCCCAGACGGCCAGACCATCCTCGTAGCGCATATGCAGTTCCCAGCCCTGCTCGCCGACATAGGAGATGCGGAACGCAGTGATGTCCTTGCCGCCGATCTTGACCGGCTTGATCGCCGCGAAAGGAAAATTCTCCGGCGAAAGCCCATCCGGCTTCTCGACCACCTTTTGCAACGTCGCCCGCGCGTTCGGCCCCCAGATGCCGATGGTGACGTACTTCTCGGTCACATCGGTGATCGTGACGTCGAACCCTTTGTCCTGCGCCGTACGGCGCATGTACTGGAAGTCGCGCGGCCCCGCGTCGGCGCCGTCGATCAGCCGGCAGCGGTCGGCCATGCGGATCACGGTGAAGTCGGCGCGCACCATGCCTTCCTCGTCGAGGAAGTGGGTGTAGATGCCCTTGCCGACGTTGTTGTCGCCGCCGATCTTGGCCGCGCACAGCCATTCCAGCAGCGCGACATGGTCGGGTCCTTCGATATCATACATGGAGAAATGCGAGAGGTTGACGATGCCGCAATCCTCGCTCATCGCCAGATGCTCGGCGTTGGAGACGCGCCAGAAGTGGCGGTTGTCCCATTCGTTCTCGCGCACCGGCACACGGTTTCCATACTTCTCAAGCAGATGCTCGTTGGCGGCGTAGCCGTGCGCGCGCTCCCAGCCGCCGAGTTCCATGAAATAGCCGCCGAGTTCCTTCTCGCGTTCCCAGAACGGCGAACGCCTGATGTTGCGGGCCTTGGAGAAGGGTTCGCGCGGATGCACCGCCGGATTGTAGACCTTCATCGCCGTCTCGGTGCAGCGATCCCAGATGAACTGTTCCTTGGTCTGGTGCGGATAGAAGCGCGCATAGTCGATCGCGTGGTGGTCGATCTCGGTGCGGCCGTCCGTCATCCAGTCGGCGATCAGCTTGCCCATGCCCGGGCCGTCCTTGACCCAGATGGCGACGGCATACCAAAGCCCCCTCACCTTCTGGCTTTCGCCCATCGACGGGCCGCCATCGGCCGTCACCTGCAGCAGGCCATTGAACGAATGGCTTTCGTTATAGCCGAGTTCACCCAGGATCGGCGTCAGTTCCATGGCGCGTTCGAGCGGCGCCAGGATCTGCTCCATGTCGAGATCGCGCTGCGACGGCGACAGCCGCGCCTGGTCCTTCTCCAGCAGGTCGCGCGGGTGGCAGAGGCGCGGATTGGTCTCTTCGTAATAGCCCCATTCGATCTGGCCGCCCTCGGCGGTCTTGGGATCGCCAGTGTCACGCATATAGGCCGAGTTGCCCTGGTCGCGCAGCAGCGGCCAGCCGATCTCCTTGCCGGTGCCGGCGAACTCGGTGTACGGGCCAAAGAAGGTCAGCGGATGGTCGATCGGCATGACCGGCAGGTCTTCGCCCACCATCTCGGCGATCAGCCGGCCCCAGATGCCGGCGCAGACGATGACGTAGTCGGCCTCGATCGTGCCGCGGTCCGTCACCACGGCGCTGATGCGGCCATCCTTGACGACAAGCGACTTCGCCGGCGTGTTGGCGAAAGATTTGAGCTTGCCGGACGCTTCGGCCTGGTCGACCAGCTTGCCGGCAACGGTCTGCGAGCGCGGAATGACGAGACCGGCGTCCGGATCCCACAGGCCGCCCTGCACCAGATCCTGTTCGATCAGCGGGAATTTTTCCTTGATCTCGGCGGGCTCGATCAAACGGGCGCGCGTGCCGAAAGCCTTGGCCGAAGCGATCTTGCGCTTGATCTCATCCATGCGGCCGTCGTCGCCGACACGGGCGACCTCAAGGCCGCCGACGCGCGCGTAATGGCCCATCTTCTCGTAGAAATCGATGGAATAGAGCGTCGTCCAGCAGGACAGAAAATCATGGCTCGTGGTGTAACAGAAGTCCGACGCATGCGCGGTCGAGCCGATATCGGTCGGGATGCCTGACTTGTCGATGCCGACAATGTCGTCCCAGCCGCGTTCTATCAGATGATGGGCGATCGATGCGCCGACGATGCCGCCGAGGCCAATGATGACGACCTTCGCCTTTTTCGGAAACTCTGCCATTGCCCGCGACTCCAGAATGCTGTTGCGGGCGGCGCCGACGCCCGTTTGATCGGCGCACAATATGCAGGCGACGGGCACGGCGCTACCGCCTGTTTGCGACACGCCGAAGATGCGGCGCGACCCTTCCCAAATCAGGGAAAACAGCTACCCATCAGGCAAACGCCGACACGTCCTCGGCCTGGAAGCCAAGCTGATAGCGGCGGGATTTTCAGCGTCATTGTTAGACAGCTACCGGAAACGATAAAAGGCCGAGCAAACGCCCGGCCTTTCCAATCATGCCACCGAGATTACTTGATGCGGGCGACGCCGCCGGAAATCTCGACGGTTTCCGAACCGGTCAGGGCTTCGAGGTCACCATTGGGCAAGGTGACGAAGCAACCGTTTTGGCAGAACTCGACGGTTTCGCCGCCGGCCAGCGCAAGCTCGGTCTTGCTGCCGCCCTCGGTCACGACCAGCGTGCGCGTCTCGGCGTCCTTGTTGACCGCGCTTGCGGCATGGACCGAGCCGCTCACGGCGAGCAAAGCCACGACGGCGACGAGAGACTTCCACATTTGCAATATCGGTGTTCCCACCGCCTCTGTTGCATTTCACAAGGCATTTTCGCCTTTGCATGGAGCTTATATGAGATGGAAGCTGAACCGCAACTGAATGCCGCATTCATGCCGCAATTGGTCTTGGCGACGTGCAACCCTGAAATTTCAGTCTAATCCGGATCGGGCTTCTTCGACTTACGCTGCCTAGGCAGCTTTTTCGCCTCGGCCTCGGCTTGCGCCTTGGCCTCTTGCTGTTCGGCGAAATCGGCCTCGATCTTGTCGTCATCGGTCGGCCATGCCACGTGCTTCTTGGCCTCGACGACCGCGCGAGGCGTTGAAGGGATTTCGATGTGCTGGTCGTCGAATTTCTCCAGCACGGTGAAGCGGATGTCGTTCTGCACGATGTTGCCGTTCATCACATCGGCCAGGAACAGACGAATCTCGAATTCGAGCGCGGCGGGTCCGAAATTGGAAAACAGCACGAACGGCTCGGGGTTCTTCAGCACCAGCGGATGGCTGCGCGCGATATCCAGCAGCACGGCGTGGACATGCTTGACGTCGCTGCCATAGGCGACGCCGACCTTGATGTCGATGCGGCCGAGCTTGTTGCGGTGCGTCCAGTTGCCGACGGCATTGTTGATCAGGTTCGAATTGGGCAGGATCACCGACTGCCGCTGGAAAGTCTCGATCTCGGTGGCACGCACGCTGATCTTCTTGACCGTGCCGCTGACGTCGCCGGCCACGATCCAGTCGCCGACCTTGAACGGCCGCTCAGCCAAGAGGATCAGGCCGGAGACGAAATTGGACACCACATTCTGTAGGCCAAAGCCGATACCGAGGGAGAGAGCGCCGGCGACGAGCGCCAGGCTGGAGAGGTCGATGCCGGCCGCCGAAATACCGACCAGCGCCGCAAGAGCAACACCGGCATAGCCGACCGCCAGCCGGATCGAGTTGCGGACCCCGGTATCGACCTTGCCGCGCGCCATGACCGAGCCGTCGAGCCAGCCCTGGAACCAGCGCGTCAGGAAATAGCCGATGACGAAGACGACGATGCCCGACAGGATACCGGTGACCGAAATCGTCACCGAACCGATATTGATCCCGGTTGCGAGCTTGTACGCCCACGCCTCGATATCGCCGGGCTGGAAGCCCCACATCAAAAGGATCAGCGGCAGGAACACCAGCACGATCATCACGTTGATGGCGATGCTGACGACAAGGCCGAGCTGGTCGAGTGCGGTATCCTCGTAGCTGGAATTGGCCGACAGCCAGCGCCCGACCGACGTGTTGGCGAAAGCGTCCTCCTCGCCGATCGCCTGCGCCGACAGGAAGCCGATATAGGCTGTTATCAGCGCGGTGCCGGTGACCACGACCTGTTGCGAGACGAACAGCGCAAGGCCGATATAACCGAGCAGCGCCGCGACGATGGTGAACAGGCCAAGGGCGAGCGATGTATAGCGCAGCCATGCCGGCCATGGTCGCCAGCTTCCGTCACGCGCCCTGAACGGCCTCAGCATCGCCATCAGCATCAGGATGACGCCGACGGTTATGGCGGCTCCGAAGCTGCGGGCGATGGTCAGCGACAGCGGCGAGCCCATCTTGTCGTTGACGATCGACAGGAAATAGTTGGCGCCAATGACCACGGCCATGGCTGTCGCTAGCCGCACCAGCCAGCGCGCCGGGCCGGTTTCGACGGGAATGAGCCGCCAGTTCGGTAGGCGCGGCTCGAGCGCAGCATTGGTCAGCCGATTGACGCAAAACACCACGCCGATGACGGCCGCCAGCGCATTCAGGAAGAGCCCGATATCGCCGCGCAACACATTATAATAATTGAAAAAGAAAATAGTCGAACCGAGAAAGGCGGCAACCGCCAGCGTCGGCAGCAAGGTCGACCAGAAGGCCACCGAAAGGCGGCTGAGATAGGACGGGTCCTCATTGCTGGATTCGGCCTCGAACACCCGCCCGAACAGGCGCCGCCCGCCGACCAGCAGCACCAGCGCAAGGCCGAGCGCCACGAAGGTTGCCGCCAGGATGGCCTGGAACTTGAACTTGATGGCGAAGCTCAGCCAGGACGACACCGCCTTGTAGAAATTGCCGAACTCGTCGCGCGCATCGGAAAACACCTGCGGGCTCAAGGCGTCCGAGAGCACGTAGCGCTTGGTCAACAGATTCCGGAACAGCGCGCTGCGCATGTTGCCGATCTTGTCGATCAGTCCGCTGATGCGGATCGACAAGGTCTGTGCTTGCGCGATGACCGCGTTGATCTCCGCCTTTTCAGACGTCAGCGCCTGGCGTTCGCCGCTGACGATGTCGGGCTCCGCCGGTTGGCCGGCGGCAGGCGGCGGCCCGAGCTGTTCGAGCCGGCTGTTGATTTCGCCCAGGCGCGTGCGGAACGCCAGCGCGCTGGTCAGCGATTGCCGCGACAATTCCTCGAGCTGCAGGCGGATATCGACGAGGTTGCTGTCGTCCTCGCCATCCTGCTGTGTCTGCTTCTCGAAATTGTCGGCCTTGGTCGTCAGGCCCTGGATGATCTTTTGCTGGTCGGCGACCAGTCCGGCGGGCGCCTGGCCAACGCCTTGCGCCGCCGCCTCGAACGACAGCGGCGCCGCAACGACAAGCGCCAGGACCAGAATGAGGCGAAGCAATCGAAAAAACATGATGGATCGGCGACTCGCGGGCGGCAAAGGCATTCAAAAAGCCTGTCCTTGATAAAGACGGCCATATCATGGGGCAAGTCACCGCGACCGATCGCACACATCAAGCGTCGGCCAGTCGAAAGGCGATGGCGCAATATTGGCTTTCTATCAGCCCCCTGCTCTATAGTCTGCCGCATCGCCCGCAACGGACACCTTACACATGGCAGAGTACTCGGCCCTTTCGCTGCTCGCGAACGCGTTCAAGGGAAACAAGGACTGGAAGCCGGCCTGGCGCAAGCCGGATCCGAAGGCATCCTACGACGTCATCATCATCGGCGGCGGCGGTCACGGCCTGGCGACCGCCTACTATCTAGCCAAGGAACACGGCATCACAAATGTCGCGGTGCTGGAGAAAGGCTGGCTGGGCTCCGGCAATGTCGGCCGCAACACGACGGCCGTTCGCTCGAACTATCTCCTGCCCGCCAACACCCGCTTCTACGAACATTCGATGAAGCTGTGGGAGAACCTGTCGCACGAACTCAATTACAACGTCATGTTCTCGCAGCGCGGCTGCCTGAACCTGGCGCACACGCCGGCTCAGTTCGACGACTACGCAAGACGCGGCAACGCCATGCGCCATCTCGGCGTCGATGCGGAACTGATGACGCCAGCCGAGATCAAGCGCCTGATCCCGGCGCTCGATATCTCCAATGATGCACGCTTTCCCGTCGTTGGCGGCCTGATGCAGCGGCGCGCCGGCACCGCGCGGCACGATGCGGTCGCCTGGGGCTATGCGCGCGGCGCCGACCGGCGCGGCGTCGACATCGTCGAGAATTGCGAGGTCACCGGCTTCCTGCGCGACGGCGACCGCATCACTGGCGTTACCACATCGCGCGGCGATGTCAGGGCCAAGAAGGTAGCGGTCGCGGTGGCCGGCAGCACCGGCCGCGTCATGCAGTTGGCCGGCGTCGAGACGATGCCGATCGAGAGCCATGTGCTGCAGGCCTTCGTCACCGAATCCCTGAAACCTTTCATCGACACCGTCGTGACCTTCGGCATGGGCCATTTCTACATGTCGCAGTCCGACAAGGGCGGCCTTGTCTATGGCGGCGACATCGACGGCTACAACAGCTACGCCCAGCGCGGCAACCTGCCCATCGTAGATGAGGTCATGAGCGAGATGCTGGCGCTTTTCCCGGGCCTAGCGCGTGTACGCATGCTGCGCTCCTGGGGCGGCGTCTGCGACATGTCGATGGACGGTTCGCCGATCATCACCATTGGGCCCCTGCCTGGCATGTATCTCAATTGCGGCTGGTGCTATGGCGGCTTCAAGGCGACGCCGGCTTCCGGGTGGTGCTTTGCCTGGACCATCGCCAAGGACCAGCCGCACGATTTCAACGCCCCTTTCACGCTGGACCGCTTTCATCGCGGCCTGGTGATCGACGACAAGGGCCAGGGCGCGAACCCGCGGCTTCATTAGGAACATTCCGTGCTGATCACTTGCCCCTATTGCGGCCCGCGCGACGTCATCGAGTTCACCTATCAGGGTGACGGCAACCGCGAACGCCCCGACCCTGCCTCGCAGAATTTCGAGGCCTGGAACGCCTACGTCTACGACCGGCTGAACCCGGCCGGCGACCACAACGAGATCTGGCAGCATTCCGGCGGCTGCCGGGCTCACCTGAGGGTCGTGCGCAACACGCTGACGCATGAGATTTCCAGCGTCGCCTTCGTGCGTGGCGATCACAGCTCGGCCGCGCGCCGCAAGGCGGAGGACAAGCCATGAGCCCGCGCCGCGCCGTCACCGGCGGCCGCATAGACCGGTTGAAGACGATCCGCTTCACGTTCGACGGCGTTGCCTATACCGGGCATGGCGGCGACACGCTGGCGTCCGCGCTGCTGGCCAATGGCGTCACCCTTTTCGGGCGTTCTTTCAAATACCATCGCCCGCGCGGCCTGCTGAGCGCAGGCGTCGAGGAGCCCAACGCGCTGGTAACGGTGCTGAAGGGCGAGGTGCGGGAACCCAACATTCCTGCGACCATGGTCGAGATCCATGACGGGCTGATTGCCGTCAGCCAGAACCGTTTCCCCTCGCTCACCTGGGATATCCATGCCGTCAACCAGCTCGGTGGCAAGCTGCTGTCGGCCGGCTTCTACTACAAGACCTTCATGGGGCCGGTTGTCGGCCCGCTGAAAGGCACACGCTTCTGGATGTTCTGCGAGCATTTCATCCGCCGCGCCGCCGGCCTCGGCAGCGCCGGATCGGCAAAGGACCCGGCCCGCTACGAGCGCATGAACGCCTTCTGCGACGTGCTTGTGGTCGGCTCCGGCCCAGCCGGCCTGATGGCCGCCAAGGCCGCCGCGGACCAAGGTGCCCGCGTCATGCTGGCCGATCTCGAGCCGCGTTTCGGCGGTTCGGCCAACTGGTCCGGCGAAACCATCGAAGGCGCACCGGCGGCTGATTGGGTGCGGCGCACCGTCGCCCAGCTCGAAGGGCGAGACAATGTCCGGCTTCTGCCGCGCACCACGGTCTGGGGCTACTACGACAACAACACGCTTGCCGCGCTCGAGCGGGTCAGCGACCACAAGGCACAGCCCGCCAAGGGTGAGCCGCGCCATCGCTACTGGGCGATCCGCGCGGGATCCGTCGTGCTGGCCACCGGCGCCTTCGAAAGGCCGCTGGTGTTTCCCGGGAATGACCGGCCCGGCGTGATGCTGGCGCATGCGGCGGAGCGCTACGCCAACGAATTCGGCGTGCTGCCGGGGCAGCGGGTCGTGGTGTTCACCAACAATGACAGCGCCTACCGGTCGGCGCTGGCGCTGAAGCAGGCAGGTGCGGCGATCGTTGCCATTGTCGACGTGCGCCAGCAACCGTCCGCCGAGATGAGCGCCCTGGCCGGCGAAGCCGAGGCGGAATTGCTTTCCGGTCATGCGGTGGTCGCCACGGAAGGCGGCAAGTCGTTGTCCGGCCTCAAGGTCCAGCGTTTCGACATGTTCGCCGGTGCGCTGAGCGGCGATGCGCGCAGCATCCATGCCGATTGCCTGCTGATGTCGGGCGGCTGGTCGCCGACCATCCATCTGGCCAGCCAGGCCGGCGCCAGGGCGGAATGGAACGCTGCCCGGCAGGCCTTCCTGCCGCCCAAGCCGACACAAAACTGGATCGGCGCGGGCGCGTTCACCGGCAGCTTTTCGACGGTCGAGGCGATCGCCGAAGGGCGCGCCGCAGGCCTTGCCGCGGCTGGCGGAACCGCCGCGCCATTGGCATTGCCCGCTGTCGAGGCAACCCCCGGAGATCCAGATCCCGCGCCCGTGTTCGAAATCAAGGGCAGCGGCAAGAGCTTTGTCGACTTCCAGCACGACGTCACGGCGGAGGATGTCCGCCTGGCGCATCGCGAGGGCTTCGTCTCCGTCGAGCACCTGAAGCGCTATACCACGCTCGGCATGGCCACCGACCAGGGCAAGAGCTCCAACGTCCCCGGCCTTGCCATCATGGCGGAAGCACTCGGCAAACCAATCCCGGAAGTCGGCACGACGCGCTTCAGGCCACCCTTCGCACCGGTGTCGATCGGCTCGCTGGCAGCCGAACGCTTCGGCGACCTCAAGCCCGAACGGCTGACGCCGATGCATGACTGGCATGTCGCCAATGGCGCGACCATGTATTCGGCCGGCCTCTGGTACCGGCCGATGATCTACCGGCTTTCAGGCGAAACCATCGAACAGGCCTATGTGCGCGAAGCCAAGGCGACGCGCGAAAGTGCGGGCATCGTCGATGTCTCGACGCTGGGCAAGATCGCTGTGCAGGGCCCCGACGCCGCCACGTTCCTCGACCGTGTCTACACCAACATGTTCTCGACCCTCGCCGTCGGCAAGGCGCGCTACGGTCTGATGCTGCGCGAGGACGGTTTTGCTTTCGACGACGGCACCACCTGGCGGCTCGGCGAACAGGATTACCTGATGACCACCACCACGGCCAATGCCGGCAAGGTGATGCAGCATCTGGAATATTTCCTCGACGTGATCTGGCCGGAACTCAAGGTCCACGTCACCTCGGTGACCGACGAATGGGCGGGAGCCGCGATCGGCGGGCCGAAAGCGAGGCAGATCCTGGCCGCCTGTGTCACCGGCACGGCCGTCGACAATGCGACGCTGCCCTTCATGGGCATCGTGCACGGCGAGATTTCAGCTGTGCCGGTGATGATTTGCCGGCTATCCTTCTCCGGTGAAATGGCCTTCGAGGTCTATTGCGGCGCCGGCCACGGCAGCCATGTCTGGGAAGCGTTGATCGAGGCCGGCAAGCCGTTCGGGCTGGTCACCTACGGGCTCGAGGCGCTGGGTACGATGCGCATCGAGAAGGGCCATGTCACCGGCGCCGAGATCGATGGCCGCACAACGGCGCGCGACCTGCATCTCGACTGGATGCTGTCGAAGAAGAAGCGCTTCATCGGCTCGGCGATGATGGACCGGGAAGGTCTCGTTGCGTCCGAGCGGCTGGAACTGGTCGGCCTGATCGCGCTCGACAACCGGCCGCTCAATGGCGGCGCGCACATTGTCGAGGAGGTCGACGAAGCCAATCCGCACGGCTCGGTCGGGCACATCACCGCCTGCTGCTATTCGCCGGCGCTCGGCAAGCATATCGCGCTGGCGCTGGTCAAGGGCGGCAAGGCCAGGCACGGCACGCGCGCCCATGTCTCCGATCCCTTGCGCAACCGCTTCGGTCCCGTGGAGATCGTCTCCAACCATTTCTACGATCCGGAAGGGACCCGCATGCATGGCTGAGCGTCAATCGCCCCTCGAGCCGGAGTTCCATGTCGGCTCGCACGGGAATTTCGAACATGGCGTCGAGATACTGCTCACCGAAACCCGGCCGGGCTCGATCGTGCAGCTCGCGGCATGGCCGGGCGAAGAGAAGAAACTGATCGCGGCCATCCGCGGCGTCACCGGGCTTGCGCTGCCCGACGGAGCTGGCGGCGGCTTGAGCGACGGCGTGAAATCGGTGTTCGGCTTCGCACCGGGAAAGTTCACGGTGACCGATGAGGCCGAAGGACTGGCCGCGGCCTTCGCCAAGTCGGTAACGCCTGCCATCGGCACGGTGACGGACCTGTCGCATGGCCGCACCGCCATCCGCATCGCCGGGCCGAAAGCCGAATGGGTGCTGTCGAAATTCTTCGCCATCGACTTCGCCCTGCCCGCTTTTCCGGTCGGCGCCGGCCGCTCGACAACGCATCACGATGTCTTCGCCCAAATCCAGCGTACCGGCACCGACCAATTCGACATCTATGTCTTCCGCTCCTTCGCGCGCTCGTTCTGGAAGGCGCTCTGCCACGCCAGCGAGGAAGTCGGCTATGAGGTGCAGTAGGCGGTGCGACCTTAGAGCCGCTACCTCTGGCCTCAACGCCGGCTGGTTCTGCCGCTAGAGAATCCCGCCGCGGGCGCCCATGATGGAAAACGTGGCCCGTTCAACCGGTCCAAGGGGATGAAAATCCCGTCTCAGGGTCGGCATATTTGGTTCGAACATCCCCATGACCGCTGAACTATCCGCCGGCGCCACCGATCGCGCCGATGTGTCGGCCAGAGCCTTGCTCCTGCTGCCGCTGACCGTTGCCTGCGGCGTGTTCATGACCAGCCTCGACCAGAATGTCGTGGTGACGGCGCTGCCGGGCATCAGCGAAAGCCTTGGCCGTCCGCCCAGCCAGCTCGGCCTGCTGATCACCGTCTACGTCGCCAGCCTGATCATCTCGATGCCGCTCGGCGGCTGGGCCGCCGACCGTTTCGGCCTGCGCAATGTCTATTGCTTTGCCCTGCTGGTGTTTGCCGCTTCATCGGCCCTGTGCGGGCTGTCGAACGACATCTGGATGCTGGTCGGCGCCCGCGCGCTGCAGGGCTTCGGTGGCGCTCTGATGGGCACGCTCGGCCAGGTCGTGATCCTGTCGACCTTCCCGCGAAGCCGGACCTTGAAGATCAACATGTATATCTCACTGGCCGGGCAGTCCGGGCCGCTGGTCGGTCCGCTCGTCGGCGGCGCATTGACCACCTACATCTCCTGGCGCTGGATCTTCTTCATCAACGTGCCGTTCGCGCTCGCGGCGGCTATTCTTGCCGCCTCACTGTTTCCGACAATGACCAAGCCGGTGCGCACGCGGTTCGATTTTCCAGGCTTTGTGCTGGTCGGCGGCGGCATGGTCCTGCTGGTCTTCGGCATGGACTCGCTCGCGGCGAAAGACGCCGCCGGCAGCATGATCGCCGCCGAGCTTGCGCTGGCGCTCATCATCCTGACGGCCGCCTCCTTCTACTGCCTGCGCGTGCGCAATCCCCTGCTCGATCTCAAGCTCCTGCGCATCCGCACCTTCCGCATCTCCTTTCTTACCGGCGGCGGGCTCGACACGATCGGTCTCAGCTCCGTCGTCTTCCTGCTGCCGCTGATGTTCCAGCTCGGCTTCGGCATGAGCGCGGTGCAGGCGGGATCGCTGACCTTCGTGGCGGCGGTCGGTTCGGTGGGTATGCGTGTCTTCATGCCACGCGTCCTCAACCGTTTCGGTTTTCGCCGCGTGCTGGTCTTCAACACACCCGTTGTTGCCGCCATGGTCGCGGGCTTCGCCTTGATGCAGGCAACGACTCCGGTCTGGATCACGCTCACCTACATCTTCATCTTTGGCGTCTTTCGCTCGGTGCAATGGGCTTCGACCGGCAACCTCGCCTATTCCGACATCGCGCCCGAACAACTCGCCCGCTTCAGCGCGCTCTACTATATCCTCTGGCAGCTGGCGGTCGCGATCAGCGTCGGCCTGGCGGCTGCGATGCTGTCGTTTCTCGCCGGCGGCGGGCCGGCCGCCGCCAGCGATTTCCGAATCCTGTTCGTGATCGAGGGCATCATCACGCTCTGCGCGCTGCTCGCCTATCTCAAGCTGACGCCGCGGGACGGCGCCCATGTCAGCGGCCACGGCGCGCACATGAATACGGAATAGCGGGGCTGCGCCGGACGAACCTATTCGCTGAACGTCACCCATTCCTCGAGCGGCTCACGGTCGGTGCGGAAGGCGTTCTCGGGCTTGGAAGTGTCTTCATAGCCGAGCGCCATGCCGCAGACGACGATCTCCTCGTCGGGAATGTCGAGCACCGGCCGGATCTGCCGGTGATAGGGCGCGAAGGCCGCTTGCGGACAGCTATGCAGACCCCTGCCCCGCGCCGCGACCATGATGTTCTGCAGGAACATGCCATAGTCGATCCACGAACCCTGGTTGAGCCGGCGGTCGATGGTGAAGATCATGCCGACCGGCGCGTCGAAGAAGACGAAGTTGCGGTCGTGCTGGGCGCGCATCTTGTCGACTTCCCGGCGGCCGATGCCGAGCGCGCCGTAGAGGCCGAACCCGTTGGCACGGCGGCGGGTGAGATAAGGCTCGAAGAACTGGGTGGGATAATAGCGGTATTCGTCCCAGTCGGCTTTTTCCGCGCGGATGCCGGAATTCATGATGGCATCCGTGATCCGCTGCTTGGTCCCGCCCTTGGTGACATAGACCCGCCAGGGCTGCATGTTGGTGCCGGAAGGAGCCCGCGCCGCAACACTCAATATGTCACGGATTGTCTCGTCGTCGACCATGTCGGGCAGAAATGCGCGCACCGAACGGCGCGACATGATCGCATCGTCGACGATCTCGGCATCAACCGCGATTCGAGCCTTCTTTTCCAGCATGGGCCGTCCCTTAGCCATTGTGTCGATCGGACGTCCCCATTCGCCGCTCGCGGCGGAGCCTTTGCATGAACCGTCAAAATCCTGCAAGCAAATCTTGAGCATTGGTGAAAATCTACTTGATTTTTTCATGAGCTTCATTTCTCATGAAATTCGACTGCAATTTTTCATGAAGTGAGCGATTTGGCCTCCCCTACCGCACGAACATTACAGGGAGCTGACGAACGAGTCCTGGCCGGCGATATCAGGGCCTTGCGCCGGGTGCGCGGGCTGACGCTGGCCGAGATCGCGCTGAAACTCGGCCGGTCGGTCGGCTGGGTCAGCCAGGTCGAGCGCGGCCTGTCGACGCCATCGCTCAGTGACCTCAGGGCCTTCGCCGAGTTGTTCGGCGTGCCGATCAGCCTGTTCTTCAGCCATGACGTGCCCGTGGAAAGCGAGCGCGGCGTGGTGGTGCGCGCCGGCAAGCGTCGCACGCTTGGCACCAGCGAATCCGGCCTGGTGGAGGAACTTCTGTCACCGGACCTCGGTGGTAGCTTCGAGATGGTGCGGTCGGTCTTCGCGCCGGGCGCGGAGTTGAAGAGCGAGGCCCGCCGGCCGACCGAGGAGGCCGGATACATCGCGTCCGGGCAGTTCGACATCGAAATAGCCGGGGTCTGGCACCGGCTTGGCGAAGGCGACTCCTTCCGCTTCGAAGGCAAGCCTTACCGCTGGCGCAATCCGGGTAGCGAGCCGGCGGTCGTCATCTGGGTGGTTTCGCCACCGGTCTATTGAGTGCATGTCGCCCAAACCGTGGAGCGGTTTTGGGACACGACATGCATCAAACAAAAATAGAGCGCGGCGCGCTTGAAGATTGGGAGAAGAACATGGCGGGTTTGCCGAGCATGGCGCGCGTGGTGATCATCGGAGGTGGCGTTGTCGGAACCTCCTCGCTCTATCATCTGGCCAAGGCCGGCTGGACCGACTGCGTGCTCCTGGAAAAGAACGAGCTGACCTCGGGCTCGACCTGGCATGCTGCCGGCAATGTGCCGACCTTCTCCTCCTCCTGGTCGCTGATGAACATGCAGCGCTATTCGACCGAGCTCTATCGTGGGCTCGCCGACGCGGTCGACTATCCCATGAACTACCATGTCACCGGCTCGCTCAGGCTCGCCCACTCCAACGAGCGCATGCAGGAATTCCAGCGCGCCAAGGGCATGGGCCGCCACCAGGGCATGGACATAGATGTGGTCGGGCTCGACGAGATCAAGCGCCGCTACCCCTTCCTCGAAACGCACGAGTTGAAGGGCGCGCTCTACGATCCGAGCGACGGCGACATCGACCCGGCACAGTTGACGCAGGCGCTGGCTAAAGGCGCGCGCGACATGGGCGCCAGGATCATCCGCTTCTGCCCCGTCACCGGCGTGCGACGCGAGAAGGACGAATGGGTGGTCGTAACGGCGCAAGGCGAGATCCGCTGCGAGATCGTCGTCAATGCAGCCGGCTACCGCGCCGCCGAAGTCGGCAGGATGTTCGGCCGCGACGTGCCGATGATGGTGATGAGCCACCAGTACATACTGTTCGAGGAAATCCCCGAACTCGCCGCCTGGTCGAAGGAACAGGGCAAGAAGCTGCCGCTGCTGCGCGACGTCGACACCTCATACTATTTGCGCCAGGAAAAGGCCGGGATGAATCTTGGCCCCTATGAGCGCAATTGCCGCGCGCATTGGGCCACCCACAACGACCCCATGCCGGAGGACTTTTCCTTCCAGCTCTTCCCCGACGATCTCGACCGGCTGGAGCATTACTTGGCCGATGCGGTTGCCCGCGTGCCGATCCTGGGCACCGCTGGACTCTCCAAGGTCATCAACGGCCCGATCCCTTATGCGCCGGACGGCAATCCGCTGATCGGTCCGATGCCGGGCGTTCCCAACGCCTTCGAGGCTTGCGTCTTCACCTTTGGCATCGCCCAGGGCGGCGGCGCCGGCAAGGTGCTGGCCGAATGGGTGACGCAAGGCCGGACCGAATGGGACATGTGGTCCTGCGATCCGCGCCGCTTCACCTCCTTTGCTTCCGCGCCGGACTATTGCGTGGCCAAGGGCATGGAAATCTATGGCAACGAATACGCCATCCAGTTCCCGCGTCACGCCTGGCCGGAAGGACGTGACAGAAAACTGTCGCCGATCCACGATCGCATCAAGGCGTTCGGCGCCCGCTTCGATGCCTATAATGGCTGGGAGCGCGCTATCTGGTACGCGCAGGACGGCGACGACGTCTCCGAGCAAGCCACGTTGACCTTCCGCCGCGACGGACCCTGGCAGCAGCGCGTCCGCGAAGAGTGCCTGGCCGTGCGTGACGCCGCGGGCATCCTCGACCTGCCCGGCTTCTCGCGCTTCAACCTCAAGGGCCCAGGTGCCGCCGAGTGGTTGAGCCAGCAAGTGACCGGCCTGGTGCCGAAGCCTGGCCGCATCGGCCTCGTCTATTTCTCCGACGACAAGGGCCGCATCGTCACCGAAATGTCGGTGGTACGCCATGGCGAGGAATCCATGACGCTGATCACCGCGGCGGTGGCGCAGTGGCATGACTTCGAATGGCTGAAATCGCACATGCCCGGGGATGCGGCGTTCAAGCTGATCGACCGGACGGAGGAATTCTCCACGCAGATCCTGGCGGGCCCCAATTCGCGAAAAATCCTTGCCGACGTCTGTGAGGCCGACCTGACCCTGCCATGGCTGACCCATCAGGAGACCAGGATTGCCGGCCGCTGGGCCAAGCTGGTCCGTGTCTCCTTCGCCGGCGAGCTCGGCTGGGAGATCCACACCAGGGTCGACGACACCGCCGCTATCTTCGATGCGATCTGCGCCGCCGGGCAGAATCATGGGTTGAAGCCGTTCGGCATGTACGCGCTGGATTCGCTGCGTCTGGAAAAGGGCTACCGCACCTGGAAGGGCGACCTGTCGACGGACTACTCGATCCTGCAGGGCGGGCTGGAGCGTTTCGTAAAATGGGAAAAGCCCGACTTCCGTGGCAAGTCGGCGCTCCAGAACGAGAAACAGCAAGGCGTGAAGAAACGCTTCGTCACGCTGGTGGTCGAAAATCCCGGCGATTGCGACGCGCCTTACATGTCGACGCTCTGGCATGACGGCCAGATCGTCGGCGAGACGACATCGGGGGGCTGGGGCCATCGCGTCGACAAGTCGATCGCGCTCGGCATGCTGCGCGCCGACCTGACCGAAGCCGGTACCGCCGTCGAGGTCGAAATCTTCGGCGATCGCTTCAAGGCCGTCGTGCAGCAGGACGAGCCCTTGTGGGATCCCAGGAACGAAAGGCTGCGGGCATGAAAAACGTTATCCTCACCGATGGCGGCATGGGTCAGGAGCTGGTGCGGCGCAGCAAGTCCGAGCCGACGCCGCTGTGGTCGGCCAGGGTGCTGATAGACGAACCGGACCTCGTGCGCGGCCTGCATGCCGAATTCATCCGCGCCGGCGCCCGCGTCATCACCATAAACACCTATTCGGCGACGCCCGAACGCTTGGCGCGCGAAGGTGCGGAAGACCTGTTCAAGCCATTGCAGAAGCGTGGCATCGACCTGGCCAGGCAAGCGCGCGACGAGGCCGGCGATGCGGCCATCGCCGGCTGCCTGTCGCCGCTTTTCGGCAGTTACGCGCCGGCGCTGACCATCTCCTACCAGGACACGCTCGACATCTACCGCCGTATCGTCGCCGAGCAGGCGGACGGCATCGACCTCTTCCTGTGCGAGACCATGGCGTCATCAGAGGAAGCGCGGGCGGCGGTCACCGCAGCATCGGAAAGCGGCAAGCCTGTCTGGGTGTCATGGACGCTGGCCGATCACGGCACGCCACGCTTGCGCAGTGGCGAGACGATTGCGTCGGCGGCGGAGGCGCTTGGCGATCTGCCGGTGGCGGCGCGGCTGCTCAACTGCTGCCGCCCGGAAGCGATCGCGGCGGCCTTGCCGGAACTGATCGAACTGGGCGGCCCAGTCGGCGCCTATGCCAATGGCTTCACCTCCACCGAAGCGCTCAAGCATGGCGGCACGGTGGATGTACTGCATGCCCGCCACGACCTCGGTCCGGACGCTTATGCCGAACAGGCTGTCGGCTGGGTGGAAGCGGGTGCGGACATCGTCGGCGGTTGCTGCGAGGTCGGTCCTGCCCATATCGCCGCCTTGCGCGACCGGCTGCAACGGAACGGCTACGCGATCTCGGGAGTCTCACATGCCTAGACCATCATCGCGCATTATCGGCATCGTGCCATCGGGCAAGGACGGCTGGGAGGTTCATTTCGCCGCCTGGAACCGCAAGGAAGCCGGCGAGGACATCATCATGCTGTCGGCCGGCGACCATGATTTCGACACGCCTTCGGAAACGATCGAAGCTTGTGTGGTAGCGGTCCGTGGCAGCAACCATCACTACACGCCGCTGCCAGGCCTGCCGCGCCTGCGAAAGGCGATGGCGGCGGCCTCCAGCGCCTGCACCGGCGTCGAGACGATGCCGGAAGAGGTCATCGCCACGCCAGGCGGCCAGGCCGCACTTTACGCGGCCGTGCAGGCTGTTCTCGACCCCGGCGACCACGCCATCGTCGTCGCCCCCTACTATGCCACCTATCCCAACACCTTCAGTGCGGCGGGTGCGAGTTTCACCGTCGTCGAGACACCGGCCGAGGATGGTTTCCAACCCCGCGCCGACATGATCCGCGCGGCACTCAAGCCCAACACGCGCGCCATATTGATCAACACGCCGAACAACCCGACCGGTGCGGTCTATTCGCGCGAGCGGCTGGAACAATTGGCCGAGGTTTGCCGCGAGCATGACCTGTGGCTGCTGTCCGACGAGGTCTACTGGACGCTGGGCGGCGGCGAGCACATCTCGCCGCGCTCGCTGCCAGGCATGGCCGAGCGCACGCTGGTCATCAATTCCATGTCCAAGAGCCACGGCATGACCGGCTGGCGCATGGGCTGGCTGACCGGTCCTGAGAAAATGATCACATTGCTGATCAACCTCAACCTGGTGACGACCTACGGCTTGCCCGCCTTCATCTCGATCGCTTGCACCGAGGCGCTGGAGCAGAACTATGGCGTCAAGGACATCGCCGAACGCTACGCTGCACGCCGCACCGTCCTGCTCGATGCGGTACACGGAATGAACGATGTCACCGTGCGCGGTTCCGAAGGCGGCATGTATGTCATGCTCGACATTTCGGCTGTCGAACCCGACGACGAGAAATTCGCCTTCGCCTTCCTCGACAAGGAGAAGGTCGGCGTCATGCCGGGCTCGAGTTTCGGCGAAGCCGCAGCCGGCCATATCAGAATCAGCCTGTGCCAGCCCGAGCCCGTATTGCAGGAAGCAGCCACGCGGCTGCGCCGTTTCGTTTCCAGCTACCGCCGCGAGGCCGCATGACCGCCAGGATCCTTCCCACCAAAGCGCGGGCCGTCATCATCGGCGGCGGCGTCTCCGGCTGCTCGGTCGCCTACCATCTGGCCAAGCTCGGTTGGACCGACATCGTGCTTTTGGAGCGCAAGCAGCTGACCTCGGGCACGACATGGCATGCCGCCGGCCTGATCGGCCAGTTGCGCGGTTCGCAGAACATGACCCGGCTGGCGAAATATTCGGCCGATCTCTACGTCAAGCTGGAAGCCGAGACCGAGGTCGGCACCGGCATGCGCCAGGTCGGCTCGATCACCGTGGCGCTGACCGAGGAGCGCAAGCACGAGATCTACCGGCAGGCGTCGCTCGCCCGCGCCTTCGACGTCGACGTGCGCGAGATTTCTCCCAACGAAGTCAAGGAGATGTACCCGCATCTCAACGTCTCCGACGTGGTCGGCGCCGTGCATCTGCCGCTCGACGGCCAGTGCGACCCCGCCAACATCGCCATGGCATTGGCCAAGGGTGCGCGTCAGCGCGGCGCCACCATCGCCGAGAATGTGAAGGTCACAAGGATCCATACGAAAAATGGCCGCGTCTCCGGCGTGTCCTGGGCGCAAGGCGAAGACCAAGGCACGATCGAAACCGACATCGTCATCAACTGCGCCGGCATGTGGGCACGCGACCTCGGCGCCCGGAACGGCGTGAACATCCCGCTGCACGCCTGCGAGCACTTTTATCTCGTCACCGAGCCGATCCCCGGCCTCGGCCGGCTGCCGGTGCTGCGCGTGCCGGACGAGTGCGCCTACTACAAGGAAGACGCCGGCAAGATGATGCTCGGCGCCTTCGAACCGGTGGCGAAGCCATGGGGCATGGATGGCATTCGCGAGGATTTCTGCTTCGATCAGTTGCCCGAGGATATGGACCATTTCGAGCCGATCCTCGAAATGGGCGTCAACCGCATGCCGATGCTGGCCACCGCCGGCATCCACACTTTCTTCAACGGCCCTGAAAGCTTCACTCCCGATGACCGCTACTATCTCGGCGAGGCGCCGGAGCTGCGCGGCTACTGGATGGCAACCGGCTACAATTCCATCGGCATCGTCTCGTCCGGCGGCGCCGGCATGGCGCTGGCGCAGTGGATCAACGATGGCGAAGCGCCGTTCGACCTCTGGGAAGTCGACATCCGCCGCACCCAGCCGTTTCAGAAGAACCGCCGCTATCTCAAGGAGCGCGTTTCCGAAACGCTCGGCCTGCTCTATGCCGACCATTTCCCCTACCGCCAGATGGCGACATCGCGTGGTGTGCGCCGCTCGCCCCTGCATGAGCATCTGAAGGCGCGTGGCGCCGTGTTCGGCGAAGTCGCCGGCTGGGAGCGCGCCAACTGGTTCGCGCGCGAAGGACAGGAACGCGAATATCGCTATTCCTGGAAGCGGCAGAACTGGTTCGACAACCAGCGCGAGGAACATCTGGCCGTCCGCAACAAGGTCGGCCTGTTCGACATGACCTCGTTCGGCAAGATCCGCGTCGAGGGCCGCGATGCCTGTGCCTTCCTGCAAAAGCTCTGCGCCAACGACATGGACGTGGCGCCGGGCAAGATCATCTATACCCAGATGCTCAACCAGCGCGGCGGCATCGAGAGCGACCTCACCGTGTCGCGGCTTTCGGATACGGCCTATTTCCTCGTCGTGCCGGGCGCCACGCTGCAGCGCGACCTCGCCTGGCTGCGCCGGCATGCCGGCGAGCAGTTCGTGGTCATCACCGATGTCACCGCGGCCGAGAGCGTGCTCTGCGTGATGGGCCCGGATGCGCGCAAACTGATCCAGAAGGTCAGCCCCAACGACTTCTCCAACGAGAACAACCCGTTCGGCACCTTCCAGGAGATCGAAATCGGCATGGGCCTCGCCCGGGCGCATCGCGTCACCTATGTCGGCGAACTCGGCTGGGAGCTTTATGTCTCGAGCGACCAGGCCGCCCATGTCTTCGAGGCGATCGACGATGCCGGCGCGGATGTCGGGCTGAAGCTGTGCGGGTTGCACACGCTGGATTCCTGCCGCATCGAAAAAGCTTTCCGCCATTTCGGCCATGACATCACCGATGAAGACAACGTGCTGGAGGCGGGCCTCGGCTTCGCGGTGAAGACGGCTAAGGGCGATTTCATCGGCCGAGATGCCGTGTTGAAGAAGAAGGAAGCCGGACTGGACCGCCGTCTGGTCCAGTTCCGGCTGAAGGATACGCAGCCGCTGCTCTTCCACAACGAGGCGATCCTGCGCGACGGCAAGATCGTCGGTCCGATCACCTCGGGCAACTATGGTCACCATCTCGGCGGGGCGATCGGGCTGGGCTATGTGCCTTGCCAGGGCGAGAGCGAGGCAGATGTGCTGGCCTCGACCTACGAAATCGAAATCGCCGGCGAGCGGTTTGCGGCGGAGGCATCGCTGAAGCCGATGTATGATCCGAAGGCGGAACGAACGAAGATGTAGCGCGGCACTTTTTCCCTTCTCCCCTTGCGGGAGAAGGTGGATCGGCGCGTAGCGCCGAGACGGTTGAGGGGTGTTCCAGCGGAGTGAGACGTCGGTGTTCCCTGGAACACCCCTCATCCGACCTCGCTTCGCGAGGCCACCTTCTCCCACAAGGGGAGAAGGCAAGTCCCGCGCTTAAAACCGCTCCAGCTTCGCCCTCACCTTCACCAGAAACGCCGCCCTCGTCGTCGGCGTCGAGGCATCCATCAAATAATGCGCCAGGAAGAACGTCTTGCAGCGTCTGGCGCATAGCGCCCGCATGCCGCGCAGCAAGGTCTTGCGTCCGGGTTGGCCGACGACGACGCTCCACCAGGTCGGCGCACCGCAGGTGGTGATGACGCCGACCTTGGTCACATGCGTCATCAGCGACTTGATCCCTCCCTTGCCAGCCGGCAGCTTGAAAGCGATGTCGGTCGCCCACACCCGGTCGAGCCAGCCCTTCAACATCGCCGGCAGCCCGTACCACCAGGTCGGATAGACGAACAGGATCGCCTCGGCCCAGTTGAGCAGTTCGAAATGCGGCTTCAGCGCCGGATCCCGCGGCGCCTGATCGTTGTAGGAACGCCGCTCCTCGCAGCTCATCACCGGATCGAACTTTTCCGCATAAAGGTCGAGCAGCCGCACGTCCCAGCCTCGCCGCGTCAGCACATCCACGGCGGTATCGCGGACCGCGGCGCAAAAACTCTCCGGCACCGGATGGCAGTAGACGACGAGCACCCGCATCAGAACGCATCCACGCTGGCCGCGACCTTCGCCATGAAGGACTTCCGCGTCTCGTCGGTCGACAGGTTCATCGAATAGTGGGCGAGATAGGAGACCGGAGCGCCGGGCTTGATCGTGGCGCGCAGCATGCGCTTCACAACCTTGCGCGGCGGGTCGCCCATCAGCATGGCGCGGAATCGGCTGCCGCCATAGGTGGTGACGGCCGTCAGCTTGCGGATGTTGTGTAGCGTCGGCTGCACTTTGCCATCGATAAGCTTGAACGACACGCCGGGCAGGAAGACGCGGTCGAAAAACCCTTTCAGGATCGCCGGATAGCCGTAATTCCATACCGGAAACGACAGCACCAGAGCCTCGGCTGCCTGTAGCCTCTGAATGTAGCCGGTAACCGCATCGCCTGGTCCACGCTGGTCGTGATAGCCGAGCCGCTCGGCCCGCGTCAGCCGCGGGTCGAAGTCCTCGGTATAGAGGTCGCAGTCATCGACCATATGTCCCGCCGCCGTCAGCCGCTCGACGATCATCCGGTGCAGGCCGGCATTGAAGCTGGTCTCGACCGGATGGGCGTAGAGGACGAGGATGTTCATGGGAGGACATCCCGCAGGTCTTGGCGCCAACGCTTCATCGTTATCAGCCTGCCTTTTGCAGCCCCTTGAACAGAAAAGTCCGGCCCGAACGATAATCATAGTCCGGGTTTTCCCAGGCGATCATCTTGCCGGGGTTGAGCAGGCCTTGCGGGTCGGTCTCACGCTTGAAGGCGAGTTGCACCGCGTCCGTCTGCTTCATGCCGCCCTCTTCCAGCGTGTAGCGGTGCGGGTTGAAGATCGGGCAGCCATTGTCCTCGTGCAGGCGGATGATCTCGTTGAGCCGCGCCTCGGTGGTGAAGTTGACCAGTGGCAGGCCAAAGCAGGTGATGTTGCCGTCCAGCCGCACGAATTCGAGATGCGAGAACATCTCGCCGGGAAACATCGCATCCATTTTCTCGACCAGCGCCAGCTGGTTGGGAAAGGGATAGAGCGACTGCAGATAGGTGATCGCTGGGTCGACGCGCAGCGCCCTGAGCGTGGTGTGGTTCCAGGCCAATTCATAGGCCGGCGGCAGGCCCTTTTTCTCCTCCGGCGCGGCAAGGGCGGCGTTGAAGATCACTTCGCCCCCAGCGCGGCGCGTAAAGGCAAGGAAGGCGTCCAGCCCATGCTGCGCCACCATGACGACGCAGATGCTTTGGCCTTGCCTGAAAAATTTCTGGTGGCGCTTGAAATAGAGCTGCGGCACGGGTGCTGCGATCGGCGTGATCAGCTTGGTCAGGATGCCATCCTGGCAGGCCAGCGCGTTGCCATAGCGGGCCGCATCCATGAAAGCGTCGAAGCCGACGATGACGTCGATCCACTCATAGGCTGCCGTCAGCGGCATCTCGACCTCTGATATGATGCCATTGGTGCCATAGGCATGGGTCACCTTGTGCAGGTCTTCGCCTGTCAGATCGAGCACCCTCGGCTCGGCCTCCATCGTCACCACGCGCAAGCGCAGCACATTGCCGAAATCGCGCAATCCGCCGAAATTGATCGAGCCGACGCCGCCAGAACCGCCGGCGATGAAGCCGCCGATCGAAGCGGTGTTGTAGGTGGAGGGCGACAGCCTCAATTCCTGTCCGGAATGCGCCCGTGTCGCCTTGTCGATGTCGGCCAGGATCGCGCCGGGTCCGGTCACCACGCGGCCTGGGCCGATCGACTTGATTTCGTTCATCTCCGCAAGATTGAGCACCACGCCTCCCGACAGGGGCATCGCCTGGCCGTAATTGCCAGTGCCGCTGCCGCGAGGCGTCACCGGCACGCCATGGCGGTGACAGGCGGCAAGCACGCGGATCAGCTCGGCTTCGGTCTTCGGCGTCACGATCAGGTCGCCGGTGACATGGTCGAGCTGCTGTTTCAGAACCGGGCTGTACCAGTAGAAGTCGCGGCTCTTCTGCTGGACGATGGCCGGATTGTCGTCGAGCTTTATCCCGTCGAGATCGCGTTTCAGCGCCGAAACATCCATCATTCCACCATCAACTCGTCGAGGTCGGCATAGTCGGGCAATTGCCGGTCGATCGCGCGTCCCGCGCGCACGACGATGCGATCCGATTCGGGCCGCGACAGCAATTCCGTCCAGCTCCGACCTTTGAACAGCACGAAGTCGGCATCGCCTCCGGCGGCAAGCATGCCGAAGCCATCGAGCCGCATCACCTTGGCCGGCGTCGCGGTGACCGCCTGCGGCCAGTCGGCGACCGGATGATCGAAGTGCAGGATACGTGTCGCCATGCGGTAGACCTCCAGCATGTCGAGATCGCCATAGGCATAGAAGGGATCGCGCGTGTTGTCTGAAGCGACGGCCACCGGAATGCCCCTCGCCTTCATCTCGTGCAGCAGCGTCACGCCACGCCAGCGCGGTGTGGTTTGATCAGCGCGACGATCTTGCAAATAGAGATTGCACATCGGCAGCGACACGATTGCGAGCCCGGCCTTCGCCACTTTGTCCAGCGTGTCCAGCACCTCGAGATCCGGCTGCCGCGCCAGCGAGCAGCAATGGCCAACGAGGATTTTTCCCTCGAAGCCGTTCCACAGCGCCGCCTCGGCGATCTTCTTCAGCGAGATTGCGGCGACATCGTCGGTCTCGTCGGCATGGAAATCGAGGTCGAGCCCATGCTTGATCGCTTGCGCGAAAACGTGGTCGAGCAGCTCTTCCAGGTCTGGCACCATATAGGTGACGACGCCAAGCACGCCCTTGGCGGCGGCCACGCGTTTCGCCAGCCTGTCGAACCATTTTTTGTCGCGCACGCCCTCGATGCCAAGCAGGCAGGCACCCTGCAATTCGATGCGGCCCCGCCATGCCTCGCGCATCGTCTCGAACACCGGCCAGGAGATTTCCTCCTGCGGCGCGACGCTGTCGATATGAGTTCTGAGCGCCCGGGTGCCATGCGCGTAGGCCGAGCGCAGCGAGAAATCCATGCGGCGCGCCACATCCTCGGCGCTCCAGCGGGCAGTGCGGTCGGCGCCCGTAGCGTTCAGAGCGCCCATGAACGTACCGTCGGGATTGGGCTTTCGCGGCCAGATATGGCCCTTGTCGATATGCGTGTGGCAGTCGACGAAACACGGCAGCACGACACGGCCGCCAAGGTCGATGGCGCCGGCCGATACCTTCGATGCGGCATGCGCAGCGGCGATGCTGGAAATCTTGCCGCCCGCGACGGTGATGTCGGTCAGCGCAAAACCATCTCTGTCGAAAGCCGCGGCAAGGCCCGGCGTCAGCGACGCGTGAAGTCGGACATTGGCGAGGTGATAGGGACCGGAGGTTGGTATCAAGGCACTAACGCTCCTGCTTCAGTGCGCTCTCGTGCCAGCGCCGCAGAATGAGATGCGAAATCAGCGACAGTACGAGGAAGATCAGGATGCCGGTAAGTGAAATCAAAAATAGCGCCGCGAAAAGCCTGGGTGCATTCAGCCGGTAGCCGGCCTCGATAATGCGCGAGGCGAGCCCCGACGACTGGCCGGTGGCGCCGGCGACGAACTCGGCCACCACGGCGCCGATCAGCGACAGGCCGCCAGCGATCTTCAGCCCGCCGAGGAAATACGGCATCGCCGCCGGCAGTCTGAGATAGCGCAGCTGCTGCCAACGCGTCGCGCCGTTGAGCTTGAACAGGTCGCGCAGATTGCGGTCGACCGAGTTCAGGCCAAGCGTGGTGTTGGACAGGATCGGGAAGAAGGCGACGATCCAGGCGCACAGCAGAAGCTTGGTCGTCTGATTGTCGACATAGATGTTGATCAGCGGAAAGATCGCCACGATCGGCGTCACCTGCAGCACGATGGCGAACGGGAAGAACGACATCTCCACCCACTTCGACTGCGCGAACAAGACCGCCAGGCCGACGCCGCCGACAACCGCGAGGAGCAGGCTGAGGAAGGTGATGCGCAAGGTGACCAGCAGTGCGGAAAACAGCAGGCCGGCATCGTTGTAGAGCGTTGTCAGCACCACGCCGGGGCGCGGCAGGATGTATTGCGGAATCTCGTTCCACACGCAGATACGGTCCCACAGCCAGATCGCCAGGACCATGATTGCCAGCGGCAGCACCCAGCGGCCGATCCGCTCGAGCCGCTCCTGGCGCACGCGCCGCGCTTCCTCGGGGTCGAGTTTCAACGTGCCGTCAATGACCGTCATGATGCGAGCCCGCTGTTGAATTGATGGCATTGACCAGCACATCCGAGGCCTGCCGGCAAAGGGCCGCATAATCCGGCGAGGTGCGAAACGCCTCGTCGCGCGGATAGGATGCCTCAATGGCGAGTTCGTCGAACACCCTGCCCGGCCGCGCCGCCATGACGACGACGCGGTTGGACAGAAACACGCTTTCGAACACACTGTGGGTGACGAAGACGACGGTGAAGCGCTCGTCCTGCCACAGTTCCAGCAGATCGTTGTTGAGCTTGAAGCGGGTGATCTCGTCGAGCGCGGCGAACGGCTCGTCCATCAACAGCACGCGCGGCTTGGTCACCATGGCGCGCGCGATCGAGACGCGCATCTTCATGCCGCCCGACAGTTCGCGCGGCACGGCGTCTTCGAAGCCGGTCAGGTGAACCCGCGCCAGCATCTCCGTTATCGCCGGAGCGGCCTTGGCGCGGGAAATGCCTTTCAGCCTGAGCGGCAGCCAGACATTGTCGAAGACGCTGGCCCAGGGCAGCAGCGTCGGCTCCTGAAAGACGAAGCCGATATTCGCGCGGTCGAGCGAACCGCCGCCACGCCAGTCGAGCACACCTGATGTCGGCGTCGACAGGCCGGCAATCAGCCGCAGCGCGGTCGACTTGCCGCAGCCCGACGGTCCGAGCAGGCTCAGGAAATCGCCTTCCCGGATCGTCAGGTCGACATCGCTGAGCGCCGTCACGCCATTGGAAAAGACCTTGCCGACGCCACGCAGCGCCAGCAAGGTCGGAGCCATGTCCGAGGCGGGCGTTTGCGCTACCTTTTCCCGCATCATGCCGGGCCGGCCTATTTCTTCAGCTCGAGCCCGACGCCCTTGTTGACGAAGGCCAGCGTGTAGGCCTTCGTGATGTCGATGCCTGCAGGCGTGACCTTGGCCTTGACCATCTTGTCGTAGAAGCTCTTGATCCGCGCATCGGTCATGGCGCCGATGCCGAGCTTCTCGGTGTCGCCGGAATCGGCAAGGCCGAACTTCTTCATCTGGTCGATCGAGAAAGCGATCTGCTCGTCGCTCATGTCAGGATTGTCTTTCTTGATCATGTCGTTGGCGGCCTTGTTGTCGCCGTAGAGGTACTTGTACCAGCCCTTGGCCGAGCCATCGACGAAGCACTGGACCACCTCGGGTTTCTTGTCGATCGTGTCCTGCATCACCTCGATCGTGGTCGAATAGGTGTCCCAACCATAGTCGGCGAGCAGGAACTGGTTCGGCACGAAGCCGCCTTCCTTCTTGACCGCGAACGGCTCCGAAGTGACGTAGCCCTGCTGGATCGACTTCTTGTTGGCGAGGAAAGGAGCGGTGTTGTAGGTGTAGGGCGCACGCTTTGAAGCGTCGAAACCGAGTTCGATGACCATCCACTGGAAGAAGGTCTGCGCACCTTCATCGCCCAGAATGTACTGCTCGGCGTTCTTCAGGTCTTCCCATTTGTCGAGCCCCTCACCGGGGTGGGACATGATGACCTGCGGATCCTTCTGGAAATCGGCGGCCACGACACGCATCGGAATGCCCTGCTGGACGGCATCGAAGGCCGACAGCAAATTGCCGCCCATGTAGAAATCGATCTTGCCGGCAAGGAGCATCGGCCGGCCGCTGACCTGCGGGCCGCCCTGCATGATGGTGACATCGAGGCCGCAGGCGGCATAGGTGCCATCCGCCACGGCCTGGTAATAGCCGCCATGTTCCGGCTCGGCGAGCCAGTTGGTGCCGAAAGTGACTTTTTCATTCGCCGCCGCGCCCAATGTGCTGGCCGCAAGGAGAGCCACCACCGCGACCGAAATCTTCTGTTTCACGTACATTGACCACCACCCTTTATTTGCACCAGCGCGCTGCGCGCCGTGCTTGACACCAAAGATTCAAGAAGCAAGACACATGCCACCGGCGTCGCGCGCCGGGACCCGCCCGCCTGCACCACAGCCATCTGCGAAAGCCGGAAAGGTCGTGCTGCACCGAAGGGCATCGTGCCTATTTTTTGAACGCCTGTCCACAATCGCACCGGCGACATGCACCGCCATCTTGATGGTGCAATGCATCCGGCCTTAGGCTGGCGATATCCAGGAGATTGCCATGTTCAAGTTCCTCACCCCGAAGTCGATCAAGCCGCCCTTTGCCCGTTACAGCCACGGCGTCGAGGTGCCGGCCGGCAAGCGGCTGGTGCTGTGCTCGGGGCAGGTCGCCATCACGGCGGACGACCAGATACCGGACGACGCCGGTGCGCAGGCCGAACTTTGCTTCAGGAACATCGCGGCGATCCTGGAAGAAGCCGGGCTGGGATTGCCGGACATCGTGCGCATCAATGCCTATGTCACCGACCGCGCGCATCTGCGGCCCTATATGGAGGTCCGCGACCGGCTGTTTTCAAGCCCGGCGCCGGCCTCGACGCTGATGATCGTTTCCGGCTTTGCCCGGCCCGAATTCAAGGTCGAGGTCGAGGCGATCGCGGCCGGGTGATCGACAGGCCGGCCACACCGCGCTAGGTCTGCCCTGATCATTTGAAGAGGCGTGACATGACCGTAGCAAAAAGACGCGTCTGGTGGGGCGATTACCGGACAACCGAGTATGCCTCGATCGATCCCGAGACGACGATCGCGGTGCTGCCGGTCGCGGCGATCGAGCAGCATGGGCCGCATCTGCCCGTCTCGACCGACACCTCGATCATGAACGGCATGCTCGACACGGTGATCGCACGCCTGCCCGAGGACCTCGATATCCGCATCCTGCCGGTCCAGGCGGTGGGCAAGTCGAACGAGCATCTGCACGCGCCGGGAACATTGACCCTGCCGGCAACGACGCTGATCGAGGCGTGGACCGAGCTTGGCCTGTCGATAGCGCGCGCCGGCGTGCGCAAGCTCATCGTCGTCAATTCCCATGGCGGCAATGAAGAGATCATGGGCATCGTCACGCGCGAACTGCGCGTGCGCGAAAAGATGCTGGCGGTGAAGACCAGTTGGCAGCGCTTTGGCCGTCCGGCCGGCATGTACACCGAACTCGAGGACCGCCACGGCATCCATGGCGGCGATGTCGAGACTTCGCTGATGCTGCATTTCCGGCCGGATCTCGTCGACATGGGCAAGGCCGACAATTTCGTTTCCAACGTCGCCGACGCGGAGAAGGAATTCGCGCTTCTGCGCCAGACCGGCACGCATGCCTTCGCCTGGATCGCCAGCGATCTCAACCCGAACGGCGTGGTCGGTGACGCCAGCATTGCAACGGCGGAGAAAGGCCGATTGACGGCGGAATATCAGGCCGATGGCTTCATCAGCCTGGTGCGCGACGTGCGCAAGGCAAAGCTCGCCGACTGGCTGAAATAGCCGCCTAAATATCGATCTTGAGTGCGAACGGCGTGCCTTCGAAGGCGTCGGCGCCGCGCCCGATCGTTTCGACCGCCTCGATCATGCGGCCATTGCGCTCGAGCAGCGTGTCGGCCACCGCGATCAGCCGTGGATTGGGCGTCGCCGAAGGCGACAGCGCGCGCAAGGTCTGCGCCAGTTCCACCTCGTCGCGTTTCGGCGCCAAAGCCGCGGCGATGATATAGGCCGAGGCGGTCGAGCGGCTGATGCCGGCATAGCAGTGCACGACCATCGGCTTTGCCCGATCCCAGCGGCGCGCGAAATCGAGCAGATTGCGTACATGCTCCTCGCCAGGCATGGTCATGCCGTCCTGCGCCACCGCGATGTCGTGCATGACCAGATGCAGGTGGTTTTCCCGGGCGATCGAGGTCGGACGCACCACCTCGGTGCCGGCGGCAAGCAGCGACAGCATGCGGTCGGCGCCGGTCCTGGCCACCGTTTCCTCGATCTTCGCCAGCGAGCAGACATGGATCATTGTTTCGAACCTTTCGACCGATCCTCGCGCCGCGACGTCCAGTCAGCAAGGGCGAATTCAAGCCTGCGCCATTCTTCCTCGCTCGCCGGCAGGCCGGCGCGCAGGGCATGCGGCCGGTCGGAGAAATGCCGGAGCAGGATGCCACTCTCGCCAAGCGCGGAAAACAGGCCGCCGGCATCGGGCAGGCTGAGATAGCGGAACAATGTGGTGCCGCCCGCGACGCGAACGCCGAACCGGCCAAACAGCGCATCGAGCCGCACCACCTCATCCGCCAGCGACGCCCGTATCGCATCCTGCCAGTCGAGATCGGCGAGCGCGCGGATGCCGTATTCCAGCGCCGGTCCGGCGACGGCCCACGGCCCGAACTGCATGTCCAACCGTTCAGCCGTCGGCGCATCGGCAAGCGCGAACCCAAGCCGCAGGCCGGCCAGACCGAAGAATTTGCCAAACGAACGCAGCACGATGATGCCGCCCTGGGCGACATCGCCGGCGAGGCTGTGTTCGCGTGGACCGACATCCATGAACGCCTCGTCGACGGCCAGCAGCCCGCCCTTGGCGCGAAGTCCGTCAGCCAGCATCAGCAGCCGGTCGCGCTCGATGATTCGCCCATCCGGATTGTTCGGATTGACGATGATGGCGAGGTCAGCGTCGACCAGCGCCGCGAAATCGCTGACCTCGACCACCTCATGCCCGGCAATCGCCGCCGCCCGGGCGTGTTCGGCATAGGTCGGCCCCAGCACCATCGCCTTGCCGGGCTTCACCAGCGAGGCTACGCGCGGCAGCAGAATTTGGGTCCCGGGCGCCGCCACCACGTTTCCCGCGGAAGGCGCGCCATAGGTGTTGGCCGCGATCTCTATCAGTTCGCGCCCACGCGCGGCCTCCGGCAACCGCCACAGGGAGGTGGCGGGCAGGTGGAAAAGCGGGTAGGAGTGCGGATTGATACCGGTCGAGAGGTCGACGAAAGGCAGCACGGCATTGGGGAAAAGCACCCTTGCCCGGCCAAGACTTCCACCATGGTCCACCGCTCCTTCAAGAAGCTTCATGTCAGTCCTGATCGCTTTCCTGTCCTTGGTTGTCGAATTCGTCCTTGGTTATCCCGACTGGCTGTTTCGCGCCATCGGCCATCCGGTGACGTGGTTCGGCAGGCTGATATCCTTTCTCGACTTGAGGCTCAACCGCGCCACTGATCCCGACGCACTGCGTCGCCAACGTGGTGTCCAGGCGCTTTTGGTCATCGTGCTGGTGCCGGCGCTGACAGGTCTTTGCGTGCAGCTCGTTCTGCTCTGGTTCGTCCCCTTGGGATGGATCATTGCCGTCCTTCTGGCAACATCGCTTCTGTCGCAGAAGAGCCTGCACGAACATGTCGAAGCCGTCGCCGACGCGCTCGACAGTGGAGGCCTCGACATGGGCCGCGCCGCCGTCTCGCGGATCGTCGGCCGCGATCCCGAAACGCTGGACCGGGCAGGCGTCTGCCGTGCGGCGATCGAAAGCCTGGCGGAGAATTTTTCCGATGGCATCGTCGCCCCCGCCTTCTGGACCGGCGTTGGCGGGCTGGCCGGCGGCGCCGCCTACAAGGCGGCCAACACCGCCGATTCGATGATCGGCCACCACACCCCGCGCCATGAGGCGTTCGGCTGGGCGGCGGCGCGCTTCGACGATTGGATCAACCTGCCGGCATCGCGGCTGACCGCGCTGCTGATCGTGCTCGCTTCCTTCTTGGTCGAGGGCGCCGACCCCCACGGCGCCTGGCAAGCGGTACGGCGCGACGCGAAAAAACACCGCTCGCCCAATGCCGGCTGGCCCGAAGCGGCCATGGCCGGCGCGCTTGGTCTGGCGCTTGCCGGGCCACGCAGCTATGGCGGTGTCATGGTCGACGACATCTTCATGGGCGAAGGCGGCCGCAGCGATGTCGACAGCGGCGACATCAGGCGGGCGCTGCAACTCTACCGTATCGCTGATTTCCTGCTGATTGGCTTGTTCGGCCTGGTCGCGGTGATCGCTGTTCTGGTTTTCTAAAACTCGATGCCCTGCTGGGCTTTCACGCCCGCCGAGAAATGATGCTTGGTGGCGCCCATCTCGGTGACCAGATCCGCAGCCTCGACCAGCGCTGGCTTGGCGTTGCGGCCGGTGACGACGACATGCAGGCCCTCGCGCCGGCCCTTCAGCGCCGCAACCACCTTGTCGAGATCGAGGTAGTCGTAGCGCAACGCAATGTTGAGCTCGTCGAGCACGACAAGGCTGATCGAGGGATCGTCGATCAATTCCAGTGCCTTGGCCCAGGCGGTCTCGGCAGCGGCGATATCGCGCTTCAGGTCCTGCGTCTCCCAGGTGAAACCCTCGCCCATTGCGTGCCAGACGACGCGGTCGCCGAAGGCGGCAAACGCATCCTTCTCGCCGGTGTGCCATTTGCCCTTGATGAATTGCACGACGCCGACGCGATTGCCGTAGCCGAGCATCCGCAGCGCCAGCCCGAAGGCGGCCGTGGTCTTGCCCTTGCCGGGACCGGTGTTGACGATCAGCAACCCCTTCTCGACCGTCTTGCTCGCAACCTCGGCGTCCTGCACGGCCTTGCGCTTGGCCATCTTGGCGCGATGGCGTTCTTCATCCTTGCCGTCGATGTCAGTCATTTCACTTCACCTTGAGCGGTAGCCCCGCCACCATCAGGAGCACCGTGTCGGCAACCGCGGCGACCCGCTGGTTGAGCCGGCCGGCGTCGTCGCGAAAACGCCGCGCCAGCGCATTGTCGGGCACGATGCCTTGCCCGACCTCGTTCGACACCACGAACCACGGTCCGCGCGGCCGCGACAGCACGTCGGCCAGCCGTCGGCACTCAGTCTCGACGTCGTGATCGGCCAGCATATGATTGGTCAGCCATAGCGTCAGGCAGTCGACAAGCACCGGCTGATCATCCGGCAAGGCCTCCAGCGCTTCGGCAAGGTCGAGCGGCGCGTCGATGGTCGACCAGCCCTCGCCGCGCCGGGAGCGGTGCAGTGCGATGCGCTCATGCATCTCGTCGTCATAGGCTTGCGCCGTGGCAATATAGGCCCATGACGAGGGCAATGCCGTCACCAGGGTTTCGGCGTGCGCGCTCTTGCCGGAGCGCGCACCACCGATGATGAAAGTCAGCTTGCCGCGATCAGGCAAAGCTGTCGCGCAAGCTGGTCGCCGTGCCGGTGAAGCGCCTGCGCACCACGCCCACGACCGCGCCGAGCACCAGCCAGAACACCAGATTGGTCACCGTCACCGCCACCACGAACTGATGGTGCAGGCCTTCCGGGATAGGCGTCTCGAAACTGTCGGGCTGCGGCGCGCCGACGACGTGCGGGGCGACGATCAGCAAGACGGCGAGGATGGTCAATGGCAGCGATCTGCGAAACACTATCAGGCCAAGGCCGATAGCCGTCGCCGCGGCCGTTGCCGTCCACCAGATCTGGCGCGCAAGCAGATCGGCCGCCGGCATTGCCGGCAGTTCCGGCTGCAGGCCGAGGCCTGGTGCCAGCGTGAACACGGCAAAGCCGGCCAGCCCCCAGAACACGCCCTGGCGCCAATTGCCGACGCCGCCGGCAAACTCGGAAACCGCGACCAGGACCAGCGCGAAGCCGATGCCGGTGACGATATTGGCAACCACGCTGAAGGCAAAACGCTCGACACCGTCGGCCGGCGCCCAACCCTCGTCTTCCTCCGCCGGTGCCGTGACTTCGGCGGGTGCTGGCGCGGCAGAACTCATCGCATTCCCAGCGGGCGCGACCGTGCTCACCGCATCGTTGCTCGCTGCTGGTGCAGCCGCGTGGTCATGGTGATGGCCGCCGCCGGCCTGTTCGTAGACTTCCGCCTTGAGGATCAGCGGCACTGTCGCATAGGCCTGCATGCAGGCGAGAACGACACCGGCCACGAGCCCCGCGATCGCCGCGACGAACACGACGTTGCGAAACAGATTCATGATGTCAGATCCTCGTTAGTGGCAGGGAAATGCCATCGAGTGGCGATAGTCGTGGGCGGCATTGTGGACCGCATCGATATGCGAGAAACCGACAAAGCCGACGACGAACATGCCGAGCAGCGCCGCGAGCGCGAGCTGCATGAAGCGCGACTGCGAGGAGACGGAGGCGCCGAGGGAGACGGAAGCGGTAGTCATGTCTTGTCCTTTCGCCCTCCACCCGAGGGCATCGAAGTCAGTTTCCTGTCGCCGGCAGGTCTCCTGGCTCGCGGATAAGCGCCCTTCCCCACCTTCCCGAAGGAAAACCTTCAGTGGCATATGGAGAGGACTACCGCACACAGTTGCGGGGGCAGCCACGGCATTGGACAGGAATTCCTGTCCGCACCGCATTCCCTCTTGGCTCCAAAAAGGAACCGACGACGTTGGTGACTATAGGGAAATTCGCCGCGCGCGGCAAACCAAATTCCGACAGTCGCCAGCGCAGGAGCGTCGTATCGGCAAGGCCGCTCCCCTCCTGATTGACAAACTTCATGGCCGGGTGTCGGCTGCCAACCTGACAGGAAGCCAGCCATGCAGCCTGATGCCAGCGGGCGCGAGCCCTATAGCGGCCTGACCCGAACCGAGCCGACCCTGCCCTCATCGGCCTATTGGGACCAGGAGAACTATCAGCGTGATCTCGACGCCATCTGGTACAGAAATTGGCTGCTCGTCTGCCGCGAGGCCGACCTTGCCCAGCCTTTGGCATTCCGCACCTTCCGCGTCGGTACGCAGGAAATCCTTGTGCTGCGCGACGACGCCGGCGAGTTGCGTGCCTTCCACAATACGTGCCGGCATCGCGGCTCGCAGCTTTGCCAGGAAAGCGAAGGACGCCTGAAGGCCCGGCTGATCACCTGCCCGTACCATGCCTGGTCGTATTCGCTGCGTGGCGATCTGGTGCGTGTACCGTCGAAATCGCTGCCCGACGGCTTCGACAAGGCCGACCACCCGCTTTATCGCGTTGCACTCTCGGTGTGGCGGGGCTTCGTCTTCGTCAATCTTGCTGAAGATGCCGCCTGCTCAGCGCAGTCATCCTTCGACCCGGCCTCCGGCGACCTCGGCAACTGGCCGCTGGACACGCTGGTGTCAGGCCATGTGCTGCGCAAGGTGATGAACTGCAACTGGAAGATTTTCTGGGAAAACTTCAACGAGTGCCTGCACTGCCCGGGCGTCCACAAGGACCTGTCGCGGCTGGTGCCGATCTATGGCCGCGGCCTGATGAGCCGGCATGACGATCCCGAATGGACGCGCCATGCCGACAATGATGCGCCGGAATTCTCCGGCGGCCTGCGCGCCGGGGCTGAAACATGGTCGCGTGATGGGCAGACGCATGGGCCGGTTTTCCCCGGCTTGACGCAGGCGGAACGCACCGCCGGCCAGACCTATGCCACCAGCCTGCCCTCGATGTTCATCGTCGGCCATGTCGACTATGTCAGGACCGTGCGGCTGGTGCCGCTCGGTCCCGAACAGACCGAATTGACCGCCGAATGGCTGTTCGCGCCCGAGGCGCTCGCCGCCACCGATATCGACAACATCGTCGCCTTCGGCACACAGGTGCTGGAGGAGGATGCCGCGATCTGCGAGGTCAACCAGAAGGGCCTGCGCTCGATGCGCCATACAGCCGGCGTGCTGATGCCGGAGGAGTACGATTTGCACCGCTTCCACAATTGGGTGCGCGAGCGCCATACTGAGCTTTCGCTCTGATTTTTTAGAGGGATTTAGGCAGGTAGCGCCAGGTCATGAAGCCGCAAAACGCCGCCAGCAGGCCGAGCGTGACGAACACCGATCCCAATCCGAAGAAGGCCAGCACTACCGAATAGACAAGCGGCGGCGTCAATTCGGAAAAGTCGAGATAGGTGCGGTAGACCGCCGCCATCTGCGCGCGTTCATAGGAGCGCACCGAGCGCATGAAGGCGGTCGAGCCCAGCGCGTCGAGCGCGATGGTGAAGAAGGCGCCGCACAACAGGAAGGTGCCGGTCAGCAACGGCTCTGCCGCTCCGACCGTGCCCGCCGCCAGCAGCGACGCCGACATCGCGAAATAGGCAAACGTCATGGTGCGTCTGCCGCCAAAGCGTTTTCCTGCCTTGCCCCAGAAGATCGCCATGAACAGCAGCGCATTGCCGGCCGAGACCAGCAGGCCGCCTGCCAGTTCACCCTCGCCGGTGATCACCATGAACAGCGGTCCATAGACGAAGAACGTCGTCCAGAAGCAGGACCGGCCGAAGGCGATCAGCCAGGCGAGCCTGAGCCTTGGCTGCGCCACGAAGCGGCCGATGTTGGCGAGCGGATTTGCCGGCCGCGTCTTGCCCGGGCGGATCGACGGGTTGTCGCCCAGCCGGTAGGTCCAGAACAGCGCCAGCAAAGCCATGGCGAAAACCGCCACCGCGCCATGCGCGGCATAGATGCCGAAATGCGCATAAAGGAAAATGCCAAGCGTCGGCCCGCCCGTCCAGGCAACCATCGACCACGCCATGCGCAGCGATTCGGCCTGCATGAAGTCGGTCTTGCGGATGTGGTCCATGATGTAGAGGTTGAGCGTGATCGACAGCGCACTGGCACCCATCACCCGGCACAGCATCCCGGCCAATTGTCCGGCGAGCGTATGGGTGACGAAGAACAGCGAGCCGATGGCGAGCAGGCAGGCGCCTGCCGTGTAGACCCAGCGCCGCGCGAAGCGGCGGATCAGCATCGGCATGAACAAGGTCACCGACAGGCCGAGCATGGATACGACGGTATAGAGGATCGAGACGATCTGCTCGTTGTGGAGGATCTCGTAGGCCTGGATCGGGATGACGCTCGACACCATGGCGCGGGCGAAGGACTCGACCGCGTAGAGCGAGGCGAAGGTGCGCGCATCCGCGGCCTTGAGGGCCGGAAGCCAGATCGGATGGCGCACATGCGTGGACATTGCTTCCCCAAAGCAGAATCGCGGCGTCAAATCTGCCGTGGACATTTCATGCCCATTAAGAGGAAACCGACGCACAGCCGGCGAAAAGCGAAGCCGGTCAAAGGCTTTCCCGCGCTGGCCCAATTCGGCGGCTGGCGCGGGCTCCGCCGCGCGGTCAGGCCAAGGCGACCGGTCTTCTTCTATCCAGTGCAACCGTGATAGTCGTCTTGGAGGGGCTGAATCAGATCGCGAGACCATGAGCATCCACACGCCGACCGCACCCGTTCCGGAGCCATCGAAGCGCATCGTTGCCATCGATATTTTGCGCGGCATCGCGCTGATCGCGATGGCAAGCTACCATTTCACCTGGGACCTGGAATTCTTCGGTTACACCGACCCCGGTCTCACCGCCTTCGGCTGGTGGAAGATCTACGCCCGCTGCATCGCCTCGACCTTTCTGTTCCTGGTCGGCGTCAGCCTCTATCTCGCCCATGGCCGGCAAATCCGCTGGAACTCCTTCTGGAAGCGGTTCGCCATGGTTGCAGGTGCTGCGATCGCCATCTCGGTCGTCACCCGCATCGCAACGCCGGATGGATTCATCTTCTTCGGCATCCTGCATGAGATCGCGCTCGCCAGCCTGCTTGGCCTCGCCTTCCTGCGCCTGCCGGCGCTGCTGACGCTTGTCGTCGCCGCACTGGTCATCGCGGCGCCAGTCTACCTGCGCTTCGAGGCACTCGATCACCCCTGGCTGTGGTGGATTGGCCTTTCCGCCGTCAATCCGCGCTCCAACGACTACGTGCCGCTGTTCCCCTGGTTCGGCGCGGTGCTTCTCGGCCTCGGAGCGGCGAAACTCGCTTCCGCTTCCGGCATGCGGGCACGCCTGGCGAGCCTCGTGCCCGGCCGCTGGGCCAATCCACTGGTCTTCATCGGCCGCCACAGCCTGGCCTTTTACCTGATCCACCAGCCGCTGCTGATCGGTAGCGTCTGGCTGTTCTCGCAAGTGATGCCGGCGCAGGTCGAAACCCCGCAGGTCAATTTCCTGAAAACCTGCCAGCGCTCGTGCGAGCAGATGCGCAACGCAACCTTCTGTTCGAGCTATTGCGGCTGCATGCTTGATACGCTGCAAGGCGAAGGATCACTTGATCGGCTCTTCAACAACGACCAGACTGCGGACTTCAGGGCGCATCTGTCCGATCTTGCCGCAACGTGCACCGCCAAGACCGAGGACAAGATGACGGAGGGAGGGACACAATGACCGAACCGAAGCCTGGAGTGATACCGTGGCCGCCGGTGATCTACGCTGCCGCGATCGCCATCAGCATCATCCTCGGCATGCTCTATCCCTTGCCCTGGATCGGAGACCTCCTGGGCGATATCCTGTTCGCCGCCGGTTGGGTGGCGTTGTTCGCCGTCGCCGTACTCTGGTTCACCGCGATCCGCACCATGATGCGGGCCAGGACAACGCTCAATCCCAACGCCGTGCCCGATCATCTCGTCACGACCGGCCCCTTCGGCGTCACCCGCAACCCGATGTACCTGGCCAACACGCTGCTGTTGATCGGCATTGCCTTCGTCTCGGGCATCGCCTGGTTTTTCCTGCTTGCCTTCGTCGCCGCCTTCGTCACCCAGAAGGTCGCGATCGAGGGCGAGGAAAAGATATTGGCGGCGAAGTTCGGCAAGAAATACCGCGACTATGCCAAGCGGGTGCGGCGCTGGATTTGAGTCAGCGTTAAATTTGTCAATCTCCCCCTTCTTATGGGGAGATGTCCGGCAGGACAGAGGGGGGGCGCTGTCCCGCCAATATCTCGAAATTTCGGCTAGGTGTTGACCCCGAGCTCGACCAGCCGCTCGACGCAAGACTCCTCGGCCTGATCGAGTTCGGCCAGCGTCTCCTCGAGGTCCCGGCGCTTTTGCCTGAGGTCCTCGCGCTTTTCCTCGATGCGCTTGATCATCAGCTTGAGCTGCCCGACCTCGCCCGGCGGCTCCTTGTACATCTGGATGATCTCGCGGATCTCGTTGATCGAGAAGCCGAGCCGTTTTCCGCGCATGATCTGCCGGATGAGGTGACGATCGGAAGGGCGAAACAGCCGCGTACGGCCGCGCCGCACAGGCTGCACCAGTCCCTCGTCTTCGTAAAAACGCAGCGTCCGCGTCGACACGTCGAATTCGCGGGTCAGTTCGGTGATCGAATAATATTCCCGCATTGTCACTCCATGCCGGAATTCCGGGTGATCGCCATGCGGCGTCGCCCATCTGTCCCGAACCAAACCCCTTGCCGCTGGAATCGAAGCGGCACCCCGCACGAGCCTCGCACGGCATTTACGTAAAAGTCAATTACGACGCTTACCGGACGCCGAACCACCAGGTCGCGAGGCCGAGAAAAGCAAAGAATCCAACGACATCGGTAACGGTGGTGACGAAAACCGCCGAAGCGACCGCGGGATCGACCTTGAACCGGTCGAGCAGCAACGGGATCAGGATACCGGCAAGGGCCGCCACGAACATGTTGATGATCATCGCCGCCGCGATGATGCCGCCCAGATTGGGGTCGCGGAACCAGACAGCCGCGACGATGCCGATCAGGATGGCGAAGACGATGCCGTTGATGAAGCCGACGCCCATTTCGCGGCGGATGATGCGGCCGGCATTGTAGATGTCGAGATCCCTGGTCGCCAGCGCCCGCACGGTGACGGTCATGGTCTGCGAACCGGCATTGCCGCCCATGCCGGCCACGATCGGCATCAGCACGGCGAGCGCGACGATATGCTCGATCGTGCGATCGAACAGGCCGATCACCGATGCCGCCAAAAATGCCGTCAGCAGGTTGACGAGCAGCCAGGGAACGCGCGAGCGCGAGGTCGCCAGGATGCTGTCGGAGAGCTCCTCGTCGCCGACGCCGCCCATGCGCAGCAGGTCCTCCTCCGCTTCCTGCTGGATGACGTCGACGACGTCGTCGATGGTCAGCACGCCGACCAGCCGCTCGTTCTCGTCGACGACGGCGGCCGACAAAAGGTCGTATTGTTCGAATTCCCGCGCCGCCTCTTCCTGGTCCATGGTGGCCGGGATGGCGTGCCGCGTCTCATGCATGACTTCCTCGACCTTGACCGCGCGCTTGGTGCGCAGGATCTGGTCGAGATCGATGGCGCCCAACAACTTGAAGGTCGGATCGATGACGAAGATCTGGCTGAAGCGGTCGGGAAGGTTCTTGTCCTCGCGCATGTAGTCGATGGTCTGGCCGATGGTCCAGAAGGGCGGCACCGCGACGAACTCGGTCTGCATGCGCCGCCCGGCCGTCTCTTCCGGGTAGTCGAGCGAACGGCGCAGCCTGATCCGCTCGGTGAACGGCAGCTGCGACAGGATCTCGTCCTGGTCTTCCGGCTCCAGGTCTTCGAGGATGTAGACCGCATCGTCGGAATCGAGTGCCTGCACGGCTTGCGCGATCTGGGCATTGGGCAGGTTATCGACGATATCCATGCGGATAGCCTCGTCGACTTCGGTCAGCGCGGAAAAATCGAAGTCCGCCCCCAGCAGTTCGACCAGCGCGCGCCGCTGTTCGGGGTGCAGCGCCTCGATGAGGTCGCCAAGTTCCGACTGATGCAGGTCGTCGACTTGGCGCTTGAGGGTCAGCGTATCGCGATCGGCGATCGCCGCACCAATCTGGGCAAGGAAGGACGATAGGACGGCACCGTCCTCGCCATAGATATCAGCGTGGTGCTCGTCGGCGGCCCTGGCGCCGGTCGTCCGTTCGTCCTGGCCTTCCACCAGCGCCTCCCGCCATCAGAATCCGGAAAAGGTGCAAATCAGGTCTAGACCATGAGTCCGCAAAGTGGAAACCGGTTTTCGGTCCGGTGCCCATACAAAAGTGACGGCGACCCGGAACGCTTCAACTTCGCAACATGTTCTTCCAACGCGCGGGAATTTCAGGCCAAACACATGCTTGCCCGCCCCGCGCGAACTGTCGATTTCATCAAAAGCAGGCCGCGCTTCGGCTTCCTGTGGCGCGACAGCCGATGTCGCTGGGGAAAGAGCACCCCCGCGCCATTGGAGCAGAATTGTCATGATGCAGGTCCAGGCATCGGCTGGACCCGCCAGACCGCAACAAAAAGCGGAAGCCCTTGAAGATCAAGTCACGGACAGAGAACAAGGCAATCGAAGAGCGGCGCGTTCGCGTGGTCGTGGCCGAACGCAATCCGCTCGTCATATCGGCTCTGCGCGAAATGCTGGACTGCGACGGGCGCTTCGAACTTTTGGCCTCGGTACAAAGCGGCAGGCATTTCCTGGAGCTTGCGGCGGTACAGGAGTTCGATGTCGCCGTGATCGGCTGGAAGCTCTCCGACATGGACGGCGCGGACGTCCTGGCCGAGGTCCAGGGCCGCAAGCTCAACATCCGCATCGCGGTCTTTTCAAATGACCATGACATCGGCATCCTGAAACAGTGTGTGCGCCTCGGCGCGCAAGGCTACTGCTTCCAGTTCGACGATCCCGCCATCATTTTCGACACGATCCTGGCTGTCGCGCATGGCCGCATCTGCATCCCCTATATCGACATCAACAAGGTCAACGACACGCCTCTGTCCCGGCTTACCGTGCGCGAGCGTGAACTGCTGGCGGTACTGTCAGATGGCTGGACCAATTTGCAGATCGCGACCCGGACCGGGATCTCCGAGAATACGGTGAAGTACCATCTCAAGAATCTCTACGACAAGCTGGACGTCCGCAACCGCGCCATGGCGGTCGCACTCTATTCACGAGAGAGGCGCAGCCAGAAGCAGCCTTTCGGGTAGGGCGACCGGGTAGGCCATACCCACCCGCACGCGGCAAGTTCTTACCCGCCAAGGTGTTGTTGACATCAACCTTCGAAACGAAACTCCCCACCACCGCTTTTGCTGGATCAGGAGGAGTTCGCACCATGGCCGGTTTCACCCATCTTTTCATTCCCGGGCCGACCAATATTCCCGAACAGGTGCGGCAGGCGATGAACCTGCCGATGGAGGACATGCGCGCGGCCACCTTCCCCGACCTCACCCTGCCACTGTTCGAGGACATCAAACGCGTCTTCAGGAACGAGACCGGCCGCGTCTTCATCTACCCGTCCTCCGGCACCGGTGCCTGGGAAGCGGCGATGACCAATGTGCTCAGCCCCGGCGATCGCGTGCTGATGTCTCGCTTCGGCCAGTTCTCCCATCTGTGGGTCGACATGGCCGAGCGGCTCGGCTTCGAGGTCGACGTGATCGACTGCGAATGGGGAAACGGCGTTCCGCTGGACCTCTATGCCGAGCGGCTGAAGGCGGACAAGACGCACCGCATCAAGGCGATCTTCTGCACTCAGAACGAGACGGCGACCGGCGTCACCAGCGACGTCGCCGGCTGCCGCGCAGCGCTCGACGATGCGAACCACCCTGCCCTGCTCTTCGTCGACGGCGTGTCGTCGATCGGCTCGATCGACTTTCGCCAGGAAGAATGGGGTGTCGACTGCGCCGTCAGCGGCTCGCAGAAAGGCTTCATGCTGCCGGCCGGCCTCGGCTTCCTGTCGGTCAGCAAGAAGGCGCTCGTGGCTTCCAGAACCGCCACCCACCAGCACTGCTTCTTCTCCTTCGAGGACATGATCCGTGCCAACGATGCCGGCTATTTTCCCTACACGCCGGCAACACAGCTGCTGCGCGGCCTGCGCGCCTCGCTCGACCTGATCGAGGACGAAGGGCTCGACGCCATCTTCGCTCGTCACCATCGCCTCGCCGAAGGCGTGCGCAAGGCGGTCGACGCCTGGGGCCTGAAGCTCTGCGCCAAGGCGCCGAAATGGCATTCGGACACGGTCAGCGCCATCCTCGTGCCGGATGGCGTCGATAGCGGCGACGTCGTCAAGCGCGCCTACCAGGCCTACCAGACGTCGCTCGGCGGCGGCCTCAACAAGGTGTTCGGCAAGGTTTTCCGCATTGGCCATCTCGGCTGGCTGAACGAGGTGATGGTGCTGGCCTCGCTGTCTTCAGCTGAAATGGCGCTGCTCGATTGCGGCGTCCGGCTGGCGCCGGGCTCCGGCGTCGGCGCCGCCATCCAGCATTTCCGCGCCTCGGCGGCAATGCCGGTCGCCGAAGCCGCCTGAGGGGAGAGACGATGAGCCACACCATCAACCACCTCAAGAAACTCAGGCTCCAGCGCAGCGAGCTGGCTGTTCCCGGCTCCAGCCCGGAGATGATCGACAAGGCGGCCAACAGCGCCGCCGACTTCGTCTTCCTCGACATCGAGGACGCTGTCGCCCCGCCCGACAAGGAACGCGCCCGCAAGAACATCATCCAGGCGCTCAACGACATCGACTGGCGCGCCAAGGGCAAGACCGTATCGGTGCGTATCAACGGCCTTGACACCCATTACATGTATCGCGACGTCGTCGACGTGATGGAACAGGCCGGCGACCGGCTGGACACCATCCTGGTGCCGAAGGTCGGCGTGCCGGCCGACCTCTACATGGTCGAGGCGATGGTCAACCAGATCGAGATGGCCAAGGGATTCAAGACCCGTGTCGGCCTGGAAGCGCTGATCGAAACCGCGCTCGGCATGGCCAATGTCGAGGCGATCGCCGCCACGCCAGGGCGTCTGGAGGCGATGCATTTCGGCGTCGCCGATTATGCCGCCAGCAACAAGGCGCGGACCGTCAACATCGGCGGCCTCAACCCCGACTATCCCGGCGACCAGTGGCATTTCGCCCTGTCGCGGATGACCGTCGCCTGCCGCGCCTATGGGTTGCGCGCCATCGACGGGCCGTTCGGCGATTTCTCCGATCCGGAAGGCTACAAGGCGGCCGCCAGGCGCGCCGCCGCACTCGGTATCGAAGGCAAATGGGCGATCCATCCCTCGCAGATTGCCTTGGCCAATGAGGTGTTCTCGCCGCCGGAGAAGGAAGTCACGCGCGCCCGCCGCATCCTCGAAGTGCTGAAAGAGGCCGAGGCGCAGGGCAAGGGGGCTGCCGCGCTCGACGGCAAGATGATCGACGCCGCATCGGAACGCATGGCACGCAACGTGCTGGTGGTTAATGACTCCATCGAGCGCGCCGGCCAGCTTAACTAGCCAATGAGAGCCGCGCGTCGCGGCACTTCGACGATTTGGGGAGAAGAAAAAATGGACATCCACGAATATCAGGCCAAGGAACTGCTTGCCCGGCATGGAGTGCATGTACCGCGCGGCGGCCTGGCTTACAGTCCCGAACAGGCGACCTACCGGGCGCGCGAGATCGGCGGCGGCAAATGGGTGCTGAAGGCGCAGGTTCATTCCGGCGCGCGCGGCAAGGCCGGTGGCATCAAGCTTTGCGCCAATGACGAGGAGATTTCGAGCGCCGCCGAAGCCATGCTCGGGCGCAAGCTGGTGACCCACCAGACCGGCCCGCGCGGCAAGCTGATCTCGCGCCTCTATCTGGAGGAAGCCGTCGACATCGCGCAGGAGCTCTATCTCGGCTTCGTGCTCGACCGCAAGGAAGAGCGCGTCATGATCGTGGCCTCGGCCGCCGGCGGCATGGAGATCGAGGAGATCGCCGAAAGAGCGCCGGATTCGATCATCCGCGCCACCGTCGACCCGGGCGTCGGCATGCAACGCTTCCAGGCGCGCGAGATCGCCTTCGGGCTCGGGCTGGAGGACAGCCTGATCGGCAAGGCGACCGAGACCATCTTCAGCTGCTACCAGGTGTTCCGCGATTACGACGCCTCGATGCTGGAGATCAATCCGCTGGTGGTGACCCGCGACGGCAGCCTGATCGCCCTCGACGCCAAGATGTCGTTCGACGAGAACGCGCTGTTCCGGCGGCCCGAAATCTCCGAATTGCGCGACAAGAGCCAGGAAGATCCGCGCGAAACCTTCGCCAGCGACCGAGGCCTCTCCTATGTCGGCCTCGACGGCAACATCGGCTGCATCATCAACGGCGCGGGGCTCGCCATGGCGACCATGGACATGATCAAGATCGCCGGCGGCGAGCCGGCGAACTTCCTCGACATAGGCGGCGGCGCTTCGCCGGAGCGGGTGGCGAAATCTTTTCGCGCGGTGCTCGGCGACAAGAATGTCGAGACCATCCTGGTCAACATCTTTGCCGGCATCAACCGTTGCGACTGGGTTGCCGAGGGCGTCATCAAGGCGATCCGCGAGGTCGGCGTCAACGTGCCGCTGGTGGTGCGGCTGTCCGGCACCAGGGCCGAGGAAGGGCGCAAGATCCTGGCCGATTCCGGCGAGGCGGTGATCGTCGCCGACACGCTCGCCGAAGCCGCCGAAAAAGCCGTCGCCGCATGGCGCGCGGCCACCAAGAAAAAAGCAGCCTGAGGGAGGACGGAAAATGGCAATCCTGCTCAACCGCAGCACGCGCGTCATCGTGCAAGGTTTCACCGGCAAGATCGGCAGTTTCCATGCCGAGGACATGAAACGCTACGGCACCAAGCTGGTCGGCGGCGTCACCCCAGGCAAAGGCGGCCAGACGCATCTCGGCCTGCCGATCTTCAACACCGTCAAGGGCGCGGTGCGCGAAACCCGCGCCGAGGCGAGCATCGTCTTCGTGCCGCCGCCCTTTGCCGCCGATTCGATCATGGAGGCGGCGGATGCGGGGATAAAGCTCTGCGTCTGCATCACCGACGGCATCCCCTCGCAGGACATGATGCAGGTCAAGCGCTACATGCGCCGCTACCGCTTCGAGGACCGCATGCGGCTGGTCGGTCCGAACTGCGCCGGCATCATCACGCCGGGACAGGCGCTGATGGGGATCATGCCCGGCTCGATCTACCTTCCCGGCCGCGTCGGCATCGTCGGCCGCTCGGGCACGCTGGGCTACGAGGCCGCCTCGCAGATGAAGGCGCTCGGCATCGGCGTCTCGACCAGCGTCGGCATCGGCGGCGATCCGATCAACGGCTCTTCCTTCAAGGACATTCTGAAGCTGTTCGAGCAGGATGACGAAACCGACGCCGTGGTGATGATCGGCGAGATCGGCGGACCGCAGGAAGCCGAAGCCGCGATCTGGGCGCGCGACAATATGAGAAAGCCGCTGATCGCCTACATTGCAGGGCTTTCCGCGCCAAAAGGCCGCCGCATGGGTCATGCCGGCGCCATCATCTCGGCCTTCGGCGAGTCCGCGCAGGAGAAGGTCGAGATCCTGAAAGAGGCCGGCGTCATCATCGTGCCGACGCCCTCGTCCTTCGGCGACGTGGTGGCCGATACGCTGGCTCGGACGAAGAAGGCTGCATAACCTTCACCAACAAGCGGCCGCGGGCCGTTGCCGAGCACGAGGCGGCGCGACTGGAATGCGTGGAGCACGGGCACCTCGCCGGTCGGCGACATGGCCAAAAACCAATCCGGCTTATTGGCGAGGTCGACGTCAATCCGCTTAATCGGCACGCCCTTTTCATTAAGAGCGATCGCGGCTCGTTGCACAAACGGACATGATGGATTGCTGACGAGGGTGAGGGAGAATTCAGTCCCGGGGTTTGCTCCAGACGAAGGTACTTTGGTGGGTTTGACGGCTGCGTTCGCAGGCATTCAAGCGAGCTTGGCGCCGTAGCGCGCCAGGAAGGTGGCGACAGCTTCGTCAATGATGACTGACAAGTCTTTGTCGGTGCCGCCACAGCCCGGCGCCATCAGTTCAGGCCAGAACGCCTGCCCGGCGATCGTGGCCAGGAAAGCCTGAGCAGCGAGCTTGGCGTCGGGTACGACGAGGTTTCCGGCCTGCGCCTCTTCAATCACATAGGCGCTCAGCCGATCGAGATAGGGCTCGAATCCGCGGTCGAACAGCATCTGCCCCAGATCGGGAAAGCGCAGGGCTTCAGCGATGATAAGCCTGAAAATGGCAACCATTCTGGGCTGGCGCATCCGGTCGGCATAGTCACGCCCGATCTTGCGCAGGCTCGCGTTCGGATCGCCGACGAGAACGTCCGCGTGGCAACCGCTTTCCAATGTCCAGAATTCCTCAACGATCGCTTCAAAAAGCGAAGCCTTGGTTGGATAGCGCTTGAACAATGTGGCGGTCGACACGTCAGCAAGTTTTGCAATCTGCTGAAGTGATGTTGCTCCGTAGCCTTGTTCGAAGAAGAGCTTGGTGGCCGCCGCGACAGAAGCGACGCGCTTCTCCTCCTTGACCCGATCTTGATATGTCTCGCCTGTCATCGCCCGTTTCCTGAAGCCCTTGCGCCTTCTTTGTGGTTGTAAGCTCATCAGATAGGCACAAGCTGGCCAGAAATCAAGGTAAGTGGCTTAACTTGACATACAATCCGTGCGTCTATAAATAGAACTAAGTGACTTAACTCACCGTCGTGCCATCCTCAGGATCGGTCGCGAGTTGAAAGTCATTGCCAGCTTCATTGAGCCAAATTGCAAGGAATGGAACCCACATGAATCGCCTCGACGGAAAACGGACGCTTATCACTGGCGGCACTTCGGGCATTGGCCTGGAGACAGCCAAACAATTTTTGACCGAGGGCGCGCGCGTCATGGTCACTGGCAATAATCCTGACTCTATCGAAAGAGCAAAGGCCGAACTGGGTTCGACCGTTCCAGTGCTGCGGGCCGATAGCTCGGATGTCAACGCGCAAAGGAAGCTGGCCAAGTCGGTCAAGGAGCATTTCGGCCAGTTGGACGTGGCGTTCCTCAATGCCGGCGTTTCGGTCTGGCAGCCGGTCGAGGACTGGACCGAAGAAGCCTTCGATCAGTCGTTCGCCATTAATGTGAAAGGCCCCTATTTCCTGATGCAGGCGCTGCTGCCCGTCTTCGCAAATCCGGCCTCGGTGGTGTTCAACACCTCGATCAACGCTCATGTTGGCGCCGCCCGGTCATCGGTCTATGCCGCCACAAAGGCGGCGTTTCTCAACCTATCCAAGACGCTCTCCAGCGAACTCATGGATCGCGGCATTCGCGTCAATGCAGTAAGCCCCGGCCCGGTCGAGACGCCGCTTTACGACAAGCTCGGCATTCCGGACGCCTATCGCGCACAGGTCAACAAGGATATCGCTGGGTCCATCCCCGTTGGCCGTTTTGGCACACCGCAAGAGGTCGCCAAGGCCGTCATCTATCTCGCATCCGATGAATCGGCGTGGACCATCGGCTCGGAAGTCATTGTCGATGGCGGTCGGATGCTGAATGGCTGACCGAAGACGTCGCATCGACGCCTTCGAAGCTGCCAATTGCGAGCTGAGTGGCACTGTCACTCAGCTCGCAAGGAGGCGATACCATGGGAAAGTGTCACGACATGATCCTTTTTCGTATGAGCTAAGGAGGCGTCCTGCGCACCGCTTTCGACATCGGGAGGTCGGGCGGGCGTTCACCGATGATGATGAAAGCGGCCATGGCGTCCGCCCCGGCGATGCGGTGGGAATGATCGACCCGTCATCCCGCGGCGAGTTTTGAGACCGCGTTGATGTCGAAGTAGTCGCGCCAAGCGACAATGTGATCGCCTTCGATTTCGTAAATTCCCATCAGGGTCATCCTTCCGATCTCGCTGCCGTCAGCGCGTTCAAACCGGTCCAACCGCTCTGTCAGCACGCGTTTCCCGTCTGCGGCAATGGCGAGCATGTCGATGTGAACGGTAGCGATCCTCATGGATTTCTCGAGCTCGTTGATCATCCCGATCGCTTCTTCAATGCCGGTGGTGGCGGAAATGCCGACGTTGACCCACAGCGTCTTAGGTGTGAACCACCGCCGTATAGCGGGCCTACCGCGATCCTCGGAATAGGCGGCGCAGAAATCAGTCACGACCTCAATAGGTGTCGCCATGTTAGAATTCCTTCGTTGATATGGTGGGGGGTGACAGCCCCCAGTCCACCCTTGAAATGGACTAGATCCAGGTCGGCGTGAATTCAGCGGCATAGCGCTCGCCGAAGCCGCCGCCTGGAAGGATCTCCTTGATCCTGGTCAGGTCTTCCGCGGACAGCGCCAGATCGGCCGCGCCGACGTTTTCAGCCACACGTTCCTGTCGACGCGAGCCCGGGATCGGCACGATGTCGTCGCCCTGAGCCAAAAGCCAGGCCAGTGCCAGCTGTGACACGCTGGATCCTCTGGTTCTGGCCAGCTCCGTCAACTGGCGAACCGCTTCGAGGTTCTTCTCGAAATTGCCGGGCTGCCAGCGGGGATCGCCTCGACGCATGTCGCTTTCCTCATACTCAGCGGCGGGCTTGACCGCTCCAGTCAGAAAGCCACGGCCGAGCGGTGAGTACGGGACCAAGCCGATGCCAAGCTCCCGCAAGGTCGGGAACAGGACTTCAACATCGCGCTCGAACACCGAATATTCGGTCTGCAGCATTGCGACTTCCTGCACGACGTGGGCCTTGCGGATCGTCTGGGAGCCTGCTTCGCTCAGGCCGAAATACTTGACCTTTCCCTCAGCGATCAGATCCTTGACCGTGCCTGCAACATCCTCAATCGGCACGTTTGGATCGACGCGGTGCTGGTAGAGGACGTCGATATGGTCGACGCCGAGATAGCGCAGGCTGTTCTCGGTGACCTCGCGAATGTGCTCTGGACGGCTGTCGGATCCCCAAGAGCGGGTGAACCCAAATTTGGTCGCCAAGACGACCTTATCACGGAAGCCCTTGACGGCGCGGCCGATGAACTTCTCGTTTTCTCCCCAGCCATAAACCTCGGCAGTGTCGAAAAAGGTCACTCCTAGGTCATAAGCGCGTCGGATCGTTTTGAGCCCGGCCTGCTCGTCGGCGGCACCATAGGCCAGGTGAAAACCCATGGCGCCGTAGCCGATGGCGGAGACTTCCGGGCCGTTAGTGCCCAATTTGCGTTTTTGCATGTTTTGTATCCTTCCGTGGTACGGGAGGAATGTGGTCAGTCGTCAGACTTTTGCGATGCCTGATGGTCCTGATTAATTGCCTGATCCTGCCGACAGGTTGATTTTTTCAGATAACTGGCACCTGATGAGACTATGGAAAAACTCGATGAAATCCGATCCTTGGCGATCCGTCATGCCGGAGTCCAAAAACCCGACTTGCCGCGGCTGAGTGTCCACAGCATTGCTGAACCGACCGAAATGACTGCTCTGGTTTATGATCCGATGGCCTTCATCGTACTTCAGGGAACCAAACGCACGATCATCGGGGATCAGGTGTTCGAATACGGACCGGGTCAGACCATGGTCGTTGCCGCCGAAATCACGGCCATGGGCCAGATCCTCGAGGCATCAGCGGAAAGCCCGTTCCTAGCGATAAACCTCAATCTCGATCCTGCTGTAATAATGAACGTGGTGCTCTATCTGTCCCAGACACCGGAGCTGCGGATGCAGCCCGGATTCGGTTTCAGCATGGCCAATTCTGAGTTGATAGGCGCCTGGCAAAGGTTGCTGGAGATGTATGAGCGCCCGAAGGAGATCCCCGTGATGGGGCTCCATTTGGAGCATGAATTGATGTTTCGGCTGATGCTGGGTCCGCACGCCGAGATGCTGCGCCAGATTGCCGGAGTCGACTCCCGGCTGTCCCACATCCGACAGGCTATGGCCTGGATTCGCGAGCACTACACGGAGCACCTCAGCGTTGAGGACATGGCTGCGGTTGCCGGCATGAGTGAGTCCGTATTTCACCGCCGCTTCAAGGCCGTGACAGCTCTAAGCCCACTGCAGTATCAAAAGCATATCCGACTGCAAGAAGCCCGTCGCCGCCTGGTTGCCAGGCAGGGTGATGCTGCCTCTGCTGGTTTTGCGGTGGGCTACAAGAATACCTCTCAGTTCAGCCGGGAGTACAGACGTCTTTTTGGCGAGCCGCCGCGACGGGATGCTGATATGGTGCAAACGATCGTCGAAACTGCCGTCTGAAAGGTGAAGGGCAAGTGCGTAGGGGCAAAGCGACGTGCACTACGCCGTGGCGACCTGACGCGGCGTGTCAAAGGCTGACGCGGTTTTCAATCTTCGTTGTTCGGGCTGGCACACCTGCAAACAATCCTATTTGTACACCTTTGCCGCCGATCGCCGCACGCACGGCTGAGAGGTCTTTCGAACGCAGCGTCGCTATGTGTCGCTCATAAGTAACCACAGGAGAAATCGAACTCGGACAGCGACAGGCAGTCACCCCACCCCGCACTGCTCCGGCAGGAGAGGTTCAGCCTTGCCGCCAGTTGCCAGCAGCTTTCGGCTCGACAAATCCGGCAATGGTGCGGTCGAGAAGACTCGAACTTCCACGGGTTGCCCCACAGCGACCTCAACGCTGCGCGTCTACCAATTCCGCCACGACCGCACGTGGTAGGAGCCGGAACCGACCGGCTCGCGGCGTGTAGCAAATCGTTTCCGGCGAAACAAGTGCGCGATGAGCAATAATGTCCGGCAATTGGCATAACGTTCCACAGGATTGCAATGAGCATCCGGAACTGGACGTTTGCGCCTGATGTCGCCATATGGAGGCCAAAGGCATGTCGCCCAAAAGTGGAAGGCGGTTTTGGGCCACGACATGTATAAGTAAAAGCGACACACCATGACAGAACGCAGCCAGATCGCCACGTCGTTCCTCCCCTTGCCCGGTTCGGCGCCGGTCGAATGGCTGGTCGAACCTGGCCTTACCGCCTATCCCGATGCGCTGGCCTTCATGGAGGCGCGCGCCGAGGCGATCCGCAGCGGAGCCGCCGGCGAGATGGTCTGGCTGGTCGAACATCCGTCGCTCTACACCGCCGGCACCAGCGCCCGCATCGAGGACCTGATCGAGCCTGACCGCTTTCCGGTCTTCGCGGCCGGTCGCGGCGGCGAATACACCTATCACGGGCCCGGCCAGCGGGTTGCCTATGTCATGCTCGACCTCAAGCGCCGGCGCGAGGACGTGCGCGCCTTCGTCGCCGCGCTCGAACAGTGGATCATCGGTACGCTCGCCGCCTTCAACGTGCGCGGCGAACGCCGCGAGGACCGCGTCGGCGTCTGGGTGGTGCGGCCCGATCGCCCTGCCTTGCCGGACGGCTCACTGGGCGAGGACAAGATCGCGGCAATCGGCATCAGGCTGCGGCGCTGGGTCAGTTTTCACGGCATCGCCATCAATGTCGAGCCGGACCTGTCCCATTTCGGCGGCATCGTGCCTTGCGGGGTGCAGGACCATGGCGTCACCAGCCTCGTCGATCTCGGCCTTCCCCTGACAATGGCCGATCTCGACCTGGCGCTGAAATCCGCGTTCGAGGATGTGTTCGGCGCAGCCGCGGCCTTGCCCGCCGAAGTGGCCCGCAAGACCGGCTGACCGCGCGTCAGATCAGTTGGGCCGACGCCCACAGCACGCCGCAGCCATGGATGGCGAAGACCGCCAGCAAGGCGCCTGCGATGACGAGACGGTCGACGGTGCCGATCGGCTCCAGTTCGTGACGTGGCTTCACGCCGCTGCCGACGGTGAGCAGGCTAAGGATCGAAAACACCGCACCGGCCGCCAGCAGGAAGCCCGACGAAAAACCAGCCCGCCAGCCGAGCGCCAGAAAGGCAGAAAGCAGCGAGAAGGACGCCAGCGCCAGGACGACCGGCCCCGGGCAGATCTGGCGCAGCACCTGGCCGCCGTCGAATTTCCACACCGGCACCAGATTGGCGATGTTGAACAGGGCCACGCAGCCCGCAAGCGCGGCCAGCAGCGCGGCCGCGGCCTTGTGGCCCTCGCCGCCGGCAAGCACGCTGGCGGCAATGACGATCGGCACCAGGAAGGCGGAGAACCCCGCCCCCATCAACGCCACGAAGGCCACTTCGAAACGGCTGTTGTAGGGCCGGCCGCCAATGGCGATGCCGCCAAGCAGCGGGATGAAGATCATCCGCGCCCTGCGATGGCCCGTCAGCCGAAACGCCGCCATGTGGCCCAGTTCGTGCAGTGCCACCGCCGACGTCAGGATCGCGGCCAACGCCAGCCCGCCAAGATGAAGGCCGAAGAACGGCCACAGCATCAACGCCGACAGCACGGCAAAGCCGACCTGGCTCAGCGGATGCTCGAACCAGCCGCCCTTGCGGTACTGCCCGGTCTTTGCCCAACGCTGCAGCTTGGAGAGCTCGCGGCGCATGGCGAAGTAACGGAACACCAGGAAAGCGACGCCGCGATACCGGTCTGTCCGGCTGAGCGTCACGCGTGTGCCGCTGCCCTCCGAAACCAGTTCGGCGGTCTCGCCATAATCCTTCCAGAACGAGCCATCGAGCGCGGTGTCCTCGATCACCCGCATAGAGAAGCGGCCGCCCTCGACGACATCTTCAAAGCGCGCCCTGCGCTCGATCGGCTTGCCGTCGCGGCCTTCCCACGACAGCATGATGCGGGCCACGCCCTCTTCGTCCAGCGGCTGCGCCGACAGGATCTCGCCGGACCAGCCGGCATCGCTGCCAAGCGGCCACAGCGCCTGCCACAGGCGCTGCCGGTCCATTGCCACGACGCGGCTCGACCGGACCGTGCGCAAACCGAGCGGCACGGTCATCAAGAGAAAGATCAGCCCGAGATTGCTGGCCACGAGAATGGCCGTGACGATGGGCGACACCTGGACGTTGCTCCTGCCTGGAGGCGCACCCTAACGTCGCGGCGGCAAGAAAAGCTTAACGGCGGAGCTGCTTGCGGCCATCGGGAAACAGCGATGGCGGACACCGCCAACTCACATGGCTCCGATCCAGATCGCCATGGAAACAAGAAACGCACTCATGCAAACCAGCGAGATGACATCCTGAACCAGATCGGTCATAACTCTCTCCTGTTGTGGATATGTTTCTAATTTGTTCTAATTTTGTTCCATTGTCAACGAACAGAATCCGACCGCATCCAAAATCTCCGGGCGATCAGATCGGCAGGGTTAAGAAAACGTTGACAGCCCGCCGCCTATCAACAGGCAGGGGAAATGGCGGGCGTCGGGCACTCGCGAAACACGCAGGTGTTGAGTTTCAGGTCAGGCCGGCAACACCTGACGCACAGGCTAAAGCGGCACCACCTTGCCGTCGGCGAGCGTGACGCGCCGGTCCATGCGCGATGCCAGTTCGTGATTGTGGGTGGCGATCAGCGCGGCGAGACCCGATTGCCGCACCAGCGCCTCCAGCGCCTCGAAGACGTAGGAGGCGGTGACCGGGTCCAGGTTGCCGGTCGGCTCGTCGGCGAGCAGCACCAGCGGCGCATTGGCGACAGCTCGCGCAATGGCGACACGCTGCTGCTCGCCGCCGGACAGCTCGGATGGCCGGTGCGAAGCCCGCTTGCCGATCTGCATGTAGTCGAGCAGTTGCGCGGCGCGCTCGCCCGCTTCCTTGCGCGGCAGCCCCTTGATGAGCTGCGGCATCATGATGTTTTCCAGCGCCGAAAACTCCGGCAGCAAATGATGGAACTGGTAGACGAAGCCGACATCGTTGCGGCGGATCGAGGTGCGCTCGTCGTCGGACAACCGGCCGCAGGCGCGTCCGGACAGGATCACGTCTCCGGCGTCGGGGCGCTCCAGCAGGCCCGCCGTATGCAGCAGCGTCGACTTGCCGGTGCCCGACGGCGCCACCAGCGCCACCATTTCGCCGCGCCGCAGCGAGAAGTCGGCGCCGTTCAGGATGGTGAGCTTGCGCGGCCCCTGGACATAGTGCCGCTCGACGCTCTTCAACTCGATAATGACCTCGGCCACTACTCGTACCTCAAGGCTTCGACCGGATCGAGGCGGGCCGCTCGCCAGGCTGGAAACAGCGTTGCCAGGAAGGACAGCGCCAGCGCCATGATGATGACATAGGTCGTCTCGCGCGGATCCATCTTGGCCGGCAGCTGGCTGAGGAAATAGAGCTCCGGATTGAACAGCACCTTGCCGGTCATCCAGGAGAAGAACTGGCGGATCGATTCGATGTTGGTGCAGATCAGGACGCCGAGCAGCACGCCGGCGAGCGTGCCCGTCACGCCAATCGCCGCTCCCGTCATCAGGAAGATGCGCAGGATGGCATTACGCGAGGCGCCCATGGTGCGCAGGATGGCGATGTCATGCCCCTTGTCCTTCACCAGCATGATCAGTCCGGAAATGATGTTGAGCGCCGCCACCAACACGATCAGCGTCAGGATCATGAACATCACGTTGCGCTCGACCTGAAGGGCGGAAAAGAAGGTCTCGTTGCGCTGGCGCCAGTCGACGAGATCAATGGGGCGTTGCGCCGCCTCTTCCACCTTCGGTTTCAGCGCATCGACATCATCAGGATTGTCGACGTAGATCTCGATCGTCTGCGCCCGGCCGTCCATGTTGAAATAGAGCTGCGCTTCGGAGAACGGCATGTAGACGATGGAGCTGTCATACTCCGACATGCCGACTTCGAAGATCGCGGCGATCTTGTAGCCCTTCATGCGCGGCGTGGTGCCGAGCGGCGTCACATCCCCGTCCGGCGAGATCAAGGTAATGCTATCGCCGAGCGCCAGGCCGAGATTCTCGGCCATGCGCTTGCCGATGGCGACGCCCTCGCCGGTATCGAAATCGGCGAGCGTGCCTTGCTTGATGTTGCTGGCCACGATGGCGATCTTGCCGAGGTCTTCACCCCTGATACCGCGCACCAGCGCGCCGGTGCCGCCGCCGACATTGCCTTGCGCCAGCACCTGGCCATCGATCAGCGGAATAGCGTATTTGACGCCAGACACGCCGTTGATGCGGCTGGCGACCTGGGCATAGTCCTCGAGTGGCGAATCGAGCGGCTGCACGATCAGATGGCCGTTGACGCCGAGTATGCGCGTCAAAAGCTCGGCGCGGAACCCGTTCATCACGGCCATGACCACGATCAGCGTGGCGACGCCCAGCATGATGCCGAGAAAGGAGATCGAGGCAATCACCGAGATCACCGTCTCCTTGCGCCGCGAGCGCAAATAGCGCCACGCAACCGTGCGTTCGAAGATTGAGAACGGGCCGGCGCCCGCCGATCTCGCTGCCGCCGCCTCGCTCATGCGGTGGCACCGAAGCGTTTTGCCGCGTCGGCGATCGGCAGCGTCACGCGCTCGCCGGTCTTGCGATTCTTGATCTCGACCTCGCCGGCAGCCACGCCGCGCGGTCCGACAATCACTTGCCACGGCAGGCCGATCAGGTCGGCGGTGGCGAATTTGCCGCCCGGCCGCTGGTCCGTATCGTCGTAGAGCATGTCCTTGCCGGCCGCCGTGAAGGCAGCGTTGAGTTCGTCGCAGACGCGGTCGCAGTCGGCGTCGCCCGCCTTCATGTTGATCAGGCCGATATCGAACGGCGCCACCGCTTCCGGCCAGATGATGCCGTTCTCGTCATGGCTGGCCTCGATGATCGCCGCGACCAGCCGCGACGGGCCGATGCCGTAGGAGCCGCCGGAGGCGAAATGATCCTTGCCGTCGGGGCCGGTCACCTTGGCGCCCATCGGCTTGGAGTATTTCTCGCCGAAGTGGAAGATATGGCCGACCTCGATGCCGCGCGCCGAGACCCGGTCACCTGTCGGGACCTTTTCCCAGGCCGCCTCGTCATGCATCTCGTCGGTGGCGGCGTAAGGCGTCGTCCACGTCTTGACGATATCCGATATCTCGCCGTCATTGGCGAAGTCGGTGTTCGCGCCGGGCACGGCAAGCGACAGATAATCGCGATGGCAGAAGACCTGGCTCTCGCCTGTATCGGCCAGGATGATGAACTCATGGCTGAGATCGCCGCCGATCGGTCCGGTGTCGGCCCGCATCGGGATTGCCTGCAGGCCCATGCGGGTGAAGGTCCGGAGATAGGACACGAACATCCTGTTATAGGCGGCTCGCGCGCCCTCGAAGTCGAGATCGAAGGAGTAGGCGTCCTTCATCAGGAATTCGCGCGAACGCATCACGCCGAAGCGCGGCCGCACCTCGTCACGGAACTTCCATTGGATGTGGTAGAGGTTGAGCGGCAGGTCCTTGTAGGACTTGACGTAAGCGCGAAAAATCTCGGTGACCATTTCCTCGTTGGTCGGTCCGTAGAGCATGTCGCGGTCCTGGCGGTCCTTGATGCGCAGCATCTCCTTGCCATAGTCGTTGTAACGGCCGCTCTCGCGCCACAGATCGGCCGACTGGATGGTCGGCATCAGGATCTCCAGCGCACCGGCGCGGTTTTGCTCCTCGCGGATGATCTTGCAGACCTTGTCCAGCACCCGCTTGCCCAGCGGCAGCCAGGAAAAACTGCCCTGCCCCTGCTGGCGGATCATGCCGGCGCGCAGCATCAGCCGATGCGAGACGATTTCGGCCTCGCGCGGATTTTCTTTAAGGATAGGCAGGAAATAGCGCGACAAACGCATGGACTGGTCCGTGAATGAGAATGGCCACGCCAGAATCGGCGGGGCGCAGGCTTGCTTGCCCCGGCTTCATAGCGATTTCATGACCGAATGGAAACCCGGCCATCCCACCACATCAGCCCCTTCCGTCCCGGAATCCCGCGCTTCGGATCAGTCCGCGCCGACAATGGAACGCACCGAACCTCTTCGGATTTGCCCCCCAATTCTTTGCGCGCGTCAATCGCGAACATGCCGCAAAGGCTCTATCAACCTTGGCTGTCCGTTTCAAAAGCAAAGCCTGCCGCACTATTGTGCAGTGCAGCACGAGAATGCCCGTTTCAAGGCAAAATTCTTCGTGACATTTTCATTTCCGTTAGGCTAATGTGCCCCGATAACCGAGAGGGCAGAAACAAATCTGCCTTCCTACGCGGTCAAAGTCTTGGGAGGATGCGATCTAGGCGCGGTTATTCGCTGCCGCCGGACACCGGAAAACAGATCGGACGCGTTTAATTGCAAGGCCTTGTGCCTTGCATTTTTTTTGTGCAATCATCTGGTTAGCGCCGCGAATTGCCAAGCTACATGACCTTGCGTCAGCAGCCCATGGCCGGCAGGCGGGGCGGCATCTCAATACCATCCGCAGCGCTCCGATCTTGTTGGAGCACCCTTGGGTGCAGGCTTGCCGGGCTCTCTATTTCGCTGGGGTCTGGCCGAAATCCGGCACGATGTGCGGAATGTCGTTGAGGCTATATCCCAGCCCGTGCGTCAAACCGTAGAAAGTGCCCATCAGGATCGCCGTCGCGACGGTGGTGCGGATCACGGCACGCAACATATGCGGCCCGCGCGGCGCGCTCGCAACCGTGCCCAGCGTCACGTCGTGATCGTCATCCTGCGTCTTGACGCTGAACGGCAGAACGGCAAACAGCACCACCCACCAGGTCGCGAAAAACAGGGCGGTGAACGAGACCCAGCTCATGATTGCTCCAATTCGATCAGCGTACCGAAGAAATCCTTCGGATGCAGGAACAACACCGGCTTGCCATGCGCACCTGACTTGGGATTGCCGTCGCCAAGCACGCGGGCGCCGGCGGCCTTGAGTTGGTCGCGCGCGGCCAGGATATCGTCGACCTCGTAGCAGAGATGATGCATGCCGCCCGATGGGTTCTTCGCCAGGAATGCCGTGATCGGCGAGTTCTCGCCGAGCGGCTCCAGCAATTCGATCTTGGTGTTGTCGACATTGACGAACACCACGGTGACGCCATGCTCCGGCAAAGCCTGCGGCTCGGTCACTTCGGCGCCGAGTGTGTTGCGGTAAGCGGCAATGGCGGCAGTCAAATCCGGCACCGCAAGCGCGACATGGTTCAGCCGTCCGAGCATGGCGAGCTTTTTTCTCCCAGGTCCAAGGTTGGCGTCATACGTCAAATCAACCGAGACCGACAGCCTTTCACGAGGCGCGCACTGTCGCACCTGTTGCAAACGACATCAGCGAAGTACAAACGGCGATGTCCGGAATCAGCCCTGCCCGCGCCCGCGTGTTCACCTTCGATCTCGGATCGTTCAAAGTTGCCGCCCTGCTCGACGCCGTCGATATCAGAGACAAGCTTGCATCGGCCTTCGCGGCCGGACAGCCGCCGGCGGCCGTGCACGAACTCGCGGTCTCGAACTTCATCGACCAGGATCGCTACGAGCATTGCTTCATCCCGACGCTGGTCGACACCGGTTCCGAAAAGATCCTGTTCGACACTGGCTGCGGAGATGAAGACAGTTCACTCCTGGACTGTCTGCAAGCCCTTGGGCTCGGCCCCGATGACATCGATGTGGTGGTCATCACGCACGGGCATCCGGACCACATTGGCGGGCTTGTCCGGAACGGCGAACCGGTTTTCAGCCAGGCGCGCTATGTATTCGGCGCGGCGGAATTCGCCTTCTGGACCGAAGGAGATGCGGTGCGCGCGGCCAGGTTGGCCAACCGTGATCTCTTCAGGCGGATCTGCACCGGACTGGCCGATCGCGCGACATTCATAGCGCCTGGAGACGAAGTGGTGCCGGGCATCACTGCCATCGATGCAGCCGGTCACTCACCCGGGCTTTTGGCCTTCCTTGTCGAAAGCGACGGGCAGCAATTGCTGATCTGGTCGGACGCTTTCCTGCACTATGTCGTATCCATCCAGCGTCCGGAGTGGCATGCCGATTTCGACGACGACAAGGAAAGGGCAATCGAGACCCGCAAGCGGCTGCTGAGGATGGCTTCAGAGCGGCGCCTGCTCGTTGCAGGTCATCACATGCCGTTTCCGGGCCTGGGCTATGTCGGGCAGACAGGCGGGTCCTTTCGCTGGATTCCGGTCAGCTATCAGTTGAACGTCTGACCAGCCCCTGCCCCTCTCAACGGGTTACGAAAACAGTCACCAGCGGTTTCTTGCCCCAGGCTTCGTTGGCCGCGCCGCGCACCGCGCGCCGCACCGCCTCCTGCACCAGGTCGAGATCTTTGCGGCGCTGACGGGGGATCGAATCGACCGCGCCGACGGCCGCATCAATCATCAGGTCCTCGAGCGTCTCGCCACGGGCATCGGCCTCGGCGACGCCGATTGCGACCAGATCGGGATCGCCGGCCAGTTCATACTTATCGTCGAGAACGACATTGACCGCGACATGACCGGCAAAGGACAATTTGCGCCGGTCGCGAATACCCATCGCCTGGTCGGTGCCGATCAGATTGCCGTCCTTGTAGACGCGGCCGAACGGCACCTGGTCGATGATGGTCGCGGGACCTGGCGCGAGCCGCAGCATGTCGCCGTCGCGCACCTGCGCCACCTGGCCGATGCCCGACATCGACATCAGCGAACCCTGGGCCACCAGATGCGCGGCCTCGCCATGCACGGGAACGCCGATCTGCGGACGCACCCATTCATACATCTTGCGCAGTTCGCTGCGCCGGGGATGGCCGGAGACATGCACCAGCGCATCGCCGTCCTCGATGATCTTGATGCCGAGATCGATCAGGCGGTTCTTGATTTCGAGGATCGCCTTCTCGTTGCCGGGAATGGTGCGCGAAGAAAACACCACCGTGTCGCCCGCCGTCAGCGACACCGATTTCATCTCGTCGCGCGACAGTTTCGCCAGCGCCGCCAGCGGCTCGCCCTGGCTGCCGGTGCAGATGATGACAAGGTTCTCGCGCGGGATGAAACCGAAATCCTCCTCGGCGATGAACTCCGGCAGACCGTCCATGTAGCCAAGCTCGTCAGCGACATCGATGACGCGCTTCAGCGAGCGGCCGAGCACCAGGCACTGGCGGCCGGCATCGCGTGCTGCCCTGGCGATCGAGACGATACGTCCGACATTGGAGGAAAAAGTGGTGACGGCGACGCGGCCCTTGGCGGCCTGGATGACACCTTTCAGGCCCTCGCCCACGGCCACTTCCGAGGGTGAATCGCCTTCGCGCAGCGCGTTGGTCGAATCGCAGATCAGCGCCAGCACGCCCTTGTCGCCATAGGCGCGGAAACGCGCCTCATCGGTCTTGGGTCCGATCGTCGGTTCCGGATCGATCTTCCAGTCGCCGGTATGGATGACGGTGCCGGCCGGCGAGGTGATCGCCAGCGACATCGGCTCGGGAATGGAATGCGCCACCGGAATGGCTTCGATTTCGAAGGGACCGACGGTGAACTTTTCGCCGGCCCGGTAGATCGACAGCAGGATCTTCGGTGCGCCCTGCTCGCCCTGCCGCTTGGCTTCCAGCAGCCCGGCGCTGAATGGCGTCATCCAGACCGGCGCCTTCAGCTTCGGCCAGGTGTCGAGCAGCGCACCGTAATGGTCCTCATGCGCGTGGGTGATGATGATGCCGCGCAAATTGGCGAGGTTCTCCTCGATAAAGCGCGTGTCGGGCAGGATCAGGTCGACGCCCGGATGCGCCGCGTCGGGAAAGGTGACACCGACATCGATGACGATCCACTCGCGCGCGCTCGGCGGGCCGTAGCCGTAGAGAGCGAAGTTCATGCCGATCTCGCCGACGCCGCCAAGCGGCACGAAGACGAGTTCGGCGTTGTCCGCTTTCGCCATGATTTTTCCCTTCCTGGCCCTCAGGCCAAGCCGTTAAAGCAATTCCAGCAAAAGTGTCTAACCGTTTTCAGCCCGGAATTGCTCAAAAACAAAACTATACCCGCGCGGACGCGACCGCGCCGAAATGCACATCTCCGGCGGCGACCGTCAAAACGGCTCCCTCATCGTCGCGGATCACGAAACGGCAGTCCTCGTCAATGGTCTCGAACACGCCACGCACCACATTGCCGTCAATTCTGACAGCAACCTCGCCGCCAAGGCCCGCGGCGCGGGTAAGCCAACGCTTCCGGATGGCGGCAAGGCCACGCCCTTCGTCCCAAAGGCGGGCATTCTCGCTCCAGGCATCCGACAGCGCCAGAAACAGCGTTTCGGCATCGCAAGCCGCGCCCAACGCATGAAGCGATGTCGCGGGATACGGCAAATCCTGCGGGTGCGCCACCACGTTGACGCCGATGCCCACCGCCACCGCGAAACGGCCACCATCAAGCATCGCCGACTCCAAGAGGATGCCGGCGAGCTTGGCCCCGGAGGCGAGCACGTCGTTCGGCCATTTCAGCTCGAAGCGGTTCCGTCCCTGGCTCGCGCCGTCGATGCCTATCGCGATGCGGCTCTTCGGCACCACCGCGTCGAGCGCGTCGGCCAGCGCCAGCCCGGCGACAAAGCCGAGCGTCGCGGCAAGGCGAAGCTCGCCGGCGGTGATGACAAGCAGCGTCGCCGCCAGATTGCCCTCCGGCGTTGCCCAGGCACGGCCACGCCGGCCGCGCCCGCTTTCCTGCTTCTTGGAAAGGACCCAGAGCTTACCCGGGTCGCCCGCCCGGGCATGGTCCAGCGCCAGCGCGTTGGTGGAGCCGACACTGTCATGCGCTTCGAGCCGGAACCCTTCCGACGCCGAGGTTGGAGCCAGCCGAAATGCCATCCCGTCAGAAAAATGTCTTGGCGGCGGCTTCGGCATAGGTGCCGATCGGCCCGCCGATCAGCACATAGAACAGCACGAACGCGCCACTGACGCCGAGCACGACACGCAATTCGCTGGCCATCGGCACGAAGCCGCCGACCGGCTCATCGAACCACATGATCTTGATGATGCGCAGATAATAGTAGGCGCCCACCACCGAGGCCAGCACGCCGATAATCGCCAGCGCATAGAGATTGGCATTGATGGCGGCGAGGAAGACGTACCATTTTCCCCAGAAGCCGGCGAGCGGCGGAATGCCGGCCAGCGAGAACATCAGGATGGTCAGGATCGTCGCCATCACCGGGTTGGTCGACGACAGGCCGGCGAGATCGCTGATCTGCTCGACATTGCCTTCCTTGCGCCGCATGGCGAGGATGAAGGCGAAGGTGCCGAGCGTCATCACCAGGTAGATCAGCATATAGATGGCGACACCGCGCACGCCGGCCTGGCTGTTGGCGGCGAGGCCGACCAGCGCGTAGCCCATATGGCCGATCGAGGAATAGGCCATCAGCCGCTTGATGTTGGTCTGGCCGATGGCGGCGAACGCGCCAAGCGCCATCGAGGCGATCGAGATGAAGACGATGATCTGCTGCCAGTCGGAAGCGATCGGCTTGAACGCGCCCATGGTGACGCGCACGATCAGCGCCATCGCCGCCATTTTCGGCGCTGCCGCCAGGAAGGCCGTCACCGGTGTCGGCGCACCTTCATAGACGTCTGGCGTCCACATGTGGAACGGCACCGCCGAGATCTTGAAGGCAAGCCCGGCCAGCACGAAGACGAGGCCGACGACGAGGCCAAGCTGGCGCTCGCCGCCGCCAAGCGCGGTGGCGATCTCCTGGAAACCGGTGTTGCCGGTGTAACCGTAGACCAGGCTGATACCGTAGAGCAGCATGCCCGAGGACAGCGCGCCGAGGACGAAATATTTCAGGCCGGCCTCGGTCGAACGCAGATTGTCGCGGTTGATCGCCGCCAGCACGTAGATTGCCAGAGACTGCAGTTCGAGGCCGAGATAGAGCCCGATCATGCCGTTGGCCGAGATCATCAGCATCATGCCGAGCGTGCAAAGCAGGATCAGCACCGGATATTCGAACTTGTCGAAACGCTCCGCCTTGGCAAAGCGCATCGACATGATGAGCGTCACCGCAGAACCGACCAGCGCCAGCACTTTCATGAAGCGGGAGAAGGAATCCTGGATGAAGGCATTGCCATAGGCGGTGCCCTGCCCGGCGTGGAAGATCAGCCAGGCGCCTGCGATCACCAGCACGGCGACGGCAAGGCCGGTCACCGTATTGGCGGTGTTGGAACGCGAATAGGCCCCGACCATCAGCAGCGCGAGCGCGCCGATGGCAAGGATCAGTTCGGGCGTCGAGAGCGACAGGCTGGAGAGAAGGTCCGGCGTCATGGTTCGCAAAACCCCTGGGTCAGTTCGCCGCCGCGGTCTGCGCGGCGCCGATGGATGCGGTGACATTGGTGACGAGCGACTTGACCGATTGGGCCGTCGCGTCGAAGACGGGTGCGGGATAGACGCCGAAGAAGATGACCAGCACGACCAGCGGATAGATGATCGCCTTCTCGCGGGTCGACAGATCGAGCAGTCCCTTCAGGCTGTCCTTGGTCAGTGCGCCGAAGATCACCCGGCGATAGAGCCAAAGCGCGTAGGCGGCCGACAGGATGACGCCGGTGGCGGCGAAGAACGCCACCCAGGTGTTGACGCGGAACACGCCGAGCATGGTCAGGAACTCGCCGACGAAGCCTGACGTACCAGGCAGGCCGACATTGGCCATGGTGAAGATCATGAACACGGTGGCGTATTTCGGCATGTTGTTGACGAGGCCGCCATAGGCGGCGATCTCGCGGGTATGCATGCGGTCATAGATGACGCCGACGCACAGGAACAGCGCGCCCGAGACCAGGCCGTGGCTGAGCATCTGGAAGATCGCGCCTTGGACGCCTTCCTGGTTCATGGCGAAGATGCCCATGGTGACGAAGCCCATATGGGCGACCGAGGAATAGGCGATCAGCTTCTTCATGTCCTCCTGCATCAGCGCCACCAGCGAGGTGTAGATGATGGCGACGACCGACAGCGTGAACACCAGCGGCGCGAACATCTCGGACGCCAGCGGGAACATCGGCAGGGAGAAGCGCAGGAAGCCGTACCCGCCCATTTTCAAGAGGATGGCGGCCAGGATGACCGAGCCTGCCGTTGGCGCCTCGACATGCGCATCGGGCAGCCAGGTATGTACCGGCCACATCGGCATCTTCACCGCGAAGGAGGCGAAGAAGGCGAGCCACAACCAGGTCTGCATGTTGGCCGGGAAGTTGTGCGTCAAAAGCGTCGGGATGTCGGTGGTGCCGGACTGGAAGAACATCGCCATGATGGCGAGCAGCATCAGCACCGAGCCGGCCAGCGTATAGAGGAAGAATTTGAACGAGGCGTAGACGCGCCGCTTGCCGCCCCACACGCCGATGATGATGAACATCGGGATCAGGCCGGCTTCGAAGAAGACGTAGAACAGCACGATGTCCAACGCGCAGAACACGCCGATCATCAGCGTTTCCAGAAGCAGGAAGGCGATCATGTAGGCCTTGACGCGCTTCTCGATCGCTTCCCACGACGCCAGGATGCAAAGCGGCATCAGGAAGGTCGTCAGGATGACGAACAGCATGGAAATGCCGTCGACGCCCAAATGATAGGAAATGCCGGAGTCGAGCCAGGCGACCTTTTCGACGAACTGGAAGCCGGCCTGCGAATTGTCGAAGCCGGTCCAGATCAACAGCGACACCAGGAAGGTGAATGCCGTGGTTATCAACGCAATGGCGCGAATGTTGCGGCGCGCGTTTTCGCTGTCATCGTTGATGAACAGGATCAGCAGCACACCAACCAGCGGCAGGAAGGTGACCAGCGAGAGGATTGGCCAGGCGGTCATCAGAGCATCATCCAGGTGACGAGTGCGGCAACGCCGATCAGCATGGCGAAGGCATAGTGGTAGAGATAGCCGGTCTGCAGCTTGACGACGCGGTTGGTGACATCGACGACGCGCGCCGAAATGCCGTCCGGCCCGAGCCCATCGATGATGGTTCCGTCACCGGTCTTCCACAGGAAGGAACCGAGACGCTTGGCCGGCCGCACGAACAGGAAGTCGTAAAGCTCGTCGAAATACCACTTGTTGAGCAGGAAGGCGTAGAGCCCGCGATGCTGGGCAGCGAGATTCCTCGGCATTTCCGGCGACCGAATGTAGAACTGCCAGGCCACCGCGAGCCCGATCAGCATGGCGATGAAGGGCGAGAGCTCGACCCACAGCGGCAATTCGTGGATCTCGTGCAGGATGTGGTTGTCCGCCAGCGTGAACAGCGACGCCTTCCAGAATTCGGCATAGCCCTCGCCGATGAAGGCGCCGTGGAAGATGATGCCGGCAAACAAAGCGCCGGCCGCCAGGATGAACAGCGGCACCAGCATCACCGGCGGTGATTCATGGACGTGATGCATCACCTCGTGGCTCGCCCGCGGCTCGCCATGGAAGGTCATGAAGATCAGCCGCCAGGAGTAGAAGGAGGTGAAGCCGGCGGCGATGACCAGCGCCACGAAGGCCAGCCCCGCGACCGAATTGTGCCCGGCAAAGGCCGTCTCGATGATGGCGTCCTTGGAGAAGAAGCCGGCGGTGCCGATGACGGTCACCGGAATGCCGACGCCGGTCAGCGCCAGCGTGCCGATCACCATCATCCAGTAGGTGGTCGGGATCAGCTTCCGCAAGCCACCCATCTTGCGCATGTCCTGCTCATCGGAGACGGCATGGATGACCGAGCCCGAGCCAAGGAACAGCAGCGCCTTGAAGAAGGCGTGCGTGAACAGGTGGAAGATCGCCGCGCCATAGGCGCCGACGCCGAGCGCCACGAACATGTAGCCGAGCTGCGAGCAGGTCGAATAGGCGATGACGCGCTTGATGTCGTTCTGGACCAGGCCGACGGTCGCCGCGAAGAAGGCGGTGAAGGCACCGATGAAGGTCACCACCGTCAGCGCCGAATGCGACAATTCGAACAGCGGCGAAAGCCGCGCCAGCATGAACACGCCGGCGGTTACCATGGTGGCGGCATGGATGAGCGCCGACACTGGGGTCGGGCCTTCCATGGCGTCCGGCAGCCAGGTGTGCAGCGGCACCTGCGCCGACTTGCCCATGGCGCCCATGAACAGCAGCAGGCAAACGACGGTCATCGCCGCCTGCTTGTCCAGCGCATGGCCGAGGAAGGTGAGCACGGCGGCACCCTGCGGCGCGCCTTCAGCAGGAATGAACGTCGCCGCATTGGCGAAGATCGTGCCGAGGTTGACCGAGCCGAACAGCACGAACAGGCCGAAAATGCCGAGCGCGAAGCCGAAATCGCCAACGCGGTTGACGACGAACGCCTTGATGGCGGCGGCATTGGCCGACGGCTTCTTGTACCAGAAGCCGATCAGCAGGTAGGACGCCAGGCCCACCCCTTCCCAACCGAAGAACATCTGCACGAGGTTGTCGGCCGTCACCAGCATCAGCATGGCGAAGGTGAACAGCGACAGATAGGCGAAGAAGCGCGGCCGGTTCGGATCGTGGTGCATGTAGCCGATCGAATAGATGTGAACCAGCGCCGACACGGTGTTGACCACCACCAGCATCACCACTGTCAGCGTGTCGATCCGCAGCGCCCAGGAGACGTCCAGGCCGCCGGACTGGATCCAGTGCAGCACCGGCACGGTGAACACTTCGCCATGTCCGAAACCGACGCTGAAGAAGGCGACCCATGACAGCACGGCCGCGATCACCAGGAAGCCGGAGGTGATGTATTCGGATGCCTTGGCACCGAGCGACGTGCCGAACAGGCCGACGATCAGGAAGCCGAGCAGTGGAAGGAAGACGATGGCCTGATACATGGTGGTTCCGTCAACCCTTCATGGCGTTCACGTCTTCGACCGCGATCGAGCCGCGGTTGCGGAAGAAGACGACAAGAATGGCAAGTCCGATTGCGGCTTCAGCCGCTGCGACCGTCAGCACGAACAGCGCGAACACCTGGCCGACCAGATCGCCGAGCGCCGCCGAAAAGGCGACGAAGTTGATATTGACGGCGAGCAGGATCAATTCGATCGACATCAGGATGACGATGATGTTGCGGCGGTTGAGGAAGATGCCGAACACGCCGAGCGTGAACAGGATCGCCGATACGGCCAGATAATGTGCGATGCCGACGACCATCTCAGACTCCTTCGCCCGACTTGACCTTGCGGATTTCCATGCCGGTCGCCGGCGTGCGGCCGACCTGGGCTGCGATCGACTGCCGCTTGACCCCTTCCTTGTGGCGTAGCGTCAGGACGATGGCGCCGATCATGGCGACCAGCAGGATGAGGCCTGAAATCTGGAAGTAGTAGAGGTAGTCGGTATAGAGGATGTCGCCGAGCGCTGCCGTGTTCGAGCGCGCGGCGAGATCCGGAATGGGCTTTGCGACCGTCGAGGCGAGCTTCGGCGCGAAGGTGTAGCCGCCCAGCACGACGATCAGCTCCGCCGCCAGGATCAGCCCGACCATCGCACCGATCGGCGCGTATTGCAGGGCTCCTTCCTTCATCTCGGCGAAGTCGACGTCGAGCATCATGACGACGAACAGGAACAGCACCATGACGGCGCCGACATAGACGACGAGCAGGATCATCGCCAGGAACTCGGCGCCGGTGAGCATGAACAGGCCGGCCGCGTTGAAGAAGGTCAGGATCAGGAACAGCACCGAATGCACGGGGTTGCGCGACGAAATGACCATGAACGCCGATGCCACCGCGACAAAGGCGAAGAGGTAGAAAAAGGCCGCCTCTAGTCCACTCAGCATTGGGGATCCCCCGGGTTCCTGTCGAAACAGGACAATCGTCCTGTTCGCTATCTCTGGCTTCGTACCGCTTCCGGTACCGAAGCCGCGTTGTCCTATCGCATGTTCCGATCGGGTTGAAATACCCGATCGAAAGAAACATGCGACACTTTTGTCTTCCGGAGGATGATCTTGTCCGAAAAGTCCGCAACTTTTCGGGATCATCCTCTAGACGAGGCCCCTCGCCCCGTCCATGCGTCAAATGTCAGCGATAGGGCGCATCCAGCGAGATGTTGCGCGCCAGTTCGCGCTCCCACCGGTCGCCATTCGCCAGCAGCCTGTCCTTGTCGTAGTAGAGTTCCTCGCGCGTCTCCGTCGCGAATTCGAAATTCGGCCCCTCGACGATGGCGTCGACCGGGCAGGCTTCCTGGCAGAAGCCGCAATAGATGCACTTCACCATGTCGATGTCGTAACGCACCGTGCGGCGCGTGCCGTCATTGCGGCGCGGGCCGGCCTCGATGGTGATCGCCTGCGCCGGGCAGATCGCCTCGCACAGCTTGCAGGCGATGCAGCGTTCCTCGCCATTGGGATAGCGGCGCAGCGCATGCTCGCCCCGGAAGCGCGGACTGATCGGCCCCTTCTCGTGCGGATAGTTGATCGTCTCCTTCGGCGCGAAGAACTGGCGCATCGACAGGAAGAAGGCGCTGACGAAATCCTGCAGCAGCAGCGATTTTGCGGCTTGAGACAAAGCGGACATCACGCAAACCCCGTGATCTTGAGGAAGGCCGCCGTGGCGACGACCATGAACAGCGAGATCGGCAGGAACACTTTCCAGCCCAGCCGCATCAGCTGGTCGTAGCGGTAGCGCGGCACGAAGGCCTTCACCATCGAGATGCCGAAGAACACGAAGCAGACCTTCAGCACGAACCAGATCACGCCGGGCACCCAGGTGAAAGGCGCGAAGTCGAAGGGCGGCAGCCAGCCGCCGAGGAACAGGATGGTGGCCAGCGCGCACATCAGCACGATGGCGACATATTCACCGAGGAAGAACAGCAGGAACGGCGTCGACGAGTATTCGACCATGTGGCCGGCGACCAGCTCCGATTCGGCTTCGACCAGATCGAAGGGCGGACGGTTCGTCTCGGCCAGCGCCGAGATGAAGAAGATGATGAACATCGGGAACAGCGCCAGCCAGTTCCAGTCGAGGAACGTGTTGGGCAGGCCAAGCCGCGTACCGAGCCCACCCTGCTGCGACAGCACGATATCGCTGAGGTTGAGCGAACCGGCGGTGAGCAGCACGGTGACGATGACGAAGCCGATCGAGACTTCATAGGACACCATCTGCGCGGCCGACCGCAGCGCGCCGAGGAACGGATATTTCGAGTTGGACGCCCAGCCGCCCATGATCACGCCGTAGACCTCGAGCGACGAGATGGCGAAGACATAGAGGATGCCGACATTGACGTTGGCGATCGCCCAACCCTGGCTGACCGGAATGACCGCCCAGGCCGAGATCGCCAGCACGGCCGAGACCAGCGGCGCCAGCAGGAAGACGCCCTTATTGGCGCCGGACGGAATGACCGGTTCCTTGAAGACGAACTTCAACAAATCGGCGAAGGCCTGCAGCGTGCCCCAGGGGCCGACGACGTTCGGGCCACGGCGCAACTGCACGGCCGCCCAGATCTTGCGATCGGCGTAGAGGATGTAGGCGACGAAGATCAGCAGCACGACGATCAGCACGACTGACTTCAGCAGGATCAGCAGCGCCGGCAGCACGTAGAAGGAGAAGAAGGTGTCCATGCTTATTCCGCCGCCTGCTTGAAGCCGCTCTTGGCCAGTGCCGAGCATTCCGCCATCACGGCCGATGCCCGCGCGATCGGATTGGTCAGGTAGAAATCCTTGACCGGCGAGGTGAAGGTGCCCTTGTTCAGCCGTCCGCCTAGCTTCGCGACCCTGGCGATGTCTTCGGCATTACCAGCCGCGACCTGGTCGATGCGGGCGAGATGCGGGTATTCGCCATAAAGCTTGGCACGCAGTTGCGGCAGCGAATCGAACGGCAGTTTCTTGCCCAGCACGTCGGACAGTGCCCTGAGGATCGCCCAATCCTCGCGCGCATCGCCCGGCGCGAAGCCGGCACGGTTGGTCTGCTGCACGCGCCCTTCCGTGTTGACATAGGTGGCCGACTTTTCGGTATAGGCGGCCGCCGGCAGGATGACATTGGCGCGGTGCGCGCCGGCGTCGCCATGCGTGCCGACATAGACGACGAAGGCGCCGCCGGTCTTGCTCATGTCGATCTCGTCGGCACCAAGCAGGAACAGCACATCCGTCTCGCCCAGCATGCCGGCAACGGCCTTGCCGCCCTCGCCCGGCACGAAACCGAGGTCGAGGCCGCCAACGCGCGCGGCTGCAGTGTGCAGCACGGCAAAGCCGTTCCAGTCGGCGCGGGCAGCATTCACGGCAGCGGCGAGCCTGGCCGCCTGGCCGAGCACGGCCGCGCCATCGGCGCGCGCCAGCGCACCCTGGCCCACTATGATCAGCGGGTGCGTCGCCTTCTTCAGCGTCTGGAAGAACTTGCCGTTGCCATCCGCCAGATCCTTCAGCGAGTCCGGTCCGGCGCCCAGCTGTTCGTAGTCATAGCGCGTATCGCCGACATCGCCGATGACGCCGACCGGCAGATTGCCCAGGCGCCAGCGCTTGCGGATGCGGGCATTGAGCACCGAAGCCTCGAAGCGCGGATTGGCGCCGATGATCAGCACCGCGTCCGCCTGCTCGATGCCTTCGATGGTCGGGTTGAAGATATAGCTGGCGCGTCCGAGCGCCGGATCGAGCGCGGCGCCATCCTGGCGGCAATCGATGTTCTTCGAACCGAGCGAAGCCATCAAAAGCTTCAGCGCAAAGATTTCCTCGACCGCCGCGAGATCGCCCGCGATAGCGCCGATCTTCTCAGGCGTCGTCTTCGACACCGCGTCCTTGATCGATGCGAACGCTTCGGCCCAGCTCGCCGGAACCAGCTTGCCGTCCTTGCGCACATAGGGGCGGTCGAGGCGCTGCGTGCGCAGGCCGTCCCAAATGAAGCGGGTCTTGTCGGAAATCCATTCCTCGTTCACGGCCTCGTTGACGCGCGGCAGGATGCGCATCACTTCGCGCCCACGGCTATCGACGCGGATCGCCGAGCCGACGGCATCCATGACGTCGATGGATTCGGTCTTGGTCAGCTCCCACGGCCGCGCCTGGAAGGCGAAAGGCTTCGAGGTCAGCGCGCCGACCGGGCAGAGATCGATGACATTGCCCTGCAGTTCCGAGGTCATTGCCTGCTCGAGATAGGTAGTGATCTCGGCATCCTCGCCACGGCCGATCAGGCCAAGTTCGGAAATACCGGCTACCTCGGTGGTGAAGCGGACGCAACGCGTGCAGTGGATGCAGCGGTTCATCACCGTCTTGACCAGCGGGCCGATATACTTGTCTTCCACCGCGCGCTTGTTCTCGTGGTAGCGGGAGGAATCGACGCCGAAGGCCATCGCCTGGTCCTGCAGGTCGCACTCGCCGCCCTGGTCGCAGATCGGGCAATCCAGCGGGTGGTTGATCAGCAGGAATTCCATCACGCCTTCCCGGGCCTTCTTGACCATGGGCGTGTTGGTGAAGATTTCCGGCGGCTCGCCGTTCGGACCGGGGCGCAGGTCGCGCACGCCCATGGCGCAGGAGGCCTGCGGCTTGGGCGGCCCGCCCTTCACCTCGATCAGGCACATGCGGCAATTGCCGGCGATCGACAGCCGCTCGTGGAAGCAGAAGCGCGGCACTTCCGCGCCCGCGTCCTCGGCCGCCTGCAGCAGCGTGTAATGGTCGGGTACAGTGATTTCTTTCCCGTCGACCTTGAGCTTTGCCATTCGTCTCAAACCCCTGCGGATTTCCCGCAATCTCATTTCCCGGGCGCGACAGAAGCAGCGCCCGACATTCCGTTTACTTCTTGGCGGCCAGCGCCGCGGCCTGGGCAGTCCAGCCGTCGCGGCCGATACGGCCGTTGAACGACAGATAATCGTCGACCCAGGCGATCTCTTGCGGCGACCATGCGGCGATCTGGGCGAACGTCCAGATACCGAGGCCGTTCAGCACTTTTTCCAGCTTCGGACCGATGCCCGATATCGCCTTGAGGTCCGACGGCCTCGCCGGCTTCGCCATGGCTTTGGGCTGACGGAAATCCTCGGGCAGCAGCACATCGGCGGCCTCGCTTGTTGCCGGAGCGGCATTCGCGGTCGGCGCGATGATGGCGGCTTCCCTGGCTGCGATATCGGTGACTTCCTGGGCGAAGGACTGCGCCTCGGCAATCATGGTCTTCGCCGTCGCCCGCGCCCTGGTGGACGACGAGTTCGCGTCCTCGAATTGCTCGACGCGTGCTTCGAAATCGTCGATCAGCGGCTGCATGAGGCGCTGTGACGCCTCGGCGGCTCCCGAAAGCGCACCCATCCAGACGCCGAACGCATGATTGGCGAGCCCCATGCCAAGCGCCGACATCGCCACCGCACCCGCGACAGGGTGCGCGAAAAGGTTGACGGCGTTGGCCATCTCCTTCGGCAGCATCCTGGTCAGGTCTTGGTTCATCTTCTCGATCTGGTCCAAATTGGGCATCAATGGGTAGGGTGTCGAATACGGCGCCATAGAGTTCTCCTGGTCGATTCTTCGTTCGTCCCGCCCCGTTTTCTTCCCAAGTTCAAAAGTTTCTTTTTATTCCGCCGCCACCATCACCGGTTCGGCCCGGTGCGCGTTGCGCGAAAATTCGTCGATGCGCCGCTCCACCTCGCCACGGAAATGCCGCATCAGGCCCTGGATCGGCCATGCCGCCGCATCGCCCAGCGCGCAGATCGTGTGGCCCTCGACCTGCTTGGTGACGTCGAGCAGCATGTCGATCTCGCGCTTCTGCGCCTCGCCGCGCACCAGCCGCTCCATCACCCGCCACATCCAGCCGGTGCCCTCGCGGCACGGCGTGCACTGGCCGCAGCTTTCATGCTTGTAGAAGTAGGAAAGCCGCGCGATCGCCTTCACGACATCGGTCGACTTGTCCATGACGATGACGGCCGCCGTGCCGAGGCCGGATTTGAGATCGCGCAACGCGTCGAAATCCATCGGCGTGTCGATGATCTGCTCCGCCGGCACCAGCGGCACCGAGGCGCCGCCCGGAATGACCGCGAGCAGATTGTCCCAGCCGCCGCGGATGCCGCCGCAATGCGTCTCGATCAGTTCGCGGAACGGGATCGACATCGCTTCTTCGACGGTGCACGGATTGTTGACGTGGCCGGAGACGCAGAACAGCTTGGTACCGACATTGTTGGGCCGGCCGAAGGACGAGAACCACGCAGCTCCGCGGCGCAGGATGGTCGGTGCCACCGCGATCGATTCCACATTGTTGACCGTCGTGGGGCAACCATAAAGGCCGACATTGGCCGGGAATGGCGGCTTCAGCCGGGGCTGGCCCTTCTTGCCTTCGAGGCTTTCCAGCAGCGCCGTTTCCTCGCCGCAAATATAGGCGCCGGCGCCGTGATGCATATAGATTTCGAAATCATAGCCCGACGTATTGTTCTTGCCGATCAGCTTGGCCTCGTAAGCCTCCTCGATCGCCCGCTGCAGCACCTCGCGCTCGCGGATGAATTCGCCGCGTACATAGATGTAGGCGGCAATCGCGCCCATGGCGAAGCCGGCCAGGAACGCGCCTTCGACCAGCGTGTGCGGGTCGTTGCGCAGGATATCGCGGTCCTTGCAGGTGCCGGGCTCGGATTCGTCGGCGTTGATGACGAGATAGCTCGGCCGGCCGTCGCTCTGCTTGGGCATGAACGACCATTTCAGCCCGGTCGGAAAGCCGGCCCCGCCGCGTCCGCGCAGGCCCGACGCCTTCATCTCGTTGACGATCCACTCACGCCCCTTGGCGACGATGCCGGGCGTGTTGTCCCAGGCACCGCGCGCCATGGCACCAGCCAGCGACTTGTCGAAGAGGCCGTAGATATTGGTGAAGATGCGGTCTTTGTCCTGAAGCATTTTTCGTCCCTCAGACCGGCTTCTTGCCGAAGACGCGGATGTATTCGGCGACGCCGCCCTTGGCGAGCGCCTTGGCTTGGCGGACCCAGTCGTCGCGGTCGATGCGGCCCTGGAAGGAGAGATAGCCGTCGACCCACTCTCGTTCGGCCTTCTTCCACGACGCGACCTGCGCGAAGGTGAAGATGCCCAGCGTGTGCAGGATACCCTCGATCTTCGGACCGACCCCGGAGATCAACTTGAGATCGTCGACCGCGGCCGGCCTGTCGATACCGGCCGGACGGTTCTTGTCCTCCAGCGATGGTTTTGCCGGCTTTGCGACTGGCACCTTGGCTTCCGGCGCCTTGAAGGCCGATGCCGGTTCGGCCCTGACCGTCGGTCCACTGCGCTGCTTGGAGACCTTCTCCACTTCCGGCGCCGCTTTGTTGGCATTGGCGGCCGAATGCAGCGGCGCAGAAACGCTCGCCGCCTTCTCCGTCGCCGGCGCCACCTTGGCCTTTGAAGGCGTCTTCAACGCCGGGCTGGTCTCAGGCGCGTCGGTCTTCGGCTTGCTGGCATTGGACGGCGCGACAGGGGCGGCAGGAGCACCAGCCGCCGGTGGCGGCACCGGCGCCGCGATGATCGCGCCGGGTGCTGCCTTGGCAGCCTTGGCTGCTTCCCGGGCCTCCCGGTCGCGGGTCGACTTGAGGATCGCCTTTTCGCTCTTCAGCGTCGTCAAACCGGAGGCCGGCTCCGAGCCTGTACGGCCATTCTGCGGTCCGGGCGCCACCGAGGCCCCCTTGCCGGCATCATAGAGATCGATGATTTCGGCCAGACGCTCGGGTGTCAGATCCTCGAACGTGTCCTTGAACACCATGACCATCGGCGCGTTGACGCAGGCGCCGAGGCACTCCACCTCCTCCCACGACAAGGTGCCCTTGTCATTGGTGTGGAACTGGTCGTGGTGGATTTTCGAGCGGCACACATCCATCAGCGCTTCCGAGCCGCGCAGCATGCACGGCGTGGTGCCGCAAACCTGGATGTGCGCGCGGGTACCAACGGGATTCAATTGATACTGCGTGTAGAAGGTCGCGACCTCGAGCCCGCGGATGCGAGGCATGTCGAGCATGTCGGAGATGGTCTCGATTGCCGCTTTGGTGACCCAGCCTTCCTGCTCCTGCGCAAGCATCAAAAGCGGAATGATCGCCGACTGCTCGCGGCCCTTGGGATACTTCTTGATCCATTGCTTGGCAGCCGCCGCGTTCGCCCGGTTGAAGGCGAAGGAGGCTGGCTGGACGCTGGCTTCTGCGAGACGGCGGACTGACATTTAGCGATCGACCTCACCAAACACGATGTCGAGGGAGCCAAGAACGGCGGTGACGTCGGCCAGCAGGTGGCCGCGGCAGAGGAAATCCATGGCTTGCAGATGCGCGAAACCAGGTGCGCGCAGCTTGCAGCGGTAGGGCTTGTTGGTGCCGTCGGAGACCAGATAGACGCCGAACTCGCCCTTCGGCGCCTCGACCGCCGCATAGACCTCGCCGGCCGGCACGCGATAGCCTTCGGTGTAGAGCTTGAAGTGATGGATGAGCGCTTCCATCGAACGCTTCATCGCGGCACGCTTGGGCGGCACCACCTTGCCGTCGAGGTTCGACACCGGACCGGTGCTCTCCTTGCCGAGCAGCAGGTCGACGCATTGGCGCATGATCCGCGCCGATTGGCGCATTTCTTCCATGCGCAGGAGATAACGGTCGAAGCAGTCGCCGTTCTTGCCGATCGGGATGTCGAAATCCATTTCCGAATAGCATTCATAGGGCTGCGACTTGCGCAGGTCCCAAGGCGAACCCGAGCCGCGCACCATGACGCCCGAAAAGCCCCAGGCCCAGGCGTCGGCCAGCGAAACAATGCCGATATCGACATTGCGCTGCTTGAAGATGCGGTTGCCGGTGAGCAGCTTGTCGAGGTCATCGAGCGATTTCAGGAACGGGTCGATCCACTTGCCGATGTCCTCGACCAGTTGGCGCGGCAGGTCCTGGTGGACGCCGCCGGGACGGAAATAGGCCGCATGCATGCGCGAGCCGGAGGCCCGCTCATAAAACACCATCAGCTTTTCGCGCTCGACGAAACCCCACAGCGGCGGCGTCAGAGCGCCGACGTCCATCGCCTGCGTCGTCACATTGAGGATGTGCGACATGATGCGGCCGATTTCGCAATAGAGCACGCGGATCAGCTGGCCGCGCCTCGGCACCTCGATGCCGAGCAGGCGCTCGGCGGCGAGCGCGAAGGCATGCTCCTGGTTCATCGGGGCGCAATAGTCGAGCCGATCGAGATAAGGCACCGCCTGCAGATAGGTCTTGGCCTCGATCAGCTTTTCCGTACCACGATGCAGCAGGCCGATATGCGGATCGACGCGGTCGACGACTTCGCCGTCGAGTTCGAGAACCAACCTCAAAACACCATGCGCCGCAGGGTGTTGAGGGCCGAAATTGATGTTGAAATTGCGGACGGAGGTTTCAGCCATTTACTGCTTTGCCTTCTCATCCCCGGGCAGCACATAGTCGGTGCCTTCCCACGGGGAAAGAAAATCGAAATTGCGGAATTCCTGCTTGAGCTCGACCGGCTCATAGATCACGCGCTTGGCCTCGTCGTCGTAGCGCACTTCGACGAAACCGGTCAGCGGGAAATCCTTGCGCAGCGGATGGCCTTCGAACCCGTAATCGGTCAGCAGGCGGCGCAGGTCGGGGTGGCCTGAGAACAGCACGCCATAGAGATCGTAGGTCTCGCGCTCGAACCAGTCGGCGCCTGGATAAACGCCGGTGATCGACGGCACCATCGTCTCTTCGTCGGCCTGCACCTTGACCCGGATGCGGACATTCTGTTTCGGCGACAGCAGATGGTAGACGACGTCGAAGCGCTTGGCCCGCGACGGATAGTCGGCGCCGCAGACATCGATGATCGAGATGAACTGGCAGCGCGCATCGTCGCGCAGGAAGGTCATCACTTCGACCAGATCGCGCGGCTCGACATTGATGGAGAGCTCGCCATAGGCGAGCACCGCGTCATTGACGCGGCCGATCAGCTTCTCGCCGAGATAGGTCGACAGTTCGCTAAGGGATGCGGCCATGGATTTACCGTTCTATCGTGCCGGTGCGGCGGATCTTCTTCTGCAGCAGAAGAATGCCGTAGAGCAGGGCTTCGGCGCTCGGCGGGCAGCCGGGCACATAGATGTCGACCGGCACGACCCGGTCGCAGCCGCGCACCACCGAATAGGAATAGTGGTAGTAGCCGCCGCCATTGGCGCAAGAGCCCATCGAGATGACGTAGCGCGGCTCCGGCATCTGGTCGTAGACCTTGCGCAACGCCGGCGCCATCTTGTTGGTCAGCGTGCCGGCCACGATCATGATGTCTGACTGGCGCGGAGACGCGCGCGGCGCGACACCGAAGCGCTCCGAATCGTAGCGCGGCATCGAGGTGTGGATCATCTCGACCGCGCAGCACGCCAGACCGAAGGTCATGAACATCAGCGAACCGCTGCGCGCCCAGGTGATCAGCGCCTCGGTCGAGGTGACCAGAAAACCCTTGTCGGCAAGCTCGTTGTTGATTTCGAGGAAGAAGGGATCGTCCTCCCCCACCGGCTTGCCGGTGTTGGGATCGATGATACCCTTGGGCTTCGGCGCGACGAGGGTGCCTGAACTGTCGTTCAATCCCATTCCAGCGCTCCTTTTTTCCATTCATAGGCAAAGCCGATGGTCAGCACTGCCAAAAACACCATCATTGACCAGAAACCGAGCATGCCAATCTTCGAGAAGGACACCGCCCAGGGGAAGAGGAAGGCTACTTCCAGGTCGAAGATGATGAACAGGATCGACACCAGGTAGAAGCGGATGTCGAATTTCATGCGGGCATCGTCGAACGAGTTGAATCCGCATTCATAGGCGGACAGCTTCTCGGGATCCGGGTTGCGGTAGGCTACCAGGAAGGGCGCGGCCAGCAGCGCCAGACCGACCACCAGCGCCACGCCGATAAATAGGACGATGGGCAGGTACGAACTGAGGAGTGCGTTCATGCAGCGGCTTTCCGTTGGCGCCAATCCACGTTGATTACAGCACCGGACCTTAATGCGGAAGCGTGACAGTTTAACCGCTGAACCGTTTTAAGGAGCCTATGCTGCAACGCGGCGAGGGTTAGCGCAGCACTTCCAGCGAAGCAAGTCAAACCTTGTTCAAAACACCGAGCTGGACGGCAATCCGGGAGAAACTGGTCCCATACGCTCCTGTTTGATTTCCTTCGCCATTTACTCCACTTTTCTCTCCTGACAGGGTTGCCGCCAAAACCCTGCTAGCATGGGCTGGAATCACGCCTCGCAATGACGCCAGACAGGTCCATCAGAGACGCATCCGCATGAAGGAAAAGATCTCGCTTGCCGCCGCCCGGCGCATCGCGCTCGCCGCTCAAGGGTTTCTCGATCCCCGCCCCGCCGGTACGCCCGACCGCCGCCACTTCGCCCGCGTTCTGTCCCGCACCGGCCTGCTGCAGATCGATTCCGTCAGTGCGGTGGTTCGCGCCCACTACATGCCGCTCTATTCGCGTCTTGGCCCCTATCCCCTCGCTTTGCTCGACAACGCCGCCGTGACCCGCAAGCGCACGGTCTTCGAATACTGGGCGCATGAGGCCTCGTTCCTGCCGGTCGAGACCTACCCGCTGATGCGCTGGCGCATGCTGCGCGCCGAGCAAGGCGATGAAATGTATCTGGGGCTGGCCAAATGGGGCCGCGAGCACGCCGCCTATATAGAAAAGATCTACCGCGAGGTCGTCGCACGCGGCCCGGTCGCCGCTTCCGCGCTGGAGGGCCAGAAAGGCTCCGGCGGCTGGTGGGGCTGGAGCCACGCCAAGCACGCCTTCGAATGGCTGTTCTGGGCCGGGCGCATCACCACGGCGCACCGGCGCGGCTTCGAGCGCTTCTACGACCTGCCGGAGCGGGTGCTGCCGCAGGCGATCCTCGATACGCCGGTGCCCGCAACTGAAGACGCGCATCGTGAATTGCTGCGCATCTCCGCCCGCGCCCACGGCATCGCGACATCAGGCGACCTGCGCGACTATTTTCGACTCTCCCCCGCCGACATGAAAGGCCGGCTGGAGGAACTGGTCGAACTCGGCGAACTGCTGCCTGTTCGCGTCGAGGGCTGGGACAAGCCGGCTTACCTCTATAGAGACGCGCGTTTGCCACGCAAGATCGAGGCCCGCGCCCTGCTGGCGCCGTTCGACCCCGTTGTCTTCGAGCGCTCGCGCTCAGAGCGGCTGTTCAATTTTCACTACCGGATCGAGATCTACACGCCGGCCGACAAGCGCCAATACGGCTATTACGTCCTGCCCTTCCTGCTCGGCGACAGGATCGTTGCGCGCGTCGACCTCAAGGCAGACCGGCCGGCAAGTGTCCTGCGTGTCCATGCCGCTTACGCCGAGGCCTGCGCACCGCCCGGAACCGCCGCTCAGCTCTTCGAGGAATTGAAGCAGATGCAGGACTGGCTTGGCCTCGAACGCATCGAAGTGACGCCTGCCGGCGATCTGGGCCCGGCGCTGTCCGACATCACGGTGTCGTAAGCTCGCGTTGACACCGCTGCCCGCAAGAGCCTAAATCGGATCCAGACGGTCTCCTCTCGGCAAAGGGAGGAGCCAAGAGGGAATGCGGTGCGGGATTGAAAAATCCCAAATCCGCGGCTGTCCCCGCAACTGTGAGCGAAGAGCCAAGGCCGAAAGCCACTGGGATTGTCCCGGGAAGGCGGCTACCCAAAGGCGATGACCCGCGAGCCAGGAGACCTGCCGTCTGGAATGCAAGTATCCGATCGCCCGGCGGGTTTTCCGGGCAAGGAGCCTGATTTGGATCGCGACAGCAGTTTTTCGGCTGAAACAACGGACATTTCGTCCGGCGGGGATGATTCCCTGGCCGGCATCACTGTCATCGTCTGCGCCTCCTGTCGCGACGAGACCGGCTCCGACGCCCACCCTCGGGCCGGCGAACTTTTGGCCGAAGATACGCGCCAGGCCGCCTCGGGCGACAACATCCGCATCCGCACCGTCGAATGCCTCGGCAATTGCAAACGCCGACTGAGCGCCGCGATCCTGCGTGACGGGTGCTGGAGCTATGTCTTCGGCGATCTGACCACGACCAGCGGCGCCGATCTCGTCACCGGCGCGAAACTCTTCGCCACCTCCAGCGACGGCCTCATTCCCTGGCGAGGCCGGCCCGATAGCCTCAAGCGCGGCCTCGTGGCCCGCATCCCTCCCCTCGACATGCTGAAAGACTTGATATGACCGCATCCGTTTCCCGTGTTCCCTGCACCGTCGTCACCGGTTTCCTCGGCGCCGGCAAGACGACTCTGGTCCGCCATCTCCTGGAAAACGCCGGCGGCAAGCGTATCGCGATCATTGTCAACGAGTTCGGTGACATCGGCATCGACGGCGAGATCCTCAAGGGCTGCGGTATCGACACCTGCCCAGCGGAAAACATCGTCGAGCTGGCCAATGGCTGCATCTGCTGCACCGTCGCCGACGATTTCGTGCCGGCGCTCGACCAGATCCTGTCGCTGACGCCGAAGGTTGACCATATCCTGATCGAAACCTCGGGCCTCGCTTTGCCCAAGCCGCTGGTCCAGGCCTTCCAGTGGCCGACGGTGAAGAGCCGCGTGACCGTCGATGGCGTCATCGCCGTGGTCGATGGTCCCGCACTTGCCGAAGGTCGCGTCGCCAACGACATGGACGCCCTGCAGGCGCAGCGCGCCGGGGATGAAAGCCTCGACCATGATGATCCGGTCGAGGAGGTGTTCGAGGACCAGATCGCCTGCGCCGATCTGATCATCCTGTCGAAGAGCGACCTGATGGACGCCGCCGGTTCGGCCCGCGCCAACGCCATCGTCAACGAACACTCCGCACGCGCCGTGAAGATCGTGCCGACGTCTCACGGCAAGGTCGATCCCTCGGTGCTGCTCGGGCTTGGTCTCGCCGTCGAGGACGACATCGAGAACCGCAAATCCCATCACGACGGCGCATTCGACCACGAGCATGACGACTTCGACTCGTTCATCGTCGACATGCCCTCGATCGCCAATCCGGACGAACTGGCAAGACGCGTCGCCGCCGCCGCCGAACAGGAAAACGTGCTGCGGGTGAAAGGCTTCGTCGAGGTTGGTGGCAAGCCGATGCGGCTCCTGCTGCAGGCCGTCGGCCCGCGCGTCAATCATTACTACGACCGGGCCTGGACCGCCGGGGACGACCGCCGCTCGCGCCTCGTCGTCATTGGCCTCAAGGGGCTGAACCGTCCGGCGATCGAACGTATCCTCGCCGGCTGATTTTCAGGCACGGGCCGCGATGCACATCCTCACCACGAACTCCGCCTCGCTCGACGATCTCGCCGAGCCTGTCGACCTCCGGCAGGTGCCGGCGGATATCGTGGCCTTGTCCTTCACCGACAGCGATCTCGCCGGGCTGGCGGCGGCATGGAAGGCCGACGCCGATCGCTTGCCGTCGATGCGGCTCGCCGCACTGCGCGACCTGCGCCATCCCATGTCCGTCGATCTCTGGATCGACAGCGTCGCCCGCCATGCCAAGGTCATCATGGTGCGCATCCTCGGCGGCTACGACTGGTGGCGCTATGGCTGCGACCAGCTCGCGGCAATCGCCCGCGAGCGCGGCATAAAGCTGGCGCTGCTTCCGGGTGAAAGCCATGACGAGGATCTCAGGCTGATCGAAGCCTCGACGCTGCCGCGCGCCGAACTCGACGGCCTGCTCGGCTATTTCCGCGAGGGCGGCCCGGCCAATATGAGCGCCCTGGTGCACAGGCTGGCAGGCCTGGCTGGACAGGATATGCCCGTCGCCAGTCCGGTCAGCGTGCCGAAGGCTGGTTACTATCAATCTGGATTGGGGGTCGCAGAACAGCCGGACCTTTCAAATGCCGGCGCTCCCATCATCCCGATTCTCTTCTACCGATCGATGCTGCTTGCAGCCGATGTCGCCCCGATCGATGCGCTGGCCGAGGCTTTGCACTCCCAGGGACTGGCACCGGTCCCGATCTTCGTTTCCAGTCTCAAGGATCCGGTGTCCCTGGCGTTCGTCGAAAATGCCATCGCATCGCTGAAACCCGCCGCCATCATCACCGCGACAGCTTTCGCTTCTGGCGCCGAGCCCGGCGTGGAAACCCCGTTCGACCGCGCCGGCGTGCCTGTCTTCCAGGTCATCGTCGCCACCACGCGCCGCGACGTATGGGAAAACAATCAGCGCGGACTGGCGCCCGCCGACCTTGCCATGCATGTCGTGCTGCCCGAACTCGATGGCCGCATCCTTGCCGGCGCCATCTCTTTCAAGGGCGAGAGCGATGTCGACCCGGCGCTGGGCCACCGCGCCTTGGCCAACCGGCCGGAACTGGATCGTGTTGAGCAAGTGGCTAGGCGCGTAGAGGCCTTCACCCGTTTGCAGCAGACCCCGCGCGCCGAACGCAAGCTGGCGATCCTCATTCCCGATTATCCCAGTGCTCCCGGCCGCACCGGCTATGCGGTCGGGCTGGATGTGCCGTCCAGCGTGCTGGCCATACTGCGGGACTTGAGCGAACAGGGCTATGCCGTTGATGGGATTCCGCAAACGCCGCGTGAATTGCTGGATTTGCTGGAGCGCGGCGACGGTGGGCTGAGGCTGGAAGACTATCACTCCTTTTCGACGGAGTTGCCAGGAGCGGCAATGGCCGCAGTTGAGGCTGCTTGGGGCAGAGCGGAAAGCGTGACAGGTCGTCGCGAGGCGCCCCCCTCTGTCCTGCCGGACATCTCCCCCTCAAGGGGGGAGATCGAGCCCTCATCACCGTTTTCGCCAATGCCCACTGTCGCAGAGGCGAGCGGAGCGCCGAAGCTGCCAATCTCCCCCCTAGAGGGGGAGATGTCCGGCAGGACAGAGGGGGGCGCCTCGCGAAGACCTTCGCTATCAGGCAAAAAACACTTCGCCTTCCGCGCCGCGCATTTCGGCAACATCACCGTCGCACTCGCCCCCGACCGCGGCCGTTCCGCGGACCGCCGCGCCGACTACCACGATCCGACGCTGCCTCCGCGCCACGCTTTGATCGCGTTCGGCCTGTGGCTGCGCAAATCGCTTGGCGTCCACGCTCTCATCCATGTCGGCGCACACGGCACGCTGGAATGGCTGCCCGGCAAGACCGTCGCGCTTTCGCAAGCCTGCTTTCCCGAGATCGTGACCGGCTCCCTGCCCGTCATCTATCCCTTCATCGTCTCCAACCCCGGCGAAGCGGCACAGGCCAAACGGCGCATTGCCGCGGTCACCCTTGGTCATCTGCCGCCGCCGCTGACAGGCGCCGGACTGGACGAGAACCAGCAACGGCTCGAACGGCTGGTCGACGAATACGCCCAGGCCGACGGCCTCGACCGCCGTCGTCGTGACCGGCTGGCGAAACTGATTGTCGAAACCGCGCAAAAGACCGGCCTCGCCTCCGAAGCCGGCGTCGCCAAAACCGATGCGCCCGACGAAGCGCTGCGCCGCATCGACGCCTGGCTCTGCGATCTCAAGGACTTTGCCATCAAGGACGGGCTGCATATCTATGGTCGCGTCCCGGACGACGAGCCCGATCCCATGCGCAGGCAAAGCGCGGAAGCCGAGAAGGCCGCGCTGCTCGGCGCGCTCGATGGCCGTCACGTCATGGCGGGCCCGGCCGGCGCGCCCGCGCGCGGGCGCTCCGATGTCTTGCCCACTGGCCGCAACCTGTTCACCTCGGACCCGCGCACCATGCCGACCCCGACCGCCTATGATCTCGGCAAGGCGGCGGCGGAAGAAGTGGTGCGCGCCTACATGCAATCGCATGGCGACTGGCCGCGCTCGCTGGTGACGGACCTCTGGGGCTCGGCCTCGCTGCGCACCGGCGGTGAGGAGATCGCGCAGGGCCTTGCGTTGATGGGCTGCCGGCCGCAATGGGACGCCGCGACCGGCCGCATCACCGGCATCGAGGTGCTGCCGCCGGCGACGCTCGGCCGCCCGCGCGTCGACGTCACCTGGCGCATATCAGGCCTGTTCCGCGACATGTTCCCGACCCAGATCGCACTGATCGACGCCGCCGCCAACGCCGTTGCTGCGCGCGACGAGGACGATTCAGAAAACCCGCTCGCCGCCAGGACCCGCGCCGACGGCAAGGTCAGCCCACGCATCTTCGGCACCTCGCCCGGCACTTACGGCGCCGGCGTCGAAGAGATTTTGTCCAGCGGCGACTGGGCGGCGCGGGAAGAAATCGGCCGCGCCTATCTCGACGCCACCTCGCATGCCTATGGCGGTGCCGGCGGCGAAGGCGTCTCGGCACCCGGAGCGTTTGAAGACCGCATCGCCGAAGCCGATCTTCTGGTCCACACCGGCGACGACCCCGGCCGCGACATTCTCGAAGGTTCCGCCGACGTCGCCTTCATCGGCGGCTTTTCGGCCGCCTTGGCGACACTCGGCAGGAACGCCGACGTCATCGTGCTCGACACCACGGACCCGCAGAAGCCGACACCGCGATCGGTTGGCGAAGCAGTGTCGCGCGTGGTGCGTGCCCGTGCCGTCAACGCCCGCTTCATATCTGGGCAGATGCGCCACGGTCCGCGCGGCGCCTCCGAATTCGCCGAGACGGTCGACCGGCTGGTCGGCTTCGCCGAGACCACCCATGTCATTTCAGGCGCGCTGATCGAGGCCGTGCATGATGCCTATCTCGGCGATCCGGAAGTTCGCGCCTTCATCCTGCGCGAAAACCCCGCCGCCGCCAAAGTCATCGCCGAGCGCTTCCTGTCGGCGCGCCGGCGCGGCCTCTGGCATCCCTTGCGCAATTCCATCGACGACGATCTCGCCGCACTGATCGCCGAGGCCAACGCGCTCGGGGTCGCGGCATGAACGCCTTCTCGCGCCGTGGCGCCTGCCCTGCTTTGTCGGCACCGATGCAGACAGGCGACGGCCTGCTGGTGCGGCTCAACCCGGTCCCAGGAGGCCTATCGCCGAAGCTCTTGATCGCGTTGGCCGAATCCGCTGTGCGGCACGGCAACGGCATCATGGAAGTAACGGCGCGCGGCAGCCTGCAGATACGCGGCCTGACAGCGGAAAGCGCTGCGTTGCTGGCAGTGGAGGTCGATGCGCTGGGCATCGCGGTGCGCACCGGCGTCCCGGTCGAGACCGGCCCGCTGGCCGGCATTGACCCGCGGGAGATCGCCGATCCGAGACCGATGGCTGAGCGGATCAGGGTGGCCGTTGAGGAAGCCGGGCTGGCAACAAGGCTGGGGCCGAAGGTTGCGGTGATCGTCGACGGCGGCGGGCAACTGACGCTGGATGCGGTGACGGCGGATGTCAGGTTGAAGGCGGTGCGGGCCGATGCTGGCTACCGTTGGCGTGTGTCTGTCGCGGGTGATGGGCAGACCGCCAAGCTGCTCACTGTGGCGGATGAGGATGCGGCGCGCGACATTGCTGTCGCGGCGCTGCGGATGGTTGCCGAGAAAGGCCGCGAGGCGCACACGCGGGATTTGTCGAGGCGGCAATTGGAGTCTCTCGCAAGCTGGCACTCTGTGGCGCCCCCCTCTGTCCTGCCGGACATCTCCCCCTCTAGGGGGGAGATTGCGCTGTTATCGCTGTCTTCGCCAATTCTTGACGTTGAAACGGAAGTGCTAGGGGCAAAGCTGCCGATCTCCCCCCTTGAGGGGGAGATGTCCGGCAGGACAGAGGGGGGCGCCGTAGAGCGCAGCCGCCTACCGGTTGGCATCTTCGACGTGCACAACGGCCACGCCCTCGGCATCGGCCTCCCCTACGGCAGCATGCCAGCTGAAAAAATCATCGGCCTCGCGCAAAGCGCCCTCGCCCTCGGCGCAACCGAAATCCGCCTCGTCCCAGGCCGCGCCCTGCTGTTCCTCGGCCAGCCGGCGGACGCCAAACAATCCCTTCATGAGGCCGCCGCCACCCTCGGCTTCGTCACCTCCCCCGCCGACCCGCGCACGCGCATCGCCGCCTGCCCCGGCACGCCGGCCTGTGCGTCCGGCCGGATCGCGACCCGCGACATCGCCGAGGCGATCGCCGCCGAGAACGCGGACATCCTCGACTTTACCCTGCACGTTTCCGGCTGCGCCAAGGGCTGCGCACATCCCGGCCCAGCAGCACTAACAATTGTCGGCGGTGAAAATGGAGCCGGACTTGTCGTGAACGCGACGGCAAAGGCCCTTCCTGCCGGCTACAGGCCGGGCTATGACGCCGCGCGCGGCATCAGCCGCGTCGCGGCGGTGATCCGCAGCGCACGATTTCAAGGCGAACCCGCCGCCGCTTGCCTGACAAGGCTAGGACCGGCCGGCATCGCTGAGACCTACAAACAGGAATGAGCATGGCCGCCTATGACTATATCCACGACGGCACAGCGATCTACGAGCGCTCCTTCGCCATCATTCGCGCCGAGGCTGATCTGTCGCGCTTTTCCGAAGCCGAGGCCGATGTCGCCATCCGCATGATCCATGCCTGCGGCCAGGTCGAGGCAGCAAGTCGTTTCGTTTTCTCCAACGATTTCGTCACCGCCGCCCGCACCGCTCTGGCGGCCGGCGCGCCGATCTTCTGCGACGCGGAAATGGTCTCGCATGGCGTCACCCGCGCCCGGCTGCCGGCCGGCAATGAGGTGATCTGCACCTTGCGGGACCAGCGCACGCACGACATCGCCAGGGAGATCGGCAATACCCGCTCGGCCGCCGCGATCGACCTTTGGGGCGAGCGCATGGCCGGTTCGGTCGTCGCCATCGGCAATGCGCCGACCGCACTCTTCTACTTGCTGGAAAAGCTGCGCGATGGCGCGCCTAAGCCAGCCGCCATCATCGGCATGCCAGTCGGTTTTGTCGGTGCTGCCGAATCCAAGGATGCGCTGGCCGAAAATTCCTACGGCGTGCCCTACGCCATCGTGCGCGGCAGGCTTGGCGGCAGCGCCATGACCGCCGCAGCGCTCAATTCACTGGCGAGGCCGGGCCTGTGAACGCGCTCCCCAAAGGCCGTCTCGTCGGCGTCGGCACCGGTCCCGGCGACCCCGAATTGCTGACGCTGAAGGCCGCACGGACCTTGGCCGAGGCCGATGTCGTGGCTTATTTCGCCAAACGCGGCAACAACAGCAATGCCCGCGCCATCGTCGAGGCGCGCTTCCGGCCCGACATGCTGGAACTGCCGCTGCTCTATCCCGTGACCACCGAGATCGACAAGGATCACGACGATTACCGCTCGCAGATATCAGGTTTCTACGAGGAGTCGGCCGACAGGGTCGCCGAGCACCTCGACGCCGGCAAAATGGTTGCCGTGCTCTCCGAAGGCGACCCGCTGTTCTACGGCTCCTACATGCACCTGCATGTGCGCCTTGCCCATCGCTACCCGACCGAGGTCATTCCCGGCATCACCGCCATGTCCGGCTGCTGGTCGCAGACCGGCGTGCCGATCGTCCAGGGCGACGACGTGCTGACCGTGCTGCCTGGCACGATGAGCGAATTCGACCTGACGCGCCGCCTTGCCGACACCGATGCCGCCGTCATCATGAAGGTCGGTCGCAACTTGCCTAAGATCAAGCGCGCCCTGGAGGTGACCGGCAAGCTGACGCGTGCCGTCTACGTCGAGCGCGGTACCATGGCCGGCAGCGTCTCGATGAAGCTTGTCGACAAGCCGGACGACAAGGCGCCCTATTTCGCCATCGTGCTGGTTGCCGGCTGGTCCGGTCGACCCGGCGTGGCTGGAGCGCAGGCATGAGCGGCCGTCTCACCGTCATCGGCCTCGGGCCCGGCAATGCCGACCAGGTCACCCCGCAAGCCAGCCGCGCTATCGCGGAGGCAAAATTCTTCTATGGCTACAAGCCCTATCTCGACCGGCTTGACCTCCGCCCCGACCAGACCCGCGTCGCTTCAGACAATCGTGAGGAACTCGCCCGCTCCAAGGAGGCCCTGACCAAGGCCGCCGAGGGCCACGACGTCGCCGTGGTATCCGGTGGCGATCCCGGCGTGTTCGCCATGGCCGCGGCGGTCTGTGAGGCGATCGAGGCCGGTCCGGCCGAATGGCGTGCGGTCGATGTCACAGTCGTGCCTGGCGTCACCGCCATGCTGGCGGTCGCCGCCCGCATCGGCGCGCCGCTCGGCCATGATTTTTGTGCCATCTCGCTGTCCGACAATCTGAAGCCTTGGGATTTGATCGAGTTGCGCCTGCTGGCGGCGGCCGGCGCCGGCTTCGTCATCGCTCTCTACAACCCGATCAGCAAGGCGCGTCCCTGGCAACTTGGCCGCGCCTTCGAATGCCTGACCGCCATCCTGCCCGGCACGACGCCGGTGATCTTCGGCCGCGCCGCCGGCCGTCCGGACGAGCGCATCGAGGCCTATCTGCTGGCCGATGTCGACGCAGAAAAGGCCGACATGGCGACCTGCATCATCATCGGCTCGCCGGAGACCCGGATCATCAAGCGTGGCGACAAGCCGGCGCTGGTCTACACGCCGCGCTCGGCATCGGGCTCCACAAAATGACGCACCATCGCGGCCAGCGCTTCGACGGTTTCAGCCGAAGGCACGTCCGGCAGATCGGGCCTGCGCACCATGACCACCTCGATGCCAAGCGCCCTCGCGGCGGCGATCTTGCCATAGGTGGCCGCGCCGCCGCTGTTCTTCGATACCACGACATCGATGCGATGTTTTTCGAGCAGAGCGCGCTCGTCGGTCTCGCCAAACGGTCCGCGCGCCAACAGGTACACGGCATCGGCAACCGCCAGCTTCGGCTCGACCGGATCGACGCTGCGGATGAGATAATGGTGCTGGGGCGCTGCCTCGAAGGCTGCGACCTCCTGGCGGCCAAGCGCCAGAAACACACGGCGCGGCGCATCGCCAAGCGCCCGCGCGGCCTCGGCAACGCTGTCGACCTCAAGCCAGCGGTCGCCTTGGCCGGCCTCCCAGCCCGGGCGCCGCAAGGCAAGGATCGGCACGCCGGTCTTGCGCGCGGCCATCGCCGCATTGGCGGAGATTCGCGCCGCGTAGGGATGCGTGGCATCGATCAGCAGACCAGTGGCTGTCTCGCTGAGATAAGCAGCCAGACCATCGGCGCCGCCGAATCCTCCGCTTCGCACGGGCACACCCTGCGCAACGGGGCTTTGCGTGCGGCCGGCCAGCGAAAGCGTGACCCAGCAATCGGCGCGCGCCGCCAGTTCTCCGGCCAGTTGCCGGGCTTCGGTGGTACCGCCAAGGATCAGAATGCGGTGGGTCATCATGCCTGCTAAGGGTCCGCGCGGCGCCAAGCTCAACTCCAGATGGCTCACCATCGTCGGCATCGGCGAGGACGGTTTAGCGGGTCTCGGCGACGAGGCCAAGCGGCGGATCGCCGAGGCGGAGTTCATCTTCGGTGGCAAGCGGCACCTGGCGCTCGTCGCTTCCTTTGCCAGGGGCAAGCCGCGACCCTGGCCGGTTCCGTTCGATGCCGGGATGGCCGAGGTCTTGGCGCTTGCCGGCAGAAACGTCTGCGTGCTCGCCTCCGGTGACCCGTTCTTCCACGGGGTCGGCGCCACCCTCGCCCGCAAGGTCAACCCGCGCGAGATGTATGTCATCCCAGCGCCGTCAGCCATTTCGCTGGCAGCCGCCCGTCTTGGCTGGGCGCTGCAGGACATCGAAACCGTCTCACTGCATGGCCGGCCGATCGACCTGATCCGCCCGCTGCTGCAGCCCAACGCACGCATCCTGGCGCTGACATCGGATGGCGATGCACCTGCTGCAATTGGGCGCCTGCTCACCGAACTAGACTTCGGCGCTTCGCGGTTGACGGTCCTGGAAGCGTTAGGCGGGCCGAAGGAGACATTGCGTTCGGTTCGTGCCGACGCCTTCAACCTCGAAAACATCAATCCCCTCAACGTGCTGGCCATCGAAATTGATTCGAAACCGCAAGCGCGCGTGCTGCCGCTCACATCAGGCCTTGCCGATCATCTGTTCGAGCATGACGGCCAGATCACCAAACGCGAAATCCGCGCCGTTACCCTGTCGGCGCTGGCGCCGAGGCGCGGCGAATTGCTGTGGGATGTCGGCGCCGGCTCGGGTTCGATTGGCATCGAATGGATGCTCGCCCACCCCTCGATGCGCGCCATCGCCATCGAGGCCGATCCGGCCCGCGCCGCCCGCATCGGCCACAACGCCGTTGCCTGTGGCGTTCCCGGCCTCGTCATTGTGGAAGGCAGCGCGCCCAAGGCACTGGCCAGGCTGGAGATGCCCGATGCCGTGTTCATCGGCGGCGGCGGCAGCGACGCCGGCATGTTGACCGCCGCCATCAAGGCCCTGCGCGCCGGTGGCCGTCTTGTCGCCAACGCGGTGACGCTGGAAATGGAAGCCCTGCTTCTCGCCCAGCACACAAAGCGCGGCGGCGATCTCACCCGCATCGCCATCTCCCGCGCTTCGCCGGTCGGCTCCATGCAGGCATGGCGGCCGGCCATGCCTATCACGCAATGGAGCTGGGTTAAGCCATGATGGTCGCGGGCATCGGCAGCCGCAAAGGCGTCACCGTCAAAGACGTGCTCGCGGTGATAGAAACCGCTCTGGAAGCACACGGATTAGCGATGACGGCTCTTTCGGCATTGGCCACCGCGGCGCTCAAGAAGGATGAAGACGCGATCGCCGCCGCCGGTCGCAAGCTGAACCTTCCCGTCATCATCGTCGATAACGCAGCCCTTCAGGCCGCCTCGCCGCGGACGCTCAGCAACTCCAGCCTCTCGCGGGACCTGGCCGGCACCCCATCGGTCTCGGAAGCCTCCGCCCTTGCCGTCGCCGGCAAAGGCGCCAGCCTGCTTGGTCCACGCACCGTGCTCGGCGCGGTCACCTGCGCCATCGCCATCAGCGGAGACGCACCATGACCGTTCATTTCATCGGCGCCGGGCCGGGTGCGGCCGACCTCATCACGCTGCGCGGTGCCAGGCTCTTGGCGCGTTGCCCGGTCTGTCTCCACGCCGGCTCCATCGTCGCGCCGGAATTGCTGCAGCATTGCGCGCCGGGAACAAAATTGATCGACACCGCGCCGATGTCGCTGGACGAGATCGAGGCTGAATATGTGGCGGCCCACAAGGCCGGCCATGAGGTTGCCCGCCTGCACTCCGGCGACCTGTCGGTGTGGAGCGCTGTCGCCGAGCAGATCCGCCGGCTGGAAAAGCATGGCATCCCCTACACGCTAACCCCGGGCGTTCCTTCCTTCGCCGCCGCCGCAGCAGCACTTCGCCGCGAGCTGACCATTCCCGAAGTCGCGCAAAGCCTGGTGCTGACCCGCGTTTCAGGGCGTGCGTCGAAAATGCCGCCCGGCGAAACGCTGGCCGCCTTCGGCCGCACCGGCGCCACCCTGGCCATTCACCTTGCCATCCACGCCATCGACCGCGTCGTTGCCGAACTGACGCCGCACTATGGCGTGGATTGCCCGGTCGCGATCGTCTTCCGCGCCTCCTGGCCGGACGAGCGCGTGCTGACCGGCACGTTGGAGACCATCGAGGCGCTGCTGGCCGCCGATCCGATGGAGCGTACGGCGCTCATCTTCGTCGGCCGCTCGCTGGCGGCGGAAGACTTTGGCGAGAGTTCATTATACGACGCCCATTATCAGCGGCGTTTTCGCGGACGGGACGGATTGTGAGCGGCAGCACCAGCAACAAAGGCGAAAACGCCACGCTCGAACAGGCGCTCGCGCGGCTGAACTTCAAGCCGCGTCCGCTTGAGCCGGGCCATGTCTGGCTGGCCGGCGCCGGCCCCGGTGACCCTGGCTGCCTGACCCTGGAAGTGCTGGCGGCGTTGGCCGAAGCGGATGCGCTGGTCTACGACGCGCTGGTTTCGCCAGATGTCGTGGCAGTGGCCGGTAACACCGAGCTTTTCTTTGCCGGAAAACGCGGCGGCCAGCCCTCGATGAAGCAGGACGACATCACCGCTTTGCTGGTGCGGCTGGCGCGTGAAGGCCGCCGCGTCGTCAGGCTGAAGGGCGGCGATCCCTATATTTTCGGCCGCGGCGGCGAAGAGGCGCTGGCGCTGGCGCGCGAAAACATCCCGTTCCGTGTGCTGCCGGGCCTGACATCTGGCCTCAGCGCATTGGCCGCCACCGGCATCCCGGCCACCATGCGCGGCATCAACAAGGCTATCATCCTGGCGACCGGCCATGCCGCCGGCACCGATGACGACATCGACTGGGCAGCGATCGCCCGCACCGGCCAGCCTGTGGTCGTCTATATGGGCATGGCCAACCTGCCGCTGATAGCAGCCGCCCTGCTCGACGGCGGGTTGGCGCCATCGACGCCGGCGGCCGTGATTGTCGCCGCGACGACACCACAGGAGCGAACCGTCGTCGCCACGCTCGCCACCATTGCCGAGGAAGCGGCGGCTGCCGGGCTCGCCTCACCGGCACTGATCGTCGTCGGCGGCATCGTCGCGATGCGCGCGGCACTGGCGGCGCAAGCATGACGGCGCGCGCGATCATCATCGGCGCGCCGCGCTCCGGCTCGGGCAAGACCAGCGTCACCATCGGCATTCTGCGCGCGCTCACCCGGCGCGGCCTGAAGGTGCGCGGCGCCAAATCCGGCCCGGACTATATCGACCCCGGCTTCCACACCGCCGCCACCGGCCTGACCGGTGTCAATCTCGACAGCTGGGCGATGTCGCCGTCACTGCTCAATGCGCTGGCCGCACAGGCGGCCGACGATGCCGACTTCGTCATCCTCGAAAGCGCCATGGGCCTGTTCGACGGTATTCCGGCCTCGTCCGGCCGCACCGGTTCCGCCGCCGATCTCGCCCGGCTTTACGGCCTGCCGGTGCTGCTGGTGCTCGATGTGTCCGGCCAGTCGACCACGGCGGCGGCCGTCGCCAAGGGTTTTGCCACCTACGATCCGGATGTGCGGATGGCGGGTGTCGTGCTCAACCGGCTGGGCAGCGAGCGTCACCGGCGGCTGTCCGGCGACGCCATCGAGGCGATCGGCCTGCCCGTCGTCGGCGCCATCTTGCGTGATCCCACGTTGAACCTGCCCGAGCGCCATCTCGGCCTCGTCCAGGCCGGAGAATATGACGATCTGATGGCGCATCTCGACCGGCTGGCCGACATGGCGGAGAAGTCGCTCGACCTCGACGCGATCATGGCGCTGGCAACACCCCTCGCCCCGGCGATTGGCGACTTCACCGACGCGCTGCGGCCGCCCGGCCAGCGCATCGCACTGGCCGAGGATGCCGCCTTCAGCTTCCTCTACCCGCATGTCGCCGCCTGTTGGCGCAAGGCAGGCGCGGAAATTGTCCCGTTCTCGCCGCTCGCCGACGAAGCGCCGGACGAGGATTGCGATGTCTGCTGGCTGCCCGGCGGCTATCCAGAGCTTCACGCCGGCAAGCTGGCCGCCGCCACGAATTTCCATGTGGGAATGGCGCGTTTCGCCGAGAAGAAGCCGATCCATGGTGAGTGCGGTGGCTTCATGGTGCTTGGTGAAGCGCTGGAGGATGCCGGCGGCGAAACGCATCGCATGCTCGGCCTGCTCGGCCATTCCACCAGCTTCGCCAGGCGCAAGATGAATCTCGGCTACCGTGAAGCACGGCTGCGCGCCGACTGTCCGCTGGGGCCGCAAGGCGCACTGATCCGAGGTCACGAATTCCACTATGCGCAGATGATGGCCACCGGCAATGATGAGCCGCTGGCCGACCTCGCCGACGGCCAGGGCAATCCGCTCGGCACTTCCGGCTACCGGCGTGGCCATGTCAGTGGCACCTTCTTCCACGCCATTGCACGGGCCTAAACCATGAGGCGCCCAAGAATCACCCTGTCGCCTCGGCAAGTCCTCGATGACATCGCCCTTTGCCTGGTCTTCTTCACCCGCCTGCCGCTGCCCGTCTTCGATTTTCGTGGCCGCAGCCTCGCCGCCGCGATCTGGGCCGCCCCCATTGCCGGCCTTGTCGTCGGCTTGATCGGCGCGATCGTCTTTGCCACGGCGGAACGGTTTGGCCTTGCCATAGGACCGTCGGCCGCCCTCGCCCTCGTTGCAACCGTGCTCACCACAGGCTGCCTGCACGAGGATGGGCTGTCCGACGTCGCCGATGGCTTCGGCGGCGGCAAGTCGCGCGGACGCAAGCTCGAGATCATGCGCGACAGCCGCATCGGCGCCTATGGGGCCACGGCGCTGGCGCTATCGCTGCTGATCCGCTGGAGCGCGCTTTCGGAACTCACCGATCCCACGCAAGCCCTCTTTGCTCTGGTGGCTGCGCATGCCGCTTCGCGCGGCGTGCTCGGCGCCTTTATGCATCTTTTGCCGTCAGCGCGATCCGACGGCCTCTCGGCAAACGCCGGCACCGTCTCACTCGAAATGGCAATAGCCGGCGCCGTGCTTGGCGCGATTCCGCTGCTCCTGCTTGGCCCCGGCGGCGCCATCGCCGCGCTCATCCTGCTTGGCCTGCTGTTTGCTGCCTTTCACGCCCTTTGCCTCAACCAGATCAATGGCCAGACCGGCGACACGGTTGGCGCCTTGCAGCAATTGAGCGAGATCGCGGTGCTTCTCGTCGCTTCCGTAGCTCTTTCCTGATCCCCTTTTGCCTGATTCCCTTCCGGAGACCTTGCCCCCATGCCCTTCAAATCCCTCGATGAACTGCGCGCCGCCTGTCTCGACCTGCCCACCGGCAGCGAGGCGGCAGCCAGTGCCGTTGCCAGCCGCCAGGATACGCTGACCAAGCCGCAAGGCAGCCTCGGCCGGCTGGAAACGATCGCCGCGTGGCTGGCGCGCTGGCAAGGCCGCGACATGCCGAAGCTCGACCGCGTGAAGGTCTTCGTCTTCGCCGGCAACCACGGCGTCACCGCGCAAGGCGTGTCGGCCTATCCTTCGGAAGTCACCGTGCAAATGGTGGCGAATTTCGCTGGCGGGGGTGCTGCCATCAACCAGCTCGCCCGCATCGCCGGCGCCGAGCTCGACGTCATCCCGCTCGACCTCGATCATCCAACCGGCGATTTCACCCAAGTGCCCGCAATGGATGAGAAAACCTTCCTCGCCGCCGTCTCGGCCGGTTACGACGCGGTGACGAAAGATCTGGACCTCGTCTGTTTTGGCGAAATGGGCATCGGCAACACCACGCCGGCCGCCGCCATTTCGGCGGCGCTTTTCGGCGGTGGTGCCGAAAAATGGACCGGGCGCGGCACCGGCGTCGACGATGCCGGACTGAAGCGCAAGGTGGTCGCCATCGAAGCCGGCCTGAAGCGCCACGCCGCTGCCCTTGCCGATCCGCTGGGGGTCGCAGCCAGCCTCGGCGGGCGCGAACTCGCCGCCATCTTCGGCGCCACGCTCGCCGCACGGCATCTGGGCATACCCGTGCTGCTAGACGGCTTCGTCTGCACCGCCGCCGCCGCGCCGCTGGCAAAGCTGCACCCAACCGGCCTTGCTCATACGACCGCGGCACATGTCTCCGCCGAATCGGGCCATCGCGGCCTGCTCGAAGCGCTCGCCCTGCCGCCGTTGCTCGACCTTGGGATGCGGCTCGGCGAAGGCTCCGGCGCGTGCCTGGCCGTCAACATCGTGCGCTCGGCGCTGGAGTGTCATGCGAGAATGGCGAGTTTTGCCGAGGCGGGCGTCTCGGAAAAGTAATGCGCGGATCGCCTTGATGTACAAACCCTCATAAATTTTCGAAGGCCCCAAAACAGGGGGTTCGCGAAGTCCTTGCTCGGACTGAGGGAAATTTCAACCGCAAGAAGAGGCACCGGGCGCCGCCCGGCCTTTCTGCAGGCTCAGCGATGGATGCATATTAGCAAGAAAGAATATATTAACGACTGTGATGCAGCCTTCCATACGGGGACGGGAAACGCCTCCTCATCGGACGTTCCAAACGCGCGCCCTCAAGCGCCGGGACGCTCGACCAATGCGGAGCAAACGCATGAGTGTCGGAGCAGCTCTCGAACTATTGCTGCGGTTGATTCATAGCCGAGCCATGAAGTTGGCGGCGTTGCCGGAGGATGAAAGGGATATACACTACGATCTCATCCGCCGCGCATGTTGCGGAGCCGCCGAGCACATCGGGCAAAACCCCGACACGGCAGCCATCACGGCAAACGACATGGTTGAGTTTGTTCGCGCACTGGTGGGAATCATCGAAGTGGGCTGTGGAACAGACCAAGGGCCAAGCACTGATCGGCCACCGCCAGCGCGACATTTGGCACCCGGGAGAATGGTATGACACGCATCTAGAGCATGATGCGAAAAGTGTGGGTGCTGGCCCAAAACATTTGGACATAGTGCGGACACGGACTTCCGCCTGCATCCGTCAGGGTCCCTCACCTCGTCCAACAAATTGATTTTGTTAGAATTTGGTGGGTGCGCACAGGATTGAACTGTGGACCCGCTGATTAAGAGTCAGCTGCTCTACCAACTGAGCTACGCACCCACTCGGCCGGCAAAAACCGGCGTTGGCGGGCATATAGCCGCCGACACCGGTCCTGTCCAGCCCTGCTGGAATCATTTCCCGACAAATCGCATCAAGCCTTGTCGTGCCGGGAAAGAATGCGGAGGCGATCAGACGAAAAGCTTGCCTTCCGCCACCTTGATCGCGTTGCCGCCGATGCGCGCGGATGCCAGCTTTCCGCCTAGCACAGTCAGTTCGAGGCAGATGCGCGATGGCCGCCCCATCTCCAGTCCCTGCTCGATCCACAATTGCGAAACCCCGTCCGTCGGGCCGTCGAAATGCATGATGGCGCCGGCGAAGGCCGCCGCCGCCGAACCGGTCGCCGGGTCCTCGTAGGACGGCGTGCCGGGCACGATCATGCGCACATGGAACGCGCTTTCGTGATTCACCGTTTCACGGCAATAGACGTACGGGCTGGCGAAGGCCCATTCGCTCTTGCGCGGCGCCAGTTCCGACCACGCCTGGTTGTCCAGCCGGATCCGGCCCGCCGCCTCGAGGTTGGCGACCGGGATGGTCACATAGGGCACGCCCGCCGACCAGAAGGCGACACGGTGATTCTCGAAGCCGATTTCGTGCGGTGTCAGGCCGAGTGCCGCGCCGATCGCCTCCGGATCGGCTTCGAGCTTCAGCGGCTCCGGCAGCTTGGCGAGGTCGAATTCGGCGAAGGTGGCGCCATCGTGCTTGCTCACGGCGCAACGCACCGGACCAATGTTTTCTTCCAGCACGAAAATGCCGGCACCGCCCTCACCGGCCAGTTCCGCCAGCGCGATTGCCGAGCCCACCGTCGGGTGGCCGGCGAACGGCATTTCATAATCGGGGGTAAAGATGCGGATGCGGTTTCGGTGCTTGGGATTGTCCGGCGGCAGCACGAAGACCGATTCGGACAGGTTGAACTCGCGCGCGATGGCTTGCATCGCGGCGGTGTCCAGACCTTTGCAATCCAACACCACCGCCAGCGGGTTGCCGGCCAGTCGCTCGGTCGTAAACACATCGTAAAGCAAGTAATTCCGGGTTTGCATTCCTGCCTCAATCCCAACATGGGCGAAATTTAATTTGATATTTGAACCGATAAGCCTGATCTGTGCACAGACAGGGACATTACGCATAATAGGGGTCCGACGTGGACCAGATTGTCAATCTGCCAAAGGCGGAATCGGATTCCGCCATTGAGACGGCGCTGGGGCTCGACCAGATCGGCCGGCGCAGGACGCGCCGCCGCGGCTGGCTCTACGCGCTGCTGGCGCTGATCGTCCTCGTCGCGGCTTTTGCCGGATACCAATGGTATGCCGGCACGCCGACCAGGATCGACTATACGACAGTGCCGGCCGGCAAGGCCAACCTCACCGTCCAGGTTTCGGCGACTGGCACGCTGCAACCCCTCACCCAAGTCGACATATCAAGCCAGCTCTCCGGCATCATCCGCTCGGTCACGGTCAACGAGAACCAGCAGGTGAAGAAGGGCGACGTGCTGGCTGCACTCGACACCGCCAAGCTGCAGGTCCAGATCGAACGGGCCGAAGCGTCCGCAAAAGGGGCGGCTGCCAACGTCGAGGACGCCCGGGTGACGCTCACCGAGAACGAGAGCGCGCTTGTCCGCGCGGCGGCCCTGACCAAGCGCGGCATGGCCACTGACCAGTCGCTCGAGGCCGCGACCGCGACCCGCGACCGCTCCAAGGCAGCGCTCGACAGCGCCGAGGCCAATCTCGCCATCGCCAATGCAGACTTGAAATCGCAGCAGACCGATCTCGCCAACAGCACCATCTACGCGCCGATCGACGGCATCGTGCTGACCCGTTCGGTCGACCCCGGCCAGACGGTCGCCTCTTCGCTGCAGGCGCCGGTGCTGTTCATCATCGCCGCTGATTTGAGGAACATGGAGCTGGTGGCGGCGGTCGACGAAGCCGACATCGGCGCGGTCAAGTCAGGCCAGCATGCCCGCTTCACCGTCGACGCCTTCCCCGACCGGCCGTTCGATGCCGAGATCCGCGACATTTCCTATGCCTCGGTCACGACGGATGGGGTCGTCACCTACAATGCGCGGCTCGAGGTCGACAACAGCGAACTTCTGCTGCGCCCGGGCATGACCGCCACCGTTTCGGTGGTTACGCGGCAGGCCAAGGATGTGCTCACCGTGCCGGCCAGCGCCTTCCGCTACCGACCGGCGCAGCAGGCCCCGCGCGGCTGGAGTCTCAGCGACCTGTTCACCGGCCGCATGGGCCGCCCCGACCGCCAACGCCAGGCGGCGAAGGCCCCGACCGATGGTTCTCGCACGCTCTATGTGCTGGAGAACGGCCGGCCGCATCCGGTCAACGTCAAGATCGGCTCCACCGATGGCGAACTGACAGAGATCACCTCCGGCCTGGAGGAAGGCGCGCAGATCATCACCGCCTCGCAGTCGCGGAGCTGAGGCTATGGCCGCGGGCGCGCCCCTCATCACCTTCGACACGGTCTGGAAGAGCTACGGCCAAGGCGAAGCCAAGGTGCATGCGCTGGCCGGCATCGACCTTGCCATCCGGCGCGGCGAATTCGTCGCCATCATGGGTCCGTCGGGCTCCGGCAAGTCGACGGCAATGAACATCATCGGTTGCCTCGACACGCCGACGGCCGGAACCTACTCCTTCATGGGCGTCGATGCCGGCCGGCTCGACCGCAACCGTCGCGCCATGCTGCGCAACCTTTATGTCGGCTTCGTCTTCCAGGGCTACAATCTCTTGGCCCGCACCACCGCGGCGGAGAACGTCGAACTGCCGCTGATCTATCGCGGCGTCGCCGCCCGCGAGCGCCGCGACCTTGCCATGCAGGCGCTGGCTGAGGTCGGTCTTGTCGGCCGCGAGCATCACACGCCGGCCGAGCTCTCCGGCGGCCAGCAGCAGCGCGTGGCGATCGCACGCGCCATCGTCACCAGGCCGACGCTGCTCGTCGCCGACGAGCCGACCGGCAATCTCGACACGGCGCGCACCCACGAAATCATGGAACTGCTGACGCGGCTGAACAAGGAGCTTGGCCTGACCGTCGCCATGGTCACGCACGAGGCCGATGTCGCCGAATATGCCGAGCGCACCATCCGCTTCCTCGACGGCCATGTCGCCTCCGACACAATGAACATGGAGACGGCATGATCTGGGAAACCATCCGCCTCTCGCTGCGCTCGATCCGCCGCAACGTGCTGCGCTCGTTCCTGACCTTGCTCGGCATCGTCATCGGGGTCGCCGCCGTCATTGCCATGCTGACCATCGGCTCCGGCACCACGCAAAAGGTCAAGGCCGACATCTCCAAACTCGGCAGCAATCTGCTGGTCGTCCGGGCCGGGCGCCCGGCCGGTCCCGGCGGTCCGGGCGGGCTCGATCAAGCGGTGCGGCCGCTGGCGGAAAAGGACCTGGCGGCGCTGGTTGCGCATCTCTCCGGCGCGCGCGCCATCTCGCCGGCATCGCAGAAGCAGGTCCGCGTCATCTTCGGCACCGAAAGCCTGACCTCAGGCGTCACCGGCACCGACAGCGCCTATCTCGATGCACGCGACTGGAAACTGGTGTCCGGCCGCCCGTTCAGCGATTCCGAGAGCCGTTCGGGCACCGGCGTGTGCCTGATCGGCGAGACGGTGCGCCAGCAGTTCTTCGGCGCCGGCGATCCCGAGGGTGAGATCATCCGCGTCAACCGCACCTCCTGCAAGATCGTCGGCCTTCTCGAGCCGAAGGGCTATACCGGCTTCGGCCAGGACCAGGACAATGTCGTGCTGATGCCGCTCGCCGCCTATCAGCGCCGCATCGCCGGCAACCGCGATATCGACAACATCTACATCGCCGCCGACGACCGCACGCCGACCACCGAATTGCAGCCGCGCGTCGAGGATATTTTGCGCGATGCGCGCCGTATAACCCCGGACCGCGAAAGCGATTTCGCCATCCGCGACATGACCCAGATCGCCGACGCTATGGCCAGCGCAACCACGACGATGACCGGCATGCTGGGCGCGGTCGCCGGCGTCAGCCTGCTGGTCGGCGGCATCGGCATCATGAACATCATGCTGGTGTCGGTCACCGAGCGAACGCGCGAGATCGGCATCAGGCTCGCCATCGGCGCGCATGAAAAGCACATCCTCATCCAGTTCCTGGTCGAGGCGACGGTGCTGTCGCTGCTCGGCGGCATCATCGGCATCCTGATTGGCCTGGCGCTGGCTGGCCTCGCCTCGATGACCTTGACCATACCCTTCGCGCCAAGCCCGGCGGTCATCCTGCTCGCCGTCGGCTTCTCCGCGCTGATCGGCATGGTATTCGGCTTCTTCCCGGCCCTGCGCGGCGCCAGGCTCGATCCGATCGACGCGCTAAGGCATGAGTAACGAGCAAGCTGCAAAGGCGCCCGGCACTCCGAGCCGTTTTACACAACCTTCGACGTTTCCGCCCCACCCAACCCTGTCGTCGCTGTGTTGGCGATGTTATGCCAAGGCATTCCTGGTCGAGGAGCAGCTGATGAGCAAGAAAGCGCGCGTGGTCCTGACAATGGTGGTTATCGAAGCTGTCCTGGCAGGCATCTGGTGGTATCTCGCCGATTACGGGATGGCCAGTCCCGATCGCGTCAAACCGGATTTCCAGGCGGTCGTCGGCCAGACCATGGGTATGGCGATGGGCGGCTTGCTGGGCATCGGCTTCATCCTGTTCTTCGTCGCCGCGCGCAACGACCGCAAGGCGGCGCGCTAATTCGAAAAATGCCACTCGATCAGGGGCTTCATGTGCGGCGACAGACCGTCCGGCAGGTCGTCGGCATGGCGGATGATCACCGGCCCCTCGATCTCCGGATCGGCTTCGGTGGCGACGAAGGCCAAGATTCGGCGCGCTATCTCATCGGCAGGCTCGTCGACGTGATAGCGGCGGAAGATGACGGTGCCGCTTGCCGTCGACAGCGCGTGCCAGCGCACCCCGCGCCTGGCATCCGACAGGTCGAGCCCGGTCTCCTCGCGCACCTCGCGGATCATGTTGAAATCGACATCGACCAGCCCATCGCGGAAATCGCTCGGCTCGAACGAACCGGCGGCGAAATAGACCCGGCCGGCATTGACGGTTCGCGGTCCCATGCGGATCGCCACCAGCGCATTGTCGCCGGCCACCAGCACGGCATGGGCATAGGCGTGTTCGGCGCCGGAATTCTCGCGCCGCTTCCGCCACAGCATGAAGGTCGAGTAGTTGACCGCATGGCAGAGGCCAATGAGACTGCGGTCGCGATAGGCAAGTTCCGAAAGCAGAACCACGGTGCCGTCGAAGAGCGCCGGATTGGTCTCGATCTCGCTCTGCCAGTTCTCGGCGATCGCCCCGGCATTATCCACCGCGAAGGGATGCGGGCCTGCATCGAGGCGCACATCGATGGCGTCGACCGGCAGGATGACATTGCGTGGAAGATCAAAGCTCATGTCGGCTCAGGCCCGATCCTGCCCATCAGGCCCCATACTCCCCATCATGCCCGTACTCCCCATCAGGCCATGTCCAGCGTGATCGCCACCGGGCAGTGGTCCGAAGCCTTGGGCCGGTCCCAGCCGGCGCGCGGAAAGCGCTCAACTTCCTGGCCCGCGGGAAAGATCGTGCGCCAGGGCTGACCGTTGCGGATGATGTCGGGAACCGCGGTGGCGTTCTTCGCCGCCAGTCCCCTGGAAAGCAGGATATAGTCGAGCTGGCACAGATGCCGCTCTTCGGGTCCGCGTGTGTGATAGAAGGTCCAGCGGTTCATTTCCGGCCGCCGCTCCACCACGTTTTCGCAGAAGCCGCCCGCTGTCAGCACATTGATGCAGGACAGGTTCTCGTCAACCACCTCGAAACGGTAGCCGTCCACCTCATCGCCGGCGATCTTCACCCGCTGGCGGTAATCGTTCATGTCGCCGCAGATCGCCCAGCGCTTGTCGGCAGCATGATCCACACCGAAACGCTCCTCGATGATGCGCCGCACGGCCTGCGCTTCCGCGACGCGCACCGGCATTGTCGCTTCGCGTCCGTCGAGCCCGTTGCGGGGCGAGCCCATCGACTTGAAGTGCACGAGATAAAGCGTCATCGGCGCGCCGCCCACCTTGATGTCGACTTCCAGGCAGTCGCGCCGGAAGATGCGTTCATTGGGCAGGTTGCCGAGGGCCGCCAGCTCCGGCGTGTGCAACCCGAACTGCTCGTAGGTGACATAGGCGTGGCTGGTCATGCGCACGAATTCGATCGGTTGTCCCTGCGCGGTTTCGTTGCGCATCATCACGGCGACATCGATGCCGCGCGAATCATTGCCCGACGTGGTGTATTTCTGGCGGTAACCCTGCCCCACCATCTTGAACAGATAGCCGTACTCGAACGCCTTCAGCGCTTCGATGTTGTCGACCTCCTGCATGCAGATGATGTCGGCGCGGGTGGCGGCGATGGCTAGTGCCGTCAGCTGGCGCGTGTCGTCGGATTGCGCGATGGCGCGCGCCTGCTCCAGTATCTTGTATTCGGCCTCGCTCTGGATATCGAACATCGCCAGCGTGCGATCCTCGTTGAGCTGGTTGCGATAGCCGGAAAAATCGAACCTGTTCATCAGGTTCTCGACATTGAAGGTGGCAAGGCGCAGCGACATGCCCTGACATTTGCCTGCAAGAGCACCGGAAAACAAGATCGCGGGACCACAAGCAGCGATGCTTTGGTCCTGGTGGCCTTCGCCCTATGGTTGACGGAACCTTTCCGTTCATCCGCCGTTCAGACGCAAAGGCCCACAGTAAGCCCATTCCCAGGGTAGGCGTGGGGCCTGTGTCTCTTGGAGAGTGCAATGAATTCGCTCTTTTCTTCCACTGTCAAATCCGGGCTGATTGCGCTCGGTATTGTCTCCGGTATCACGGCGCCATCCGCCGCCGGTCCGATCCTGCAGCCGGATGTATCGGTCCCGACCAGCACCGCCGCGCCAACGGTCACCCCGGTCCGCGAAGGCTGGGCGGGCGGCAACAATGGTGGCGGCGATTGGAGATGGCGCCGCAACTGGAACGGCGGCCACTGGAATGGTGGGGGCAACTGGAGCGGCCGCCACTGGAATGGCGGCGGCAACTGGGGCGGTCGCCATTGGAATGGCGGCAATTGGGACCGCGGCGATGGTTGGCGCTGGCGTCATGGCCGCCGCCACTATCGCGGCGGCTACTATGATGATGGCGCCGCCGCAATCCTCGGTCTTGGCCTGGGGCTTGGCCTCGGCAGCATGTACAACAATTATAACAACTACGATTACTATACGCCGGCGCCGCGCCGCTACTACCGCGCCGGCCGGCTTTCGAGCGCCCATGTCCGGTGGTGCTACAACCGCTACCGTTCATATCGCGCCTACGACAACACGTTCCAGCCCTATAACGGCCCGCGCCAGCAGTGCTGGTCGCCCTATAGCTGAGCTGACTACGGCTGACACCAGAAATGAAAACGGCGCCACCTGGCGCCGTTTTGGTTTTGACCGTTCGAAGTTAGAGGGCTTCGAGCCTGTCGATTTCGCTCAGTTCTTGGCCTTGTCGACCAGCTTGTTCTTGGAAATCCACGGCATCATCGCGCGCAGCTTGGCGCCGACTTCCTCGATCTGGTGGCTGTCATTGTTGCGGCGGATGCCCTTGAAGCGCGACATGCCGGCGCGGTATTCCTGCATCCACTCCGAGGTGAATTTTCCCGTCTGGATGTCCTTCAGCACGCGCTTCATCTCGGCCTTGGTCTCGGCGGTGATGATGCGCGGACCCGAGACGTATTCGCCCCATTCGGCGGTGTTGGAGATCGAGTAGTTCATGTTGGCGATACCGCCTTCATAGATCAGGTCGACGATCAGCTTGACCTCGTGCAGACACTCGAAATAGGCCATTTCCGGCGCGTAACCGGCTTCCACCAGCGTCTCGAAGCCGGCGCGGATCAGTTCGACCAGGCCGCCGCACAGCACGACCTGCTCACCGAACAGGTCGGTCTCGCATTCCTCGCGGAAATTGGTCTCGATGATGCCCGAACGGCCGCCGCCGACGCCGCAGGCGTAGGACAGAGCGAGGTCGAGCGCGTTGCCCGAGGCGTCCTGGTTGACTGCGACCAGGCACGGCACGCCGCCGCCCTTCTGGTATTCGCCGCGCACCGTGTGGCCCGGGCCCTTCGGCGCGATCATGACGACGTCGACGGTCGACTTCGGCTCGATGAGGCCGAAATGCACGTTGAGGCCGTGCGCGAAGGCGATCGCGGCGCCGTCGCGGATGTTCGGCGCGATCTCGTTCTTGTAGATGTCGGCCTGCAATTCGTCGGGGGTTGCCATCATCATCAGGTCGGCCCATTTGGCGGCATCGGCGACGCTCATTACCTTGAGCCCGTCGGCCTCGACTTTCTTGGCAGTCGCCGAGCCGGCCTTGAGGCCGATGGCGATCTCCTTGGCGCCGGAATCCTTGAGGTTGAGCGCATGCGCCCTGCCCTGGCTGCCATAGCCGATGATGGCGACCTTCTTGCCCTTGATCAGGTTGAGATCGGCATCACGATCGTAATAGACACGCATTTTACTTCCTTCCCGTTTTGAAGATCAAAGGCCTTGAGGCCCGGTTTTTGCTCCGAAAAGAGCGAGAAACTGTTGCGTCGCGCGGATGGCATCGCCGCTGATCGCCGCCTCAGTCAATTCCAGCCGGTCACCGAGCAGCAGACGGATCTGCACATCCCGGCCAACCAGCCCGAAAAAGGTACGGAATGCCGTCTCGGCATCCGCAAATTCAAGGAGTCCTGCCTGCCGGCCGGCTTCAAGCACCGGCTTCAGCCGCTTGGCCAGTGCAAAGCGCCCATTCTCCAGCACGACGGCGCCGAGATTGTCCCTACCCGACCCCGCATGACCAACCGCCACCCTATTGAGCGCGATCGAGGTATCGCTTGAAATGACCTTGAGCCAGTCGCAGGCAAAGCGCTCCAGGCTCGCCGTCAGCGAGGCAAGGTCGAGCCCCTTCCCGTCAACCTGCGCCACACGCACCTTCGACGCCTGCCACTGCACGGTCGCCGTCAGCAGCCCGTCGCGGTCGCCGAACCATTTGTAGAGCGTTTCCTTGGAACAGCTCGCACGCCGCGCCACGGCGGTCATGGTCAGGTCGTCGCCTTCCTCGACCAGCAGCCGCAGTGCCGCATCCAGGACGGCCTGCTGCCGCTCCGTCAGCGTCTCGCTGTTGTCGATGTCAGGCACGATGTGCAACATGCTCTTTCCTCGCGGCGACCAAGCCAGTCATTTTCGGCAAGCCGTACCGTACGTTACGGTTCGGCCTTTCTATGACCTATTGCACCGAACCTGGCAAGCCCTATTTCTCTCCGGTCGGCTTCGCTGCCGCCGTCCTAAAGGGGGAAACATGTTGGTCGGTTTGCTGGCCTTGGCCATAGCCGCCGTGTTCACCGGTGCGGCGATCTATGTCAGCGTGGCCGAGCAGCCGGCACGGTTGCGGCTGGATGACAGGTCCCTGCTCCAGGAATGGCAGCCTTCCTACAAACGCGGTGCGGCCATGCAGGCATCGATCGCCATCGTCGCCTGCGTTCTCGGCCTTGTCGCCTGGTGGCAGACCGGCGGGCTTGCCTTTCTCGGCAGCGCGGTGGCGATCATCCTGCCCTGGCCGTGGACCCTTGTTGTGATGATGCCGACCAATCGAGTGCTGGAGGCAATGGACCCGGAAGCGGTCAATCCGCAGGCCAGGGCGCTGATCGTCAGATGGGGCAATCTGCACCTGGTCCGCGCGGCGCTCGGTGTGCTGGCGACGCTGTCTTTTCTGTGGGGCAGCCATCTGCCTTGACCCGCCAGGCCGGGCTCGTCCCTGCGGAATCAGTCCGCGGCAGGCGGATGGCGCAGCTGGCCGAGCAGTGCCGAGACCGTGCTCAACTCATCCGGCGAGAGCTTGGCACCCACCAGTTCGGCGATCGAGCGTCCGTAGATCGTCCACATCCGGCGGCGCGTCTCACGTCCCCTGGCCGTGATGCGGATGGTTTGCCCACGGCCGTCATCGGCCACCGGCAGTTTCTCGACCAGCCCGTCGGCCTCGAGCCGGGCCAACAGCCGCGAGATGTTGTATTGCGCAAACAGAGTGCGTTCGATCAGTTGAAATGGCCGCAAGCCGCCCTCGCCGGCCTCGGCAAGCTCGTGCAGCACGTCGTACCATGCAAGCGGCGGCAGGCCGTCCTCCTTCAGCGCGCCCTCGGCACGTTCCATCAGTTGGCGCGACACCCGCATCAGGCGGGCCCAGACCTTGATGGCATCCGGCGAAGGCATGGCTGTCTCTGTCATGGCCGTATCCTAAGAGATAGATGCTACTGCATCAAGCTTGACGATCAATGCATATGCATCTACGTAAATGCAATTGCATCGACATTGAAAGGTACATCCCATGAGACCCGCCGACACCCTCATTCTCGTCAGCCATCCCCTCTGCCCCTATGTCCAACGTGCGGCGATCTCGCTGGCCGAGAAAGGCGTCCCGTTCGAGCGGATCGACATCGACCTCGCCGACAAGCCGGACTGGTTCAAGGCGATCTCGCCGCTCGGCAAGGTGCCGCTGCTGCGCGTACAGCGAACTGGCGACGAGACGATAATCTTCGAATCCGCGGTCATCCTCGAATTCCTCGAGGAAACACAGGCCAATCCGCTCCACCCTGCCGACCCCTATGCCCGCGCCCGGCACCGTGCCTGGATCGAGTATGGCTCAGCCATCCTCAGCGCCATCGGCCGGTTCTATTCAGCGCCGAGCGAGGCCGGCTTCCTCGCCGAGTCCAGCGCGCTGTCGGCGATGTTCGACCGCCTTGAGGCTGAACTCGCTAACGATACCCCACGGAGCGGGCCATGGTTCGCTGGCAGCCGCTTTTCCCTCGTCGATGCCGTTTACGGTCCGGTCTTCCGCTACCTCGACGCTTTCGACCGGATCGGCGATTTCGGCATCCTGGAAGGCAAGCCGCTCGTCCAGGCCTGGCGCGAAGCGTTGAGCGACCGTCGGTCGATCAGGCAGGCCGTGGCGCCGGATTATCCGCAGCGCCTGCATGCTTTCCTGCGGGCGAAGGGGTCTTTTCTATCGAGCCTCATTCGGCAACGCGATCCGGCCAGCGCGCTTCGGCAAGCCCAACTCGCCTGAACGGATCGATCACCGTGCCGGCCACCATCGAGGCCAGGAACCGCGGCGCCGGCGGAATCTTGGCGATCGTCGCCACCAGCCTGTCGCGGATGAAAGGCAGCGCCACGGAGTCCGACTGATAGAAGGGCGTGAATGCCAGCGACAGCGCCTGGAAGGCCCGCACATGCCAGCGCCGCGCTTTCGCATAGCCTTCGAGCGCAGCCTCGACGCTGCCCGTTCGCTCCAGCGCATGGCTGAGCGCCGCGGCGTCGAGCAGCGCCATGTTGGCGCCCTGGCCAAGCTGCGGACTGGTCGAATGCGCGGCGTCGCCGATCACGGCCAAACGCCGGCCAACCGGAGACTTCATCGTGTGATGGCCATAGCGGGCCAGCGAGAGCTGGTCGAAACTGTCGATCTGGCTGGTGAACGCCTCGGCCTGCGGCCACAGCCGCACCACCCGCTCCTTCCAGGCATCGATGCCAAGGTTGCGCACGGCATCGGCATCCGCCGGTTTCAGGCTCCAGAAGAATGCCGCCATCCTTTCGGAACCCGGCTCTGGCCGGCCGATCGGCAGCACGCCGATCATCACGCTGGCCTTGTCGTAGCGCTGCAAAAGCGCGTGCTCGTCAAAGCCCTCGCCTCGCCAATCCAGCGATGCCCATAATGCGCCATAGGTGAGTGGTCGTGGCGCCCCGGCATTGCCGGCGCACTGCCGCAGTTTCGAACGCGAACCGCTGGCGTCGACGACAAGATCGAATGGTCCCGCCCTTCGTCCATCGGCACGGACCAGCGTCGCCCGGTCGCCGGTCTCCAGGGTTTCGATTTCGACGCCGGTTTCGATGGCGATGGTCTCACGCCGGGCAGCGCGAAACAGCACGCCGAATAGGGCCGCCCGGTGCACCGCCAGGCCGAAGCGACCGCCGTGCTGGGCGTCGTAGCGGACGTCGAGCACGGTGCGGCCGGTGGAGGCATCGGCGCCATGCAGCCGGTCGATCCTACTGCCCAGCGCCATGATGTCGTCGAGCAGACCGAGGTCGGCAAGCACCGTCAATCCGGTCGGCTGCAGGATCAACCCGGAGCCGACCGGCTTCGGTTCCTCGAAGCGCTCGAAGATGGTGACCCGGTGCCCGGCACGCCTGAGATAGAGCGCCATGGCCAATCCCGCCGGACCGGCGCCTGCAATTGCGATATCGTAGAAAATGCCGCTGCCCCCAAGCCGAACTGGCCGGGACAATCCTTCAGCCGCCGGATGAAATCAAGTCGCGACGCCGAAGGCTACCGGCTGGTCAAGCCGGTGTTGAATCGAAGGCAGTGCGGGCATCGCGCACCGCATCGTGGTTGTTTTCAGCCCACTGCAACAAATGCTGCAAAGCGTCGAACATCGAGCGCCCAAGGTCGGTCAGGCTGTATTCGACACTGGGCGGCTTGGTCGGAAACACTTCGCGACGCACATAGCCGTCGCGCTGCAGATCATAGAGCGTCTGGGTCAGCATGCGCTGCGAAATGTCGGGAACCAGCCGCCGCAGCTCGCCGAAGCGATAGGGCTGCTCGGCCAGGGCCGCCGTCAACAGCGAGCTCCATTTGCCATTGAGCCCCTGAATGACGTCGCGGACCGGGCAATCGGCAATGTTTCCGCCTTCGGTCATCGCTTTGTAAACTTCGAGTTTGGATTTCAGATTGACGGTCCGGCTGTCCATGACTGGTTCCCTGCGTGTGCCTACCTCCCGAAAAACTGCCTTCTTTACGGCAGCGGGTCAATTCCTATTTTAGTGCTGGTCTCTTTTTGAGATCACCACCCGAACCGCCTTTCCGGCGCAATGTCAGGATCCTCCATGACCGCAACTCTTCTCGTCACCGGCGCGTCCGGCCAGCTCGGCCGCAGCGTCATCAACCATCTGCTGGACACATTAGAGGTGCCGGCGGCCCGGATCATCGCCACGACCCGCACGCCCGCCAATCTTGCCGCGCTATCGGCGCGCGGCGTCACTGTTCGCGAGGCCGATTTCGACGATCAAGCCTCGCTTGCCAAAGCCTTCGCCGGCGCCGACCGGGCGCTCATCATTTCGACCAACGAACTGGCGATCCAGGGAAAGCGGCGCGAGCAGCAGCTTGCCGCCGTCGCGGCAGCCGGGCAGGCGGGCATCGCCCACCTGCTCTACACCTCGATGCCCAACACGGAGCCGGGTTCGCCGGTGCTCTTCGCGCCCGACCATTACGACACCGAACAGGCGATCAAGGCGAGCGGCATCCCCTACACGATCTTCCGCAATGGTTGGTATGACGAGAACCTGTTCATGGCGATGCCGCAGATCCTCGCTTCGGGCCAATGGTATACGTCCGCGGCCGACGGCGCCATTTCCTATGGCGCGCGTGACGATCTCGCCGCCGCCATAGCCGCGGGGCTGGCTTCGGACAACACCGAAAGCAAGACGTATACGCTGACTGGCCCCAAGGCCTATACGTCAGCCGAAGTCGCGGCACTTGTCACCGAAGTCACCGGCAAGCCGATCCAGGTCATTCAGCTCACGGACGAAGCCTTGACCGAGGGGATGAAGAGCGCAGGCCTTCCCGAGCCCATCGCCCGGCTTCTCGTATCCTTCGACGCTGCCACGCGCGTTGGCGGCCTTGGCATGGTGACGGACTCCGTCGAAAAGCTTTCCGGCCGGAAGTCGGTACCGCTGAAGCAGTTCCTCGAGGCCAACAAGGCCGCACTGGCAGGCTGAAACCAGCGCGGCGGGAAGTCTTTCTCCCGCCGCGCTATTTCGGCGTTTTGACAAGCCCGAGCCGGACCAGGCTTTCTCCGGTGGCGGCGAGCGCGTCCTCGCGCGAGCGCGGCGCCCAGCCGAGCATGCGCACCGCCTTGGCGTTGGTGGCATTCTTGACCTTGCCGAGTTCCGTCACGAGTTGCGCGGCTTCCGCGTTGAACAGCCCCACCATCCGCACCAGCCAATCGGGAAGCTCCCGCATCGAGACCCGCGAGGCGGCGGCGCCGAGCCGCATCTGCACCGTCTGCGCAATCGCCCGCACAGTCATGAAATCGCCGGCGACTGCCAGAAACCGCTCGCCCTTGGCGACGGGGTTGGTCATGGCGCGCACATGCAGGTCCGCCACGTCGCGCACATCGACCACCCCGAAGGACAGGCGCGGCAGCCCTGGCATGGCACCGTTCATCATGCGCTGGACAAATGCGGTGGAGGTCGAATGGTCGGACCCTAGCACAGGCCCGAAGATTCCCACCGGATTGACGACCGCCAATTCCATGCTGCCACCCTCGGCGGCGATGAAATCCCAGGCCGCGCGTTCGGCGAGCGTCTTCGACTTCACATAGGCGCTGACCTTGGCCGTTGGATCGGTCCAGCTCTCCTCGGTGAAGGGCCGGCCGTCGGGCGGCATCTTGCCATAGCCGATGGCCGCGAAGGACGATGTCAGCACGACGCGTTTGACGCCGGCGTCTCGCGCCGCCCTGAGCACGCGCAAGGCGCCTTCGCGAGCCGGGATGATCAGGTCATCCTCATGCTTCGGAACGCCGGGCGGGAACGGTGACGCGACATGCAGGACATAGTCGCAGCCGGCGATAGCGTCGGGCCAGCCGGCATCCGCCATGAGGTCGGCGATGGCAAAGGAGAGCCTGTCGCCCGGCTCGGCGCCGCCGGCCTTCAGCATGGCGATAACGTCGGCTTCGCGCTTGACGGAGCGCACCGTCGTGCGCACGCGATAGCCTGCCTGCAGCAGGGCAAGAATACAGTGTGCGCCGAGGAAACCCGATCCGCCGGTGACAAGCACCAATTCGCCGCTCATCTCAGCCTCCCCGTTTAGGTCGAGACGATCGAACTCGTCAGATCGCCACCTGCGTGCCGATTTCTACCACACGTCCGGTCGGGATCTGGAAATATTCCGTCGCATCCGCCGCCGTGCGCGCCAGGCCGATGAACAGCCGGTCCTGCCACACCGGCATGCCGGAATTGGGCGAGGCCTTGAGCGAGCGCCGCGACAGGAAGAAGGACGTCGTCATGATGTCGAACTTCCAGCCCTGCTTGCGGCAGATCGCCAGCGCGCGTGGAATATTGGGCTGTTCCATATAGCCGAAAGTCAGCGTCACCCGCATGAACAGCTCGTTGACCGTCTCCATCTTGACGCGCTCGCTGTCGGGCACCACCGGCTGAGGGGCGGTCACCACCGAAAGAATAACGTTCTGCTCGTGCAGAACCTTGTAGTGCTTCAGGCTGTGCATCAAGGCGGTCGGCGCGCTGAGCGGATCGCTGGTCAGGAACACCGCGGTGCCCGAGACCAGCTGCGGCTTCTTCTTCAACAGGTTGCCGGCGAGGAAATCGAGCGGGATTTCGTTGCGGCGCGTCTTGTTGAAGAGATAGCGGCTGCCCCGCACCCAGGTCCACATGCCCAGCACGATGGTGAAGGCCACGACCAGCGACGCCCAGCCGCCTTCGAACACCTTGACGATATTGGAGGCGAAGAAGCCGACATCGATGAAGGCGAACAGCACGGTCAGCGGGATCGCCAGCGACAGCTTCCACTTCCAGATGCGGGTCATGACGACATAGAGCAGCACCGTCGTCACCAGCATGTTGCCGGTTACCGAGATGCCGTAGGCGGAGGCCAGCTTGCTCGATTCGCCGAAGCCGACCACCAGCATCATCACCACCAGGGCCAGCAGCAGATTGACGCGCGGCATGTAGATCTGGCCGGACTGCTTTTCCGATGTGTGGAGGATTTCCAGCCGCGGCAGCATGTTCAGCTGCACCGCCTGGCGGGTCAGCGAAAAAGCCCCTGAAATGACCGCCTGGCTGGCGATGACGGTAGCCGCCGTCGCCAGCACTACCATCGGGATAAGAGTCCAACCCCCGTTCATCTCGAAGAACGGATGGCCCACCACGCCGCCATTCGCCAGTATGAAGGCGCCTTGCCCGGCATAATTGAGCAGCAGGCAGGGGAACACGATCGCAAGCCAGGCAAGCACGATCGGCTTGCGGCCGAAATGGCCGAGATCGGCATAGAGCGCTTCTGCGCCGGTCACTGCCAGAAACACAGCACCGACAGTGACGAAGGCGACGTCGGGCGAATTGATCAGGAAAGCGACGATATAGTGCGGGCTGACGGCCCACAGGATTTCCGGATCGACGATGATGTGATTGATGCCGGACAAGCCGATGGCCAGGAACCACACCGCGGTCACCGGGCCGAACACCAGCCCAACGCCGCCGGTACCGAAGCGCTGTACGGCAAACACCACAGCGAGGATGACCAGCGTCAATGGCACGACATAGGGCTGGAAGGTGGGGGTGACGACATTCATGCCCTCGACCGCCGAAAGCACCGAAATCGCCGGCGTAATGACCGCGTCGCCGAAAAACAACGAGGCGCCGACGATGCCGATGCCGAGAATCACCGCCGAGCGCTTCGGAAAACTGCCGCGGGCCAGCGCCATCAGCGACAGCACGCCGCCCTCGCCGCGGTTGTCGGCACGCAGCACGAACATGATGTACTTTACCGTGACCGTAATGGTCAGCGACCAGATGATCAGCGACAGCACGCCGAGAATATCGGCACGGGTGGCGACATCGCTGCCGGACGAAGCGTGCAACGCCTCCCGGAGCGCATAGATCGGGCTGGTGCCGATATCGCCATAGACCACGCCGAGTGCGCCCAGCATCAACACCTTGGTGCTGTGCTGCTCGATTTCGGGATGACTCGATTGGTCGACGGGTTCTGCCTCACTACCAGCATTGGCAAGGGCCATGTACGACACTCCGATAAACGCGCGGTGCTCTACGCTTGCTGCAATGCAATATCAAGTGCCGTAACGTTATGGCACTCATGTCGGCAGCGCGCGGCTCCTTGTCGGCGACTTCCCGCGAACGTCGATTCCTACGCAGGCTCACGTCCGGACCCACGGCACAACCTGCGGGCCGGCGAGCACGTGTCTGTTAAATGGCAACCTGCGTGCCGATTTCAACGACGCGGCCGGTCGGGATCTGGAAATACTCCGTCGCGTCCGCCGCCGAGCGCGCCAGGCCGATGAACAGCCGGTCCTGCCAAACCGGCATGCCGGAATTGGGCGAAGCCTTGAGCGAGCGCCGCGACAGGAAGAAGGACGTCGTCATGATGTCGAACTTCCAGCCCTGCTTGCGGCAGATCGCCAGCGCGCGCGGGATGTTGGGCTGTTCCATATAGCCGAAGGTCAGCGTCACCCGCATGAACAGCTCGTTGACCGTCTCCATCTTGACGCGGTCGCTGTCGGGCACCACGGGCTGCGGCGCGGTCACCACGGAAAGGATAACGTTCTGCTCGTGCAGAACCTTGTAGTGCTTGAGGCTGTGCATCAAGGCGGTCGGCGCGCTGAGCGGATCGCTGGTCAGGAACACCGCGGTGCCGGACACCAGCTGCGGCTTTTTCTTCAACAGGTTGCCTGCAAGGAAATCGAGCGGGATCTCGTTGCGGCGCGTCTTGTCGAAGAGATAGCGGGTGCCGCGTATCCACGTCCACATGATCAGCCCCATCAGGCAGGCAACGGTGATCGAGACCCAGCCGCCTTCCACGATCTTCACGACGTTGGCCAGGAAGAAGCCGCTGTCGATGATGCCGAACAGCAAGGTTAGCGCCAGGGCGAGCCCCAGCTTCCATTTCCACATCTTGCGCATCACCACGAACAGCAGGATCGTCGTCATCAGCATTTCGCCGGTCACCGAGATGCCATAGGCGGAAGCCAGCGAACTCGAACTGCCGAAACCGACCACCAGCAGCATAACTCCCAACGCAATAAGAAGGTTGACGCGCGGCATGTAGATCTGCCCGGACTGCATTTCCGACGTATGCTGCACCTCGATGCGTGGCAGAAGATTGAGCTGCACCGCCTGGCGGGTGAGCGAAAAAGCCCCTGAGATGACCGCCTGGCTGGCGATGACGGTAGCCGCCGTTGCAAGTCCCACCATCGGCATCAGCGCCCAGTCTGGCAGCATCTCAAAGAACGGATTGGTCGGTTTTCCGCCGTTGGCGAGCACAAAGGCGCCCTGCCCGAAATAGTTGAGCAGCAGGCAGGGAAACACCACGGAAAACCATGCCAGCACGATCGGCCTGCGTCCGAAATGGCCGAGATCCACGTAGAGCGCCTCGGCCCCGGTCACGGCCAGGAAGACAGCGCCGACAGTGACGAAGGCGGCGGTGGGCGTGCTGGCCAGATAGGCGACCGCGTAATAGGGATTGATGGCCAGCAGGATCGATGGATCATCCATCAAGTGATAGATGCCCGCAACGCCGATGGCCAGGAACCACAGCGCCGTCACCGGCCCGAACACCGCCGCCACCTTTCCCGTGCCGAAGCGCTGCACGGAAAACAGGATGGCAAGGATGACCAGCGTGACCGGCACGACATAGGCGTCCAGCGTCGGGGTCACCACCGTCAGGCCTTCGACCGCCGACAGCACCGAGATGGCCGGCGTTATGATCGAATCGCCGAAAAACAGCGCCGCGCCGCAAAGGCCGATCACGAGGATCAGCCGGGCGCCCTTGGGATAGGCGCTGCGTGCCAGCGACATCAGCGACAGCGTGCCGCCTTCGCCCTTGTTGTCGGCACGAAGCACGAAGGCGACGTATTTGATGGTCACGATGATCGTCAGCGCCCAGACGATCAGCGACAGCACGCCAAGCACGTGAACGCGCGTTGCGATGCCGGGCGAAGCGTGAAGCGCCTCTCGGAAGGCGTAGATCGGACTCGTGCCTATGTCGCCATAGACGACACCGAGCGCGCCCAGCATCAGAACCTTGGTGCTGTGCTGCTCGACCCCGGCATGGCTTGATTGCTCGACGGTTTCAGCCTCGCTCCCGCTATTGGCAAGGGCCATCGACCACTCTCCGACAAGCGCGCGGTGCTCTATGCATGCGGCGATAAGCTATCAAATGCACGCGATGGCTGCCATACCAATACGAAGCATTACCCCTACCAACCGCAAGCCCTGAGAAACCGCCCCACCGTGCCGGCCATGCCATACTCCAATGCGTCGGCTGTCAACCCATGTCCGATCGACACTTCGGCCAATGCCGGAATGCGCTTTGCCAGCGCGGGCAGATTGGCCACCGTCAGATCGTGCCCGGCATTGACCTGGAGGCCGGCGGCAAATGCCACGTCAGCGGTTTTTCCCAGCCTTTCCAATTCCTTGGCCGCCTTACCGGAATCGGAATGGTAGCTGCCATAAGGGCCAGTATAGAGTTCGATACGATCGGCGCCCGTATCGCGCGCAGCCCCTATGCCGGCGGGATCGGCGTCGGAAAACAGCGAGACCCTGAAACCGCCCTTCTTCAGACGCTTGACGATCGGCGCCAGGAACGCCGCATCGGCGATGAAGTTCCAGCCGTGGTCGGAGGTTGCCTGTGCCGGATCGTCGGGCACCAGCGTCACCTGCTCAGGCTGGTGCTTCTCCACAAGCGCCAGGAAATCCTCGTTTGGGTAGCCCTCGATGTTGAATTCCGCCTGCGGGAACTCGTCGTCGACCAGCGCCCTGATCTCGGGCAGGTCGGAATGCCGGGTGTGACGTTCGTCGGGGCGCGGATGCACCGTCAGCCCATGCGCTCCGGCGGCAAGGGCAAGGCGGCCGACACCGATTACGCTGGGCCATGGCAGGTCGCGCCGGTTGCGCAGCATGGCGATGGCGTTGAGGTTGACGGAAAGCTTGGCGGGCATGGTCTGGCGTCCCTGAAACAGGCAATCGAGGCGCGCCACGCTCATTCGTTCCGGCGCGGCGCATTTGAAACGGCGCATCTATAGCGTCTTTGACGGGAACAGATAGGGCCTTTCCGGTGTTCCAGAAGACCAACATCCTCCACGAAAGGGAGGCACCGCCTTGAATTTCCTCCAATCCGTGCCGGCGATCCGCCGCATCGAGACCAGCCGCGACGACCTCTTTGCCATCGATGTGGTCGGCCATGTCTCGGCCGCCGATGCCGAGAACCTGTTTGGCCTGCTCGAGGCGGCCTATTTGCTCCATCAGAGAATCGACGTGGCCGTGCGCATAGTCGATCACGAGGGCGTCGACTGGGCCGACATCTCCGATGAGACCATCAAGAAGGGTGCCGTCCACGCATTGGAACATATTGGCCGTTGCGCGGCGATCGGCGCCCCTGACTGGACGCCGAACGCACGACGCGCCTTGCCCGCTGCGTCGCCCGTCGAATTCAGGCATTTCAGGATCGAGGACGAAGCTGCTGCCTGGGAATGGCTCGGGGCGCGGCCGACCGGCCAGGAGGCCACGGCCGCTCCAGAAAGAGGATGAAACGGCTTTCCGCCTACCCGCCGACCCCTTCTATCTGACGATGGTCAATCGTTCGGCGGCCCGGGTGATGGCTGTGTAAAGCCAGCGCTGGCGCGTTTCCTTGAAGGCCCAGCTTTCGTCGAACAGCACGATTTCGTTCCACTGCGAACCTTGCGCCTTGTGCACGGTCAGCGCATAGCCATAGTCGAAATCGTCGAAGCGCTTCTTCTGCTGCCAGGGGATTTCGGCGTCCGGATCCTCGAACGCCGCCTTGAGCAGCTTGATCTTGGCGACGCCACGATCCGGATCGTCCTCTTCAGGCGACACCAGAAGGTTGATGCCGGGCTTCACCGTCTCGCGCGACGAGGTCATCACCTTCCACAGCGAGCCGTTGAGCAGGCCTTTGGCTGGGTCGTTGCGCAGGCACACCAGCTTGTCGCCCGCTTGTGGGTAATCCGCATTGAAGCCCTTCAACTCGCGCAGGCGCTGGTTATAGCGCCGCCGCGTCCGGTTGGTGCCGACCAGCACTTGGTCCGCCCTGAGCACCAGTTCCTGGTTGACGTCTTCCTTGCCGATCACCTGCGCGCTGCCATAGTCTCCGCGCATGAATTCGCGGCCCTCGCGCACGTCGAGCGCCAGCCGCAGGATCGGATTGTCGCGCGCCTGCCGGTGGATCTCGGTCAGCAGAAAGTCGGGCTCGTGATCGGTGAAGAAGCCGCCGCCGGAGATCGGCGGCAACTGGCCGGGATCGCCCAGCACCAGGATCGGCGTGCCGAAACTCATCAGGTCGCGGCCGAGCTGTTCGTCGACCATCGAGCATTCGTCGATGACGACCAGTTTCGCGCGCGAGATCGGGCTTTGCCGGTTGAGCGAAAAGGTCGGCGACATCGACGTCTTGCCGGTCACCTCGTCAGCCACCGATTCCTCGCCCTTGGGCCGGTAGATCAGCGAATGGATGGTGCGGGCGTTGACCGCCCCCTTGGAGCGCAGCACCTGCGCCGCCTTGCCGGTGAAGGCGGCGAACTGCACCTGGCCGTCGACATGTTCGGCGAAATAGCGCGCCAGCGTCGTCTTGCCGGTGCCGGCATAGCCGAACAGCCGGAACAGCTGCGGCTTGCCGGTCTTCAGCCAGCGGGCGACCGCCTGCAGCGCCTCGTCCTGTTGGGGTGAAAATTCCATCTGATCGTGTGACCGGATTCGCGAGGCAAACACAAGATAGCCGCCACCAGCATCGACATAGCCGGCGGCGAACTCCCCTACGGTTCAGGCTATCAGCCGCAACCAAGAACGTAAAGGGAACGAAACAGCCTGCATTCAGCTGGCAGCGCGCGGATCGTTCTCCAGAAGAATCGGCTTGCCATGCGGCGTGGCGTGGGCGGCGCGCTCCCAGGCCTGCGCCATCGCATCGATATCGGGTTTGGCGGCCAGCCCCTTGGAAGCAAGCAGGGTTTCAAGCGCCGCCAGCCAATGCTCGTAGTAATCATGGCCGTCCGCCGCGGCACCTGGCTTCTTCACCTCGGCCGACAGGGCATCCGCCCACTCGCTCCACGAAAACAGGCCCTTGTCGTGCAGCGCCACCGTCATGGCGAAGGCTTCGGCCTGCCAGGGTTCGGCGAACACCGGTGCGTCGAGGCCGGCGGGCAAACCGCCGGCAGGCCCCTTTGCTTCAGGCCGGTTCAAGATAGCTCTCCCAGGCGTCGATCGAGACGGTCAGTGTCGGGTCGGCACCCTCGCCCCAGATTTCCGTGCCGTCGAAAACCACGGTATAGACCCACTGCGGATTCTCGCCCTGCCCATGCGCATTGCTGTCGGGGAAGACGAAGCCGTCGCGCACCGCTTCGATCGTGCCCTGCTTGTCCCGCGCATAGCGCGGCAGCCTGGTATGGCCGGTCGGGTTGAAGTTTTTGGTCCGCACCGAATCACCCGCTTTGAAGCGCGGCGCTGTCTCGACCGGCCGGTCACACGGACCGCCCTTGGCCAGCACGGCCGGAACGTTTTCCGCCTTCAGCACCCGTTTCGGGGTCGCCGCCGGATCGATCGCCTCGCCTGCCCCGAGGTCGCGCTCGCTGACGAAACCATGCCGCTTGAGCAGGGTCTCCAGCGCCTTGATCCAGATCTGATAGTAGCTGGAGCTGTAATAGTCGGCAGGATGCAGCGATTCCCGCGCGTGCCGGCTCTCGTCGATGTTCCAGGCGCCCATGCCGCCGGCGCAGAGCGTCACGCCGAGCGCCCGCCGCTCCCACGGAGCATGGAAATAGGGTTCATCCTTTTCGGGCGCGACCGGCCCGAACCCCATCTGTCCGCCGAGATCTTGCGGCCCGTTCATGCCCGTTGACTCGCCAGCGCGGTGCCGATCATGGCATCGCGGCTCACCAGTTCCGCCAGCCGCTCCTCGCTCCAGCCTTCGGTGCCCTCCGGCCGCATTGGCACGACGAGATAGCGCAGTTCCGCCGTCGAATCCCAGACGCGTATCTTCGTCCCGGCCGGCAGCACCAGCCCGAATTCCTCGAGCACGCCGCGCGGATCGATCACCGCGCGCGACCGATAGGGCGGCGCCTTGTACCACACCGGCGGCAAGCCGAGCACCGACCAAGGATAACAGGAACACAGCGTGCAGACGACGAGGTTGTGGGTGTCCCCGATGTTGAACACCGCCTGCATGTGCTCGCCTTGGCGGCCGGTATAGCTCAGCGACCCGATCGCCCGCGTCGCGTCGCGCTTCAGCCACTCGGCAAAAGCGGGATCGCTCCAGGCCTTGGCCACCACCCTGGCGCCGTTGCGCGGGCCGATCTTCGTCTCGTAGGTATCGACGATGACGTCGATCGCGGCCGGATCGATCAGCCCCTTGCGGGTCAGGATGGTTTCCAGCGCCCGCACCCGCGCGGCAAACGGATCGAGTTCGTTGTCGTGGTCATGATCGTGGGACATGGCCGCAAATTACGGATCCGACCCGCCGGCCGCAAGCTCCATGGCTTGGGCCAACGGGGACCGGCGCCTTGCCTGCCTGCTACTCGGCAGCTGTTTTCTGTGGCTCGCCCGGGATGTCGTCATTGGTGCCGAACAGCGAAGGCTGATCGCCCTCTTCGACCAGGTGCAACTCGGCTTTGCGCTTCGGCATGAGCCCGACCAGCCAGCCTGAGAAATTCTCCATGTAGACATAGATCACCGGCGTCACGAACAAAGTCAGCGCTTGCGAAGCGAGCAAGCCGCCGACGACGGCTACGCCCAGCGGCTGGCGAAGTTCCGCGCTGGCGCCGGTGCCGAGCGCGATCGGGAACGTGCCCATCAGTGCTGCCAGCGTCGTCATCATGATCGGCCTGAACCGCATCAGGCAGGCCTTGTGGATCGAATCCGTGGCCGACATGCCTTCTCGTCGCAGTTCAAGCGCGACATCGACCATCATGATGCCGTTCTTCTTGACGATGCCGATCAGCATCAGGATGCCGATCACCGCGATGACGGACAGATCCATGCCGGCGAAGCGCAAGGCGACAACCGCCCCGAGCACAGCCGACGGCAGGCCCGTCAAGATGGTGAGCGGGTGGATGAAGCTCTCATACAGAATGCCGAGCACGATATAGATGGTCAGGATGGCGCCGCCGACCAGCAGGCCCTGGTTGGCGAGCGAATCCTGGAAGGTCTTGGCCGTGCCGGCGAAGGTCGTGGAGATTGCCGTCGGCATGCCGATCTGCTCTTTCAGCGCGTCGATGCGTTTCACACTGTCGCCCAGCGCCACGCCCTGCGGCAGGTTGTAGGAGATGGTCACGGCCGGAAGCTGGCCGAGTTGATTGACCGTCAAGGCGCCGGCCGTGCGGTCGACCCGGGCGAAGGCGCCGAGCGGCACCAGGCTGCCGCTCGCCGTCCGCATCTGGATGGCGAGCATCCGCTCCGGCGACCATTCGATCTTGGGATCGAGTTCGGTGATGACTTCGTAGCTGTCGGCCGAGCCGAAGATCGTTGAAACCTGGTCGGTGCCGAATCCGCCATAAAGGGCCGAGCGCAGCGTGTCGGTATCGATGCCGAGCTGCGCGGCCTTGTCGCGATCCACCACCAGCGACGCCTGCAACGCATTGTTCTGCAGGTCGCTGGTGACATCGGCGAAGGTCGCGTGGTCGGCCGCCATCGCGTCATTCATCTTCTGCGCCCAGATATCGGTCTGTCCGGTATCGAGGCCCTGAACCACGAGTTGGTAGGCACTGGCCGACGACCGCGAACCGAGCCGCAGATTCTGCACCGGCTGCATGTAGGTCTCGATGCCCGCCACGCCGGCCAGTTGCTTGCGCAGGTCCGAAAGCACCTTCTCGATATCGGGACGCTGGTCCTTGCCCTTGAGCTGGACGAAGAGCTGCCCCTGGTTGAGGGCATTGTTGCCACTGCCCGCCGACCACGCCACATGGTCGACATAGGGCGACTTCGAGAACACGCTGGCCACCTGCCCTTGCAGCTTGGCCATGGCGTCGAACGAAATGTCCTGGCGCGCGATCGTGGTCACCGAAATCTGGCCGATATCCTCCTGCGGGAAGAAGCCCTTCGGCGAGACCTCGATCAGCCACACCGAGGCTGCCGCGGTGCCGATGAAGACGAGGAACACCAGGAAGGTGTGCCGCAGGCAGAAGCTCAGGATTCGGTCATAGCCGCGCGTGATGAAATCGCGCTTGTGGCCGGCGCCGTGCGCCTCGCGGTCGGCCTTGGTCACCGACAGCAGCCGCGAGCACAGCATGGGCGTCAGCGTCAGCGACACGAACATGGAAGCCAGGATGGCGACGGTCACCACGACGGCGAACTCGTTGAAGATGCGTCCGATGACGCCGCCCATCAGGAGCACCGGGATGAACACCGCCACCAGCGAGATCGAGATCGAGATGATGGTGAAGCCGATCTCGCGCGCGCCCTTCAGCGACGCATCGAAGGCCGACAGCCCGTCCTCTTCCATGTGGCGGAAGATGTTTTCGAGCATCACGATGGCATCGTCGACGACGAGGCCGACGGCGAGCGTCAGACCCATCAGCGAGATGTTGTCGATGGAAAAGCCGAACAGGAACATCGCGCCCAGCGTGGCGATCAGCGAGATCGGCACCGCCACGGCCGGGATGATGGTCGCCGTCACCCGGCGCAGGAACACGAAGATCACCAGGACCACCAGCGCGATGGTCAACAGCAGCGTGAACTGCACGTCGTCGACGGCCTGGCGGATCGAGCTCGAGCGGTCGTTGAGCAGCTTGATCTGGGCGGCGGCCGGCATCTGGTCCTTGAAGGACGGCAGCATCGCCTTGACCTTGTCGACGACGTCGACCGTGTTGGCGTCGGGCTGGCGCTGCACGGCCATGATAATCGCGCGGGTACCGTCGTACCAGCTCGCGGTCGTGGTCGTCTGCACCGAATCGACGACACGGGTCACCTCGCCCAGCCGCACCGGATGACCGTTCTTGGTGGCGATGATGAGGTTGGAGAAGCCGGCCGCATCGGTAAGCTGCGTGTTGGCGGTGATGGTCAGCTGCTGCTTGTTGTTCTGCAGCACGCCGAGCGGCGTGTTGCTGTTGGCCGAAGCCACGGCCGCTTGCAGCTGATCGATAGAAATGCCCCGCGCCGCAAGCGCGGTCGGATCGATCTGGATGCGCACCGCGTATTTCTGCTGGCCGAAGATCGACACCTGCGCGACGCCGTCGATGGTCGACAGCGACGGCGAGATGACGTTTTCGGCAAAGGCATCGAGGTCGGTCAGCGGAACCGTATCGCTGACCAGCGACATCAGCAGGATAGGCGCATCGGCCGGATTGACCTTCCGATAGCTCGGTGGCGACGTCATCTGCGGCGGCAGTGATTTCTGGGTGCGCGCGATCGCGGCTTGCACGTCGGCCGCGGCCGCATCGATATTCCGGTTGAGGACGAATTGGATGGCGATCGAGGTCTGGCCGAGCGCGTTGGTGGTCGAGATGGAATCGATGCCGGCGATGGTGGCGAACTGCTTGATCAGCGGCGTCGCCACCGATGTGGCCATGGTTTCCGGCGACGCGCCAGGCAGCGAGGCCGAGACGTTGACCACCGGAAATTCGGCGCTCGGCAATGCGGCGACCGGCAGGAATTTGTACGCGAACAGCCCGCCCAGCACGAGGGCGAACGACATTAGAAGGGTGGCGACTGGCCTGCGGATGCAGAATTCGGAGATCATTGGCCTGCCTCGCCGGCGTTGTTCGCCTGGGCAACCTTGGGCGCGGCTTCCTTGCCTTCATGCACCGCGGCGCCGTCCTTCAGCTTTGTCTGGCCTTCGGTGACAACCTTCTCGCCGCTTTTCAGTCCCTGGCTGATGGCGCTGTTTTGGCCTTCGGTCAGCGCCACCTGCACTGGCCGCATCTCGACGGTGTTGTCCGGCTTGACCACATAGACGAACGGTCCCTTTTGGCTGGGCTGGACCGCGACGGTCGGAACCGAGGTCATCTGCGGCATGATGCCGGCGTCAAGGACGACATTCACATACTGGCCGGGCCACAAGGAAAGATCGGCATTGGGAATGCTTGCCCGTGTGGCGATCGTGCCCGACGCGGTGTCGACGCTGGAATCGACGAAATCGAGCGTACCCTTGCCGATCGGCGTCGGGTCGCCGCTTTGGGTCAACGTCACCGCGTTCTGCTGTGGATTGGCAAGCGCCTTGTGCAGCAGGGCAAGGTTGCTTTCCGGCAGATTGAAGTTGACCTGCAAGGGGTCCATCTGGGTGATGGTCACCAGTGGCGTCGCCGTGCTGCTGTTACCGTTGCTGACAGTCACGAGGTCGCCGACGGCGACATTCACCGCACCCAGCCTGCCGGCGATCGGCGCGGCGATGGCGGCAAAGCCGAGCTGGACATTGTCCGCGTCGATCGTCGCCTTGTCGGCATCGACGGTGGCCGCCGCCGCCTTCTGCGCGGCAACGGCCTGGTCGTAGGTCTGCTGCGTACCGGCCTGCTTGGCGACAAGGTCCTTGGCGCGCTGAAGATCGGAATTCGAGCTGGCAAGCAGGGCCTGGTCCTTGGCAAGCGCTGCCTGGTCCTTGGCGAGTTGCGCCTTCAGCGCCCGGTCGTCGAGCGAGAACAGGAGGTCGCCTGCCTTCACCATCTGCCCGTCCTTGACGTCGATCGACACGATCTGGCTGGAGACACGCGCGTTGATGTTGACCACCGCAGGAGAGGAAACGAAGCCGATGGCATAGCGGCGGACCGGAAAGTCAGCCGACGTTGCCGTCGCCGAAACGATAGAGGCCGAACGGGCGCCGTTGCCGCCACCGGCCTGTTTGCCGCCTGCCGCCTTGTCGGCCGCCGGCTTGTCTGTCGCGGCGACCTGCTTTGTGCCGATGATCTGCTGAGCCTTGTTCAGCGCGTCCGGCGACAGATAGAGCCAGGCCGCACCCGCACAGGCGACCGCCAGCAACGACAGAATGACTTTTCCACGCATCGACAAAAGACCTCTCCGTTCGACACGCCATAGCCAGGTGGTCGTATTCTAGCGCAATTCACGGCTCATTGCCGCGATTTCGCCGAATAGATAGGACGCGGGTTTGTCGGAAAAGGGCCAAAACACGGCATTACGAAGATTTAATGTGCACTGCACAATGACTAGGCAGCCGGCTATCGCTCAGAGCCAAAGGGCGGATAGGCTTCGAAAAATAACCTCTAACAGCGGCGGATCGAGCTGTATGGTCTAACGTAACATCGGCCAAAGCGTCGCCGCCAGCAGCGCGCCCATGGCGATGTTGAACCATTTCAGCCGCACCGGATCCGAAAGGAAACCGCGCAACGCCGTACCGAATCCAGCCCAAACCGAGACGCTGGGAAGGTTGACCACGGTGAAAGCCACGCCAATCAGAATGACGGACAGGAATGGTCGTTCGGGATTGGTGTAGACGGCCATCGCGGTGATCGCCATCACCCAGGCCTTGGGATTGACCCATTGGAAAGCCGCTGCATCGATGAACCGCATCGGCCGCGCATCCGTCTCGCCTTTGCCGCTGAGTGAGCGCGACATGGCGATCTTCCAGGCAAGGTAGAGCAGATAGACGGCACCGGCGATCTTCAGCCCGTTGTGCAGCGCCGGGAATGCCGTCAGCACCGCCCCCAGGCCGAGTCCGACCGCCAGGAGCAGCACAAGAAAGCCGATGCTGATGCCCAGCATGTGCGGCACGCTTCTGACCAGTCCAAAATTCACGCCTGATGCCAGAAGCATAAGGTTGTTCGGCCCTGGCGTGATCGAGGTCACGAAGGCGTAGACAAGCAGTGCGAGGAATGCGTCGAGGGACATGATATCCTCCCAGATACGTCAGTACTATTGTCTCTTTCCGACGGCTGCACAAAAGCCAGTGCCGACCGTCGGTCACGCCAGACCTACACTCGTGGAAAATTCGGATGGATTAAGTCGGCCTACATCCCCTGCGGGCCGCGGTTCATCGCCGCCACGCCGGTACGGCAGATCTCGACCAGGCCGAGCGGCTTCATGATGGCGATGAACTGGTCGAGCTTCGACCCCTTGCCGGTGATCTCGAAGATGAAATGCTCGGTGTTGGCGTCGATGACGCTGGCGCGGAAGGCGTCGGCGAGGCGCAGCGCCTCGACCCGGGCCTCGCCGGTACCGGCAACCTTGACCAGCGCTAGTTCCCGCTCCAGCGGCCGCTCCTGCCCGAACTCGTGCGAACGCACGGTGAGATCGACCACGCGGTGCACCGGCACGATGCGCTCGAGCTGATGCTTGATCTGCTCCAGCACATGCGGCGTGCCGCGCGTCACGATAGTGATGCGCGACAGGTGTTTTTCATGCTCGGTCTCCGAGACGGTCAGGCTCTCGATGTTGTAGCCACGCCCGGAAAACAGGCCGATGACCCGGGCAAGCACGCCCGGTTCGTTATCGACCAGCACGGAAAGCGTGTGGTTTTCCGGCCGTTCCGTTTCCTTGGCGATGAAGTAGGCGGAACCGGTGGGTTGAAGGTGCTGTGCGTTCATGACATGAATCTCAAATTCTGGATCTAATTATCTGTTTTCGCACGGCTTTTTTTGACAAGCCCTGCCTTGGCTCGATGTCTACACCAGTTCCCGGCCTTTAGCGTCGATGGCATTGGCCACGGCCTCGTCGGTCGCCTCGTCGGGCAAAAGCATCTCGTTGTGCGCCTTGCCCGAAGGGATCATCGGAAAGCAGTTGGCGAGTGTCGCCACGCGGCAGTCGAACAGCACCGGCTTCCTGACCGAGATCATCTCCTTGATCGCGTCGTCCAGTTCGTCGGGCTTGTCGCAGCGAATGCCGTGGCCGCCATAGGCCTCGGCCAGCTTGACGAAGTCCGGCATCGCCTCGGTGTAGGAATGCGACAGCCGGTTGCCGTGCAGCAGCTGCTGCCACTGCCGCACCATGCCCATATACTGGTTGTTGAGGATGAAGATCTTGATCGGTGCGTCGTGCTGCACGGCGGCACTCATCTCCTGCATCGTCATCTGCACCGAGGCGTCGCCGGCGATGTCGACGACCAGTGCATCGGGATGCGCGATCTGCACGCCGAGCGCGGCCGGCAAGCCGTAACCCATCGTGCCGAGCCCGCCCGACGTCATCCAGCGGTTCGGCTTCTCGAAATGATAGTGCTGCGCCGCCCACATCTGATGCTGGCCGACCTCGGTGGTGATATAGGTGTCCATGTTCTTGGTCAGTTCATAGAGCCGCTGGATGGCGTATTGCGGCATGATCACGTCGTTGTTCATCTTGAAGGCGAGTGAATCGCGCGCGCGCCATTTGGCGATCTGCTCCCACCAGGGATAGAGCGCCTTCTTGTCGGTCTTGGCGGTTGCCCGCCACAGCCGCACCATGTCTTCCAGCACCCGGCCGACATCGCCGATGATAGGCACTTCGGTGTGGACGTTCTTGTTGATCGAGGACGGATCGATATCGATATGGATTTTTCGCGAATTCGGCGAGAAGGCATTCAGCCTGCCGGTGATACGGTCGTCGAAACGCGCGCCGATGCAGAGCATCACGTCGCAATCATGCATGGCCATGTTGGCTTCGTAGGTGCCGTGCATGCCCAGCATGCCCAGCCAGTTCTTGCCCGAAGCCGGATAGGCGCCGAGACCCATCAGCGTCGAGGTGATCGGGAAACCTGTCAGGTCCACCAGTTCGCGCAGGAGATGGCTCGCTTCCGCGCCGGAATTGATGACGCCGCCACCCGAATAGATGACCGGCTTCCTGGCGGTGGCCATCAGTTCGACCGCGGCCTTGATCTTCTCCAGGTCGCCCTGGACCTTCGGCTGGTAGCTGGTGCGCGGCGCGATCTGCGGCGGGACATAAAAGCCCTTGGCGAACTGCACGTCCTTCGGGATGTCGACCACGACCGGGCCGGGACGGCCAGTCGTCGCGACATGGAAGGCCTCATGGATGGTCGCGGCGAGTTCGTTGACGTCCTTCACCAGCCAGTTGTGCTTGGTGCAGGGCCGCGTGATGCCGACCGTGTCGCATTCCTGGAACGCGTCGGAGCCGATCAGCGAAGTCGGCACCTGGCCGGTCAGGCAGACCAGCGGGATCGAGTCCATCAGCGCGTCCTGCAGCGGTGTCACCGCATTGGTGGCGCCGGGGCCTGATGTCACCAGCATGACGCCGGCCTTGCCGGTCGACCGCGCATAGCCCTCGGCGGCGTGGCCGGCGCCCTGTTCGTGCCGCACGAGAATGTGCTCGACCTCGTCCTGCTGGAAAATCTCGTCGTAGATCGGGAGAACGGCGCCGCCCGGATAGCCGAAGACATGCTTGACGCCATTGTCCTTCAGCGCCTGCACCACCATTTCGGCGCCAGTCATTTCCCTACTTGCCATTTCGCGCCGCTCACTTTGTCCATTGCTCATCGGTCTGATCCCGTACTGTCGCCATTTGGGCGTTGCTGGTCGTTTAGTCGTGTTTCAGGCAATAAAAAAGGCCCCCGAGGGAGCCTGTGTGGTGCGCATGGGAGGTCTTCGCCCGGCGGTTACACCGCCTTGCCCACGCGCCTTCCTACGAGAATGAGTGCCGTTTTCATGGTGGCGGACCATAAAGGCGAACTCGCGGGGTCGTCAATGGGGGATGATGCGAATTCACTCGCCTGTGAGACGGGGCTTCGCTACGCGCTACCATAGTATAGTTGAGCCCATCCCATCGACGCACCACTATGCCGGGCTGACTACGTGCCTGGGAGGAGACGCGTTGCCGGCGAATGGGAGTCCCACCCCCAGGTAGGGAGGTCCTGGCCGGCCGCTTGCTGTTCCAGTGGAAGCCTGAACAGGCGTTCTTGGAAACCGACAACCGGAGGAGAAACCATGCTCGAGAGAACACCCACAACGAAGGCGCAAGCGCTGCTCGACAAGTTTGGCAAGGCGCTGGATACCGGCGACATCGACGCGGCGGTCAACTGCTTCCAGGCGGATTGCTACTGGCGCGACCTCGTCACCTTCACCTGGAACCTGAGGACGATGGAGGGCCAGGACCAGGTCCGTGACATGCTGAAGGCAACGCTGGCTGAGACCCGGCCGAGCGACTGGAAAGTGGCCGAAGGCGAGGAGGCGACCGAGGCGGACGGCGTCATCACCGCCTGGATCACCTTCGAGACCGAGGTGGCGCGCGGTTTCGGCCTGGTGCGGTTCAAGGGCGAGCTGATCTGGACCTTGCTCACCAGCATGGCCGAACTCAAGGGCCATGAGGAGAAGGCCGGCTTCACCCGCCCGCTCGGCGCCAAGCATGGCCACGGCAAGGACAGGAAATCCTGGCGCGAGGAGCGTGACGATGAACTCGCCGAACTCGGCCGCAGCAAGCAGCCTTATGTCGTGATCATCGGCGGCGGCCAGGGCGGCATCGCGCTCGGCGCGCGCCTGCGCCAGCTCGGCGTTCCAGCCATCATCATCGAGAAGAACGAGCGCCCCGGCGATTCCTGGCGCAAGCGCTACAAGTCGCTCTGCCTGCACGATCCGGTCTGGTACGACCATCTGCCCTATATCGACTTCCCCAAGAACTGGCCGGTCTTCGCGCCGAAGGACAAGATCGGCGACTGGCTCGAGATGTACACGAAGGTGATGGAGCTGAACTACTGGTCCTCCACCTCGGCGAAATCCGCGAAATACGACGAGAAGGCCAAGGAATGGACCGTCGTGGTCGAACGCGACGGCGAAGAGATCGTGCTCAAGCCCAAGCAGTTGGTGCTGGCCACCGGCATGTCCGGCAAGGCGAACTGGCCGAAATACAAGGGCCAGGACATCTTCAAGGGCGAGCAGCAGCATTCCTCGACCCATCCCGGCCCGGACAAATACCGCGGCAAGAAGGTCGTGGTCATCGGCTCCAACAACTCCGCCCACGACATCTGCGCGGCTCTCTGGGAGGGTGGCGCGGACGTCACCATGGTGCAGCGTTCCTCCACCCACATCGTCAAGTCCGACACGCTTATGGATATCGGGCTCGGCGCGCTCTATTCGGAGCAGGCGGTCGAGAACGGTATGACGACGCGCAAGGCCGACCTGATCTTCGCCTCCCTGCCCTACCGCATCCTGCACGAATTCCAGATCCCGCTTTACCAGCAGATGAAGGAACGCGACGCCAAGTTCTACGCGGATCTGGAAAACGCCGGCTTCTTGCTCGACTGGGGCGATGACGGCTCGGGTCTGTTCATGAAATATCTGCGCCGCGGTTCAGGCTACTATATCGATGTCGGCGCCTGCGACCTCGTCATCGACGGCTCGATCAAGCTCAAGAGCGGACCAGGCGCGGCGGTGGAGGAGCTGACGCAAACCGGGGTCAAATTCGCCGATGGAACCGAATTGCCCGCCGATCTCGTGATCTACGCCACAGGCTACGGCTCGATGAACGGCTGGGCCGCGGACCTCATCTCGCAGGAGGTGGCGGACAAGGTCGGCAAGGTCTGGGGCCTTGGCTCCGACACCGCCAAGGATCCCGGCCCCTGGGAAGGCGAGCAGCGCAACATGTGGAAGCCGACCCAGCAGGAGGCGCTGTGGTTCCATGGCGGCAACCTCCATCAGTCGCGCCACTATTCGCAATATCTGGCGCTGCAACTGAAGGCCAGGCAGGTTGGCTTGCCCACACCGGTCTACGGATTGCAGAAGGTCCATCACAAGGGATAGCCCGTATCCCCCGCATCACGATGGTGAGCCTTCGGCGACGCCGAACGAAACGGCAGCAGTGAGCCCGCCGGGCTCACCGCTGGCTACCGCGCTTCCGCCATCGAAGCAGAAGCAGATGGCTGTCTCCTCCCGGTGATTGGTCAGGCGCGATTGGCGAAGTCGTGCACGACGCGCTGCAGCAACGGCACATAGTCGCGAAACGCCCGCGTCCGCATATTGGCGACCTTGCCGCCCTCGTCCCAGATACGAACCCGCACCGCCTCTTCGTGGAACGGGTTCTTGCGGAACTCGGCCACCTCGTCGGCACTCATCGGTCCGCCCTGCAGCGACAAGGTGTGAACCGAAGCCGGCGACAGCCTGGAGAAATAGGTCGGATCCGTGGCGCAGAGATAGCGCTTGGCGGCGACATGCAGCCGGACGCATTCGACGATGACCGGCGGGAAGAACGGCGCCAGCACCTCGCCGCCGGCCTCGTCATGGTGTTTGTCCTCGATGTCGTCGGGCGAATAGGTGCCGAACTCGCTGGTGTAATGGCCGATGTCGTGCAGCAGCGCGGCGGCCACCAGCACCTCGGGCGCTCGATCCTGTTCCGCCAGCCAAGCTCCCTGCAGCATGTGCTCGGACATCGTCACCGGCTCGCCGAGATAGGATTCGGCACCCCGGCGCTCGAAAATGTCGGCTATGAACTCGACGATGGTGTCCGCGTTCAGATCCTGGCTGCTCATTCCGCGGCCTCCTTGAAGCCGTGTTCGATCGCCGCAAGCGTCGACAAAAGGCCGTCCTTGTCTGCGTAGCATCCCTGCAGCCAGCGCTTGCCGGTGCCCGAAAACGCCTTGCGGGCATGCATGACGCGAGTGTTGTCGACGATGAAGGCCTGGCCCGGTTCAAGCTTGAAGGTCACTTCGAAGGAGGTATCCTCGATCAGCTCGGCAAAGCGGCGGTAGGCGGCGTAGTAACGATCCATGTCGGCGAACGGCACATCGACGGTCGGCGCCAGCGAGCGGTTGTTGAAGCGGATGCAGATCAGTTCGCCGTCGGGTCCAAGCTCGATCATCGGCCGTTTGGACTGCAGCCGCACGCCGGATGAACCTGCATATTCGAACCGCGCCGCATGGGAGCTCAACAGCCGAAAACCTTCGGGGTTTTCCGCTTGCAAGGCAGCGGCGACGGCAAAGCCGTCGACGACGCTGGATTCGCCGCCCTCCACCGTGTTCTCGATGCAGGACAGGATCTGCAGCGTCGGTACCGGATCGCGATAGGGATTGTCGGTGTGCGCCTGCAGGCCGAGATTGGTGTAGGCGAGGTTGTTCGGATTGACTTCGGCGCGCACCTCGAACCAGCGCCCGTAATTGGTCTCCCTGATGTAGCCGAACAGGTCGGACACCTTGCACAGCGCCCCGGATTCGGCCGGCAACCCGTCCATCACCGCAAAGCCGTAAGTCCTCACCGCCGAAAGCCATTCGCGCAGGACACCGCGGCCATGGAAGGCCGCCGGATAGCTGGCGCGCGGCACCGAGTTCTGCATCGTCGCCCTGGTCCAGCGCTGAATGACATCGCCTGTCCAACCGGGCTGGCGTGTCTCGTCGCGATCATAGGCGTTTGCACGCAGCCATTGGGCGGGAAAGCTGACCGTCTTTCCCTCCGGTTCGAAGCTGATCTCCAGTGCTCCGGCCTTGACCGAAGCAGCGCCAATTCTCGTGCCGGCCGGAATGTCGAGGATGGTGACGAGCCGCTGGCGATTGCCGGCGCTGCGCGTCTTGTCGTCGACCGCATTGTCGCGCAGCCAGATGGCGTGAAAGCGGGTGCGCCTTCCGTCCTGCCAGCCAAGTTCGATTGTTCTGCCTTCGTCGCCGATCAGCGCGTGGGTCAACATGGGGATCAGGTCCTGTGTCTATCCGCCCACGGCCAGATCCGGGGCTTCGATTGCATGTTGAGCACGCCACAGGCATAACTCAAATTATCATTTTTTAGCCAAAGGCCGAAATTTCGTAATGGCTCGGAAACTTATCCCCACGCTGCCTCCACTCGACTGGCTGCGCAGTTTCGAGGCTGCGGCACGGCTGTCCAATTTCACCGCGGCGGCTGCCGAACTCGGCCTGACCCAGGCGGCCGTCAGCCAGCATATCCGGCTGCTCGAGGAACGGCTGAAGACGCGGCTGTTCTCGCGGCTGGCGCGTGGGGTCGCGCTGTCGCCCGAGGGCGCCGCCTACCTGCCGCACATCCAATCGGCCTTCGCCACCATTGGCAGCAGCACCACGGAATTGTTCGAACCGCGCGCCGTCCGGACCGTTTCGATCCGGGTGCCGATCTCGTTTGCCTTGCTGGCATTGGTCCCGGCGCTGCCCGATCTCGCCGAGGCGCTGCCGCGCGTCCAACTCGATCTGGTGACGATCCACCGCCCGACCGACTACGATCTGCCGGGCTCGGCGCTCGACATCCGGTTCGGTAACGGATCCTTTCCTGGTCGCGAGGCCGAGAGGCTGACCGCCGAGCGGCTTGTGCCGGTGGCAAGTCCGGCCCTCGCCAGTGCCGCCGACTGGACATCGCTGCCGCTGCTTCTCGTGGCCGGCGCGCGCGAGATGTGGGCGGAATGGTTCGCGGCGGCCGGATTGGCCGGCCATCCCCAGCGGTCGCACCGCTTCGACAGTTTCGTCGCCGCCCTGGAGGCGGCGAGCGCAGGCGCCGGCGTGCTGCTGGGGTCCCGTCCCTTGATCGACGCGGCGCTCGAGCGCGGGGCGCTGGTCCCGCTTTCCGATTTTGAGCTCCCCAGCACATCGGGGCATTTTCTGACCAGGCCGTCGACCGCGCAACTGACCAGTGCCGAGCAGGATTTCCGTCACTGGCTGCTAAAGCGCCTTGCCGGAAAGGCGCGGACCTGACTGGCTACCGCAACGCTGTGCCGATACGTTTCCAGTAGATCAGCGTGCCCGTCAGCCCGCCATGCGGCTTCAGCGCATAATCCGGTACCTCGCCGGCCAGGGTGAAGCCGAGCTTCTCATAAAGTCCTGAAGCACCCTCCTCCGTCGCCGTATCCAGAACCAGCAGCGTGCGCCCCTTCTCCGCCGCGAGGCGTTCGGCGGCCCGCATCAGGCGGGTCCCGACGCCCCTGCCCCGCTGCTCGACTGATGTCATCAGCTTGGCGATCTCGGCCCGATGCGGCTGGTTGGGCGGACAGTCGAGCAGCAGCGTGACGGTGCCGACCAGAGCCCCGCCGTCCCATGCCCCAAGCACCACTCTTTGCCCTCGTGCCGCCGCGGCCAGCGACGTCTCCCAGAATGCCCTTGCCGCCTCCGGCGCCAGCGGATGCATGAAACTGACCGATCCGCCGGCGGCAACCGTTTCGACCAGCAGATCCTTCAGCAGTGCGAGTGTTTCCTGGCTGGCGGTCAACGGTCCGATTTCTATGGCATTCATATCTGGTCCTCTGGAAACGATTTGCTGGGATCAGTAGCGCTGGGGTCAGTCGAGATGGCTGGCACGCCGCCGCTTGCGCGCGGCTTTGATGGCGCTGATGCGTTCGGTGTCCTCTTCCCTGAGATGCCGACCGCGCTCGAGGATTTCGAGCGTGTATTCCTCATAGGTCAGGCCCAGCCGTTCAGCCTTGTCCATGCGCATCAGCATCACTTCGCGGCTCGGCGCCTTCCATGCCTTGGCGTGCGCCGCCTGCCAGGCCAGGAAGATGTAAGGATCGCCCTTGCCCCATGGCGGCCCCTTGTAGTCGTCAAGAGGCGGCCCCCATTGTGGGAGCGCTTTGGCCGTCTTGCCATGATGTCAGCCCCTGACCAGAGCGACGAGATAGTCGGCGCCCGGCCCCAGCGCATGGAAGGTGCAGTCCGACGGTGCCCCGAGCGCCAGGCAGTCGCCCGGTTCGAGCCTGTGCACCTGATCGCCTTCCGTGAATTCGAGTTGTCCCGAGATCAGCCAGATCTGCTGTTTGATGAAGGCGTAGGATGCCGCGGGCAAGCTGACTTTCGCGCCCGCCGGCAGATGGACCTTGATCATTTCGAGCGGCATGTCGCAGGCCGGCGACAGATGCCGCCTGACATAGCCTGTATCGGGGTCGCGCCAAACCGGCTGGTCGGCCGCGCGCAGCAGCCCGCCGCCTTGCAATTCCGCGCGCGCGATAAGGGTCGACAGCGTCATGCCGAAGGCCGCCGCAATGCGCACCAGAAGCGCGGCCGTCGGGCTGGTCATGCCGCGCTCGATCGTGCTCAGCATCGCCTTGGAAACGCCCGACCGTTCTGCGAGTTCGGCCAGCGACCAATCCCGCATGATCCTCTCGGCGTGAATGCGCCTGCCGATGGTCGAGGAAATATCGTTCGCTATATCATCCATTCGTCCATTATAACGGAACAAGAACGCGAGTGAAGAGCCATCTCACGATAATTTTCACCAAGGCTTTAATCCTCTCTACACCATCCGACCTCATCCGACCTTAACCCCGTTCCTGTAGCGTCCGGTCTCCAGGGAAATGGGGATTGGCCTGTCCATGTATGTCGAACGCGAGGCTTCCGTCGGAGAACCGACATCGCAGGAGCGCCGCAACGCAGAGCAGAACGATCGGCGCATCCTGGGCAACGTCGTGCAATGCGACGGCGCGCGCGCCACCATCAGCGCCTATGCCGACGACGTCGACGGCGCTATCACCGGCCTGTGGACGGTCGGCAAGATGATCTCCATCAATCTGGGCACGACGCGCACCGTTGGCCTGGTCTATGCGATCGGCAAGTCGGATCGCGCCTGGAGCAATGAGGGTCAGAACGCCATCGAGGTCAGCATCGAACTGATCGGCGAAGTGCGCGACGGCGCCGAACCCGGCGCCAAGCCGATCTTCGACCGCGGCATCACCAGCTATCCGCATATCGGCGCCGTCGCGCACCGCATCCGCACCCGCGACCTGCAGGCGGTCTATGATCTGGCCGGCCGCCATTCCATCACCATCGGCTCGCTGGCGCAGGACGAGGCGATCGCCGCCAACATCGCGATCGACGACACGCTGGCGCGCCATTTCGCCATTGTCGGCACGACCGGCGTCGGCAAGTCGACCGCCGTGTCGCTGCTGCTGCGCAAGTCGATCGCGGCGCGACCGGACCTGCGCATCCTGATCCTCGATCCGCACAATGAGTTCGCGGCCTCGCTGCCCGAATATTGCGTAAAGGTCGATTCCAAGACGCTCGACCTGCCGTTCTGGATGTTCACGCTGGAGGAATTCGCCGAAGTGCTGTTTCGCGGACGCGAAACGGAGCCGGAAGAGATCGACGCCCTTCGCGACCTCGTTCCGCTCGCCAAGAACCTCTATCGCAACCCCGGTTCAGGCGCCTACCTGAGGCGCGGCAGCGATGCGCTGACCGCCGATACGCCGGTACCCTACCGCATCGCCGACCTGCTCAAGCAGATCGACGAGCGCATGGGCATGCTCGAAAGCAAGACCGATCGTCCGACCCTCAAATCGCTGAAGACGCGCATCGAATCGGCGGCTGCCGATCCGCGCTACCGCTTCATGTTCAATTCGCGCCTGATCGAGGACACCATCCACGAGACGATCGGCAACATCTTCCGCGTGCCGCATCATGGCCGCCCGGTAACCTGCTTCGAGATGGCCGGCATGCCCTCGGAAGTGGTCAATTCCGTCTGTTCGGTGCTGGCGCGCCTGGCTTTCGACCTCGCCTTGTGGAGTGAAGGCAAGCTGCAGCTCCTGTTTTTATGCGAGGAAGCGCATCGCTATATGCCTGCCGATCCGCGCCTCGGCTTCGCGCCGACCAGGCATGCGCTGTCGCGCATCGCCAAGGAAGGCCGCAAATATGGCTGCTATCTCGGCGTCGTCACCCAGCGCCCAGGCGAGCTGGACCCGACCATTCTGTCGCAATGCTCGACCTTCTTCGCCATGCGGCTCGCCAACGAGCAGGACCAGGCGATCATCCGCTCGGCAATCGCCGACTCGTCCGCCTCCACGCTCGCGTTCCTGTCTTCCATGGGCCAGCGCGAAGCGATCGCTTTCGGCGAAGGCGTGGCGACGACCATGCGGCTGAAGTTCGAGAGATTGCCCGCTCACCTGCTTCCGGGCACGGCGAAGCGCGAGGAAGAAGTGACGTCGAAGGCCGGTGAGGTCGATCTGGTGGCGATCGTCGAGCGGCTGCGCAACGTGCCGAAACCGCAGAGCCAGGCAATGGCTTTCGCCGAGGTGGTCGATTCCGGCCGGCAGGCCGGCGACCCCGATTACCGCAAACCGCCAGCGGCGGCGCGCGTGCAGTCGGACGAAGATTTCGACACGCGCTACGGCCTCAAGCCGGCGACCTTCGGCCTGCGTCCGCAGAACGATTGAGCTTAACCGCCCCGCCCCGTCTACGAAAATTCCTGAGAATCCGTGCAAGCGGACGATCCATCTTCGTTGGACAGCTTGGGTAAATTCCGTCAGGGAATTCGTCAGGCTGAGTCGGCTGGTGTCGTTTTCGAGAACCGGAGCGGAGCGGACATTCAGTCCGTGAGCACCGGAAGCGCAGAAAACGGCAGCAGACGGCCGGCCTCACGAATTCAGTGACGGGATTTTAGGCGCAGACGCGATTGCGGCCTTGCCTCTTGGCTTCGTAGAGCTGGCGGTCGGCGCGGCGGTAGAATTCCTCGGCGGTTTCCTTGCGGTCCCAGACGGCGAGGCCGACGCTGGTCGTGATCTTGAGCCGGACATTGTTGCCGGAGAGGATCGACATGTTGGCGATCGCCTTGCGGATGCGCTCGGCGAATTTGGCCAGGAGGTCCGCCTCCATGTTGGGCGTGACAACGGCGAATTCCTCACCGCCCAGGCGCGCCACCACGTCGTGGAAACGTGTCATGTCCTTGAGGCATCTGGCGACAGCCCTGAGCACCTCGTCGCCGACGTCGTGGCCATGCGTGTCGTTGACCTGCTTGAAATGGTCGAGATCGAGGATCATCAGCCCGACCGGCTTTTCGATGCGCCGGAACTCCTCGAGATATTCCTTCAGCGCGTCGTCGAAATAGCGGCGATTCTGCATGCCTGTCAGACCGTCCGTCAGGGCGGCATGCTCGAACGTCTCCGAGCGGGCACTGAGCGAAACCGTCATGGCGCGCAGCTTGCCTTCTTCCGTCGCCTGTTTGCGGATCAGCGGGTAGATGAAGAAGATGCCGAAAAACAGCGCGGTCGCGAGCAGAACGCCTGTCGCGAACAACAGCTTGTTGAGGTAGATGACCTTGTCCAGGCCCGAAGGCGTATGGAGCTCGGTGGCGAAGGATTGCAAGAGCCCATAGGCGTGCAGCGTCACCAGGCCAGCAGCGAGGATCACGAAAATAAAGACGAAAAAAGCGGATTCCGCCTTATGGAAACGCATCTGCTCCCCGATGGAAAAGTGCCCACCGACCTTATGGCACCGACCGCCTTACGGAGCGTTAATTCCGGCAACTTCGGCGGGAACCTCGCCCTCAAGATCAACTTTTTAAGTTGCATTAGCAGCAAGTGTTTGGATCGTGGTTTCGAGATCGTCACCGGGGCGCAGTCTCTGCCATTCCGGCCCCAGTTGATGGCGAAACCAGGTCGCCTGCCGCTTGGCATATTGCCTTGTCGCGATCTTGGCGCGCTCGATCGCCTCGGGAAAGCTCGATTGTCCTGCCATCGCAGCCTGCAGTTCGCGAACGCCGATCGCTTTCATCGCCGGCAGGTCTGGGTCCAGATGAAGGGCCGCAAGCTGCTTGACTTCCTCCAGCGCGCCCTTGTCCAGCATCCGGTCGAAACGTCTTTCGATGCGGTCGACCAATGCCGCCCGATCCGGCTCGATGACCAGGAAATGCGCGCTCTGCCTGTCGATCAGCGGCCGGCCGCGCTCGGCCTGCCATTCCAGGATCGATCGGCCGGACGCGTCGAGCACCTCGAGCGCCCGCACGATGCGCTGGCTGTCGGTTGGCTTCAGCTGCATGGCGGCTCTCGAATCCTCACGCAACAACAGGGCGTGCAGCTTGACCGCGCCTTGCTCCTTCAACTCATAGCGCCAGCGATCGCGGATCCGCTGCGGAATGTCGGGCATTTCCGAAATACCCTCGGTCAGCGCGCGAAAATAAAGGCCGGTGCCGCCGACGAAGATTGGCCGCCGCGAGAGTGTTCCGTCAGGCCGTTCGAAGAACGTGCCGTCGTCGATCAGTTTCATCACGTCGCGCAGCCAGGCGCCGGTCGAGTAGGCGGAGCGGGGATGGACATGCCCATAGAGAAAATGCGGCGCTCTTGCGAGCTCAACCGCCTCCGGCCGGGCGGTCAGGACGTCGAGAACCGAATAGCCCTGCATGGAATCGGTGTTGACGATGACGCCACCTGTGCGTTCGGCCAGTTCGAGCGCCAGCGCTGACTTGCCGCTGGCGGTTGGCCCGGCTATCAGGATTGCGTTCTTCACGCGGCCTTCGCCCGCATCCGCGCCGGAATCCTCGATGCCGCTCATTGCCACGCTTGTTTCCCATCCCGCTGACCGCGCTCTGTCGCCGTCGCTTGCGAATATGGCCTCACGGTCGGTGGGCGCAAGCGCTGTCGTCTGGCTGGCCCAAGGCATTGCCTGTGATCTTTCCCTGCCGCCAGAGGCGCAGGCTGATGAAACGACTGCAAGGCTTCGTGCCGCATTGGCCGTTGAGCCCATCGATGTGATCGTCCAGCAGGCTGAAACACGCCGCAAGAAAATCCTTCTCGCCGATATGGATTCGACCATGATCGACCAGGAGTGCATCGACGAACTGGCCGACGAGATCGGCGTCAAGGATCACGTGGCGGCCATCACCGCGCGGTCGATGAATGGCGAGATCGCCTTCGAGCCGGCGCTGCGCGAGCGCGTGGCGCTGCTCAAGGGTCTCGATGCCGCCGTGGTCGAGCATATCGTCGCCAATCGGCTGACGCTGGCCTCGGGCGGCCGCGCGCTGGTCCAGACCATGCGCGCCAACGGCGCCTGGACTGCACTCGTCTCGGGCGGTTTCGAGGTCTTCACCACGCGCATCGCTGCGATGCTTGGCTTTCAGGAAAACCGCGCCAACAGCCTGCTCGACCAGGATGGACGCTTCACCGGGCTGGTCGGCGAGCCGATCCTCGGCCGCGCCGCCAAGGCCGAGGCGCTGCTCGAAATCTGTGCGCGCCTTGGCTTGACGCCGGCCGATGCCATCGCCGTCGGCGACGGCGCCAACGATCTCGACATGATCCGCCTGGCCGGCACCGGTGTCGCGCTCCATGCCAAGCCTAGCGTCGCGGCGCAGGCAAAAGTCCGGATCGACCATGCCGACCTGACCGCGCTGCTCTATCTGCAGGGCTACCGGCAGGAAGAATTCGTGCAATGAAACCAATCCGTACCAAACGACTGATCCTGCGCAATTGGGAGGATCGCGACCGCCAATTGTTCCATCGCATCAATTCCGATGAACGCGTGATGGAGTTCTTCCCGTTTCGCCGCGACCGCGCCGCCGCCGACGCCAAGATGAATGAGTTCCGCGCCGCCATTGATCGCGACGGCTATGGCTTTGCCGCCGCTGAGATCGCGGCCACCGGCGAATGCATCGGCTTTGTCGGCATAACCGGAACTGATCACCTGCCGTTCCTGCCGGCCAGCATGATCGAGATCGGCTGGCGGCTGGCGCCCGAATTCTGGGGCAAGGGCTATGTCACCGAGGCCGCCGAGGCATGGCTGGCCTACGGTTTCGAGACATTGGCCCTGGACGAAATCGTTTCCTTCGCCGTCGCCGACAACCGCCGCTCGACTGCCGTCATGGAACGTCTCGGCATGACAGCCGATCCCTCCGCCGATTTCGATCATCCCGGCATTCCCGACAGCCATCCCGCGCTCAAGCGGAATGTGTTCTACCGGCTGTCTCGCCAAGACTGGCAGGCAAGAAAAAGGGCGGCTCTCTAGTCTAACCGCCCTTTCCGTCAAAATCAGGTTTTTCAGGTCCTGCCGGACATCAATCCATCCGGATCGTCACGAACCTGAGCTCACCGGTCTTCGAAGCCAGCATCAGCAGCGCGTTCTTGCGCCCCTGCTCCTTCAGCGCGCCGATCCTGTCCATGACGTCCTTGGGCGTGGCAACCGATTCCTGCGCGATCTCGGTGATCACTTCGCCCGGCTGGATACCGCGTTCGGCGGCGGCGGAGTCCTTCGCCACATCGGTGATGACGACGCCGGAAACATCGCCGGCGATGCTGAACTTCTTGCGCGTCTCGTCATTGAGTTCGCCGACCGTCATGCCAAGCACCGCGGCGGTCGAGACAGCCGGAGCCTTATCGCCGCCCTTGTTCTGGTCGGTGTTGCCATTCTCGCCGCTGGCGAGCTTCTCGCCATCCTCGAGCCGGCCGAGCGTCACCTTCACCGTCTGCTCGACGCCCTTGCGCACGATCAGCACATCGACGGCCTTGCCCACGGGGCTTTCGGCGACGACGCGCGGCAGGTCGCGCATTTCATGGATGTCCTTGCCGTCGAACTTGATGACGACGTCGCCGGCCTGGATGGTGCCGTTGTCGACTGGTCCGCCCTTGATGACGCCGGCCACCAGCGCGCCCTTGGCGGTCGCCATGCCCAGGCTTTCCGCGATGTCGTCCGTCACCGGCTGGATGCGCACGCCGAGCCAGCCGCGCCGCGTCTCGCCATATTGGCGCAACTGCTCGACGACGCCCGACGCGAGCTGCGAGGGAATGGAGAAGCCGATGCCGATCGAGCCGCCGGACGGCGAAATGATCGCGGTGTTCATGCCGATGACCTCGCCGGCGCTGTTGAACAGCGGTCCGCCCGAATTGCCGCGGTTGATCGCCGCATCGGTCTGGATGAAATCGTCATAGGGGCCCGAATTGATGTCGCGATTGCGCGCCGAGACGATGCCGACGGTGACGGTGCCGCCGAGACCGAACGGATTGCCGACCGCCATCACCCAGTCGCCGACGCGCATCTTGGTGGAATCGCCGAATTTCACCGCCGTCAGCTTGTGGCCTTTCGGATCGACCTTCAGCACCGCGACGTCGGTCTTGGTGTCGGTGCCGACCAGCGTCGCCTTCAAGGTCACGCCATCGGAAAAATTGACCTCGATGTCGTCGGCATCGGCGATCACATGGTTGTTGGTGACGACGATGCCTTGCTCGGCGTCGATGACGAAACCCGAACCGAGCGACTGCACCTTCTGGGACCCATTGTCCTTGTCGCCACCGCGGTTCTTGAAGAAGTCGTCGAAGAAGTCCTGGAAGGGCGAGCCTTCGGGCAGCTGCGGCATCGGCACGGCGCCCGGCCCTTCGGTGCCCTTCACCGTCTGCGAGGTCGAGATGTTGACCACCGCGCCGAGGACGCCTTGCGCCAGGTCGGCGACCGAGGCAGGCCCATCGGCGGCGAATGTCGGCGTCACGAAGGACGGGATGGCGGCAGTGCCCAGGACAAGCGCTGCCGTACCGGCGACCAACGTCCGTCGAGCGGCGCGCAAAAGGGTGTTGGATGTCATCGAGAAGCCTCCCGGCATTTCTGAAAGAGAAAAGCGCTTCGACGAAAACGCCGTGTCGCGCCATGATGGCAAGAAATACGGCACGTTTGCGGCTATGGCTATCGGCGGAGTGTAAATCGAGCGTTATTCCGCAAACCGGACGCCTTTACCCGCCCCGCACCAGCCAGACGATGCCGACACCGATGGCGATCGCGGCCAGCCCGCCAATCCGCAGTGCATTCTCCGGCATCGACAGCACTTCGCCCGCGAGCTTCCTCGCAAAGCGGGGGAAGCCGCCATAGACCAGGCCCTCTATGACAAGGACCAGGCCTATCGCCGCGAAGAAGTCCTGCACCGGCCGTTACTGGCCGGTGCTGGGTTGTGTCGTCGGCGCGGCAGGTGCCGCCGCCGGCGCGGCGGGTGCCGGCGATGTCGGCTTCGCCGGCCCTTCCTTGCCGTCGGGATCGCGGAAGTAGCGGAAGAACTCCGAGCTTGGCGACAGCACCATGGTGGTCCCGGTGCTGTCCAGCGCGGTGCCATAGGCATTCATCGACCGGTAGAAGTCGAAGAAGGCCGGATCACGCTGATAGGCTCCCGCGAAGGTGGCGCTGCGCTGGGCTTCGCCCTCGCCGCGCAGGATTTCGGACTCCTTCCGCGCTTCGGCAACGATCTCGACCACTTCACGATCGGCGCGTGCCGTAATGCGCTGTGCCGCTTCGTTGCCGCGTGCCCTCAGCCGCGCGGCCTCCGCCAGGCGTTCCGCCTTCATGCGGTCGTAGGTCTGCTGTGAAACTTCGGCCGTCAGATCGGTGCGGCGGATGCGGACGTCCTCGATCTGCAAGCCGAGCGACGTGGCGTCGGGCCTGAGCTGATCGCGAACTTCGCGCATCATCACGGCACGCTCTTCGGAGAGCGCGGCCTCGAAATCGCGCAGGCCGTAGACGCGGCGCAAGGCAGCGTCGAGACGCGTCCTGAGCCGCGCTTCGGCCAGTTCGATCTGACCCGACACCGCCGCACGGAAGACGCGCGGATCCGAGATGCGGTAGGCGATGAAGGCATCGACCTCATAGAACTTGCCGCCCGACACCTGGACGCGAATGTTGTCGAGATCGAAGCGCAGCACCCTGTTCTCGATCAGCTGCACCGTGTCGGCGTCGAAGAACGAGAACGGCGCCTTGAAGTAGATGCCTGGCTCGCTCTTGACGTCAACGATCTCGCCGAAACGGAGCACCAGCGCCTGTTGGCGCGCATTGACCACGAAGACCGAGGAATAGATCAGGAACAGGATGACCGCCGCTACGACGACGAAGATGGGAAGACGGTTGGCCATCATCACTGGGTACCTCCCGTGCTCGCGGCGGGGGCAGCCGGCGCCGGCGGTTTCGGCTGCAATGCGGGCAGCGGCAGATAGGGCAGGACACCTTGTCCGTTGCCCTGCTCGACGATGACCTTGCTCGAGTCCTTCAGAACCCTCTCCATGGTTTCCAGATAAAGGCGCTTGCGCGTGACATCGGGGGCCTTGGCATATTCGTCGTAGACCGAGATGAAGCGCTGGGCCTCACCTTCGGCTTCCTGCACCACACGGTTCTTGTAGGCGGCCGCGTCTTCGCGGACCTGGGCTGCCTCGCCGCGTGCCTGGCCGAGCTTCTGGTTGGAATACTGATTGGCCTGCTCGACGAACTTGTCCTCGTCCTGCTCGGCACGCTGCACCTCGTCGAACGCATCTGCCACCTCGCGTGGCGGCGCTGCATCCTCGATGGAGACGGCGTTGACGTTGAGGCCGGCCTTGTAGCCGTCCAGCGTCGTCTGGATGATCTCGCGCACCGAGGCCGCTATGCCCTGGCGGTCGTCGCGGAAAATGTCCTGTGCCGGCCGGCGGCCGACGGCTTCGCGCATGGCGCTCTCGGCAACCTGCCGCAGCATGCCGTCCGGGTCGGAAACGTCGAACAGGTAAGCGCGGGGGTCGGAGACCTGGTAGGCCACCGAAAACTGTACATTGACGATGTTCTGGTCGCCCGAGAGCATCAGGCCGTTGCCGCTGGTGTTGCCACCGCCAATGTCGACGAGCTGCTCTGAAATCTTGGCCGTCTCGACGGTTTCAAGCGGCCACCAATGGAAGTGCAGGCCAGGCTGGGAAAGCTCGGCCTTCGGCTTGCCGAAGCGCAGTTCGACCGCGACTTCGTCGGGCTGAACGGTATAGACCGCCTGGAAGGCCCACAGGACCACCAGCACCGCGGCGATCAGCCCGAACACGGCCGGACTGGCGCCACCGCCGCCGGGCAGCGCGCGCCTCAGCCGATCCTGGCCACGGCGAATGATGTCTTCGAGGTCGGGAGGCGACCCCTGCGGGCCGCTCGGCCCCTTGGGTCCCTGCCCCCAGGGCCCCTGGTTGTTGCCGCCGCCACCCCACGGGCCGCCGCCTCCGCCACCTTTGTCGTTCCAGGGCATGAATGTCCTTTCGCTTGCAATTCCCTCAAGCGCCGCGGGTACGGCGCAAATCCAGTGTCGTTCTTCTATAGGGACGCCACGGCACGCTTTCAACGCGATGCCCGCCGACTTCATCCGTTTTGGGCCGGTAGCGACCCTTTGTCGTCCTTAAATGCCGTTTTTGTCTTCAAACCATCTCGCGGCGGCGCTCGTAAACCGTACAGCGCGTCGCATGGCTGTCCTTTTCTCCTGACGGAACCTCCTGCGAACTGACCACGTGCCATATATCAGGGTCGATCGGCGGGAAATACGCGTCGCCGTCGACGGCGGCCAGCACATGGGTGACGTGCAGGCGGTCCGCCAGCGGCAGCGCCTGGGCATAGATCTCGCCGCCGCCGATGATGCAGACCTCGTCGACGCCTGTCATGCAGCGTCCGCGCACGGTCGCCAGTTGGATCGCGGCTTCCAGCGTATGCGCCACCTCGACGCCCTCGGCGCGCCACGCCTTGTCGCGGGTGACGACGATATTCAGCCTGCCCGGCAGCGGCCGGCCGATGCCTTCATAGGTCTTGCGGCCCATGATGATGGGCTTGCCCATCGTGTCGGCCTTGAAGCGCTTGAGGTCGGTGGAGAGCCGCCAGGGCAACCCACCGTCCCGCCCGATCACGCCGTTCTCGGCAATGGCCACGTAGATCGCGACATGCATCAATTTGCGTCCCCGCCATTGCTGTCCGATGGTTCGAGCAGGAGGATATCGATGTCGTGCTCGGGATAGAAATCGTGCGCCGTCATCTCGAAACTCGTCGGCCCGACCTTTTTGACGTTGTCGCCGCAGAACGAGACCAGGGCTCTCGGGTTGCCCTTGTCGACGGTCAGCTTGAACTTGCCGATGGTGCCCGCCGCCCAGTTGCCGCCGGTGGTCAGGATATAGGCGATGCGGCTTTCGTAGAATTTGGGATAACCGTCCGCATTGTCCTTCGCCGCCTTGCGCACCGCATTCTCGAAGGTGCCGTCCATGCAGTAGCGGGTCTTGTAGGCTGCGTATGAGCCCTGGAACTGGCCCTCATTGAAAAAACTGACCGACGACGTGCCGCCGACGCTCGGCTTGTAGCGGTGCGAGACGTGAACGTCCTTGTTAGCCGGGAAGGCCGAGCGCCACCAATAGGTCGAGCGCAATTGCCAGAACGGCAAATAGCCGGGTTTTTGGCCACTGTCGGCCTCCGCATCCTCGATGATGATGCCGCGGTTGACCCAGTCGTCAGCCACCGCTTGCGGCAGCTTCGCCAGCGCCGCCTTGGCGGCATCGCCGAACGGATTGAAGGGCACGTTTTGCGCCATCAAATCGGCGCTGATGTCGATGCCGAGCGCGAGCACCTTCTGCTCGAGTTGCGGCTTTGCCGGCGCGCCGTCGATCGTCACCTCGAAGCCGAGGAAGTTGTCGCTCTGGTTTTCTGGGATTGCCGGCATTTCTTCGGGATCGCCCGAAATGTCGGGCATCGGGAAGGCCACGATCGCGTCGACATCCTTGTTGGTGTTGTTGTGGAAGACGTAATCCACCGTCACCTTTTCGGGCGAGATGAAAAGATCCTCACTTTGCATCGCCACGGCATCGTTGCGCGACAGGATCAGGCCGCCGGTACCAAGCTCGGCAACCGAATCATTGGCCAATGCAGGCGCCGCCGATAGGGCCAGTACGGTGGTCAAAACATATCGCAGCATGAAAGCCCCCTCGGCGAGAATGCCCGCGGGACCCTAGCCCTTTCAATGCGGCGTTTCAAAGCCCTTCCGCGTCAGTGCTCACGCATGCGGTCTGGACACGCATGCGGTCTGGACACGCACGCGGTCTGGACACGCATGCGGGCTGGACACGCATGCGGTCTGGACTAACAGGTTACGATCGGGCAGGAGTTCGCCGCATGCGCAAGCTTCTCGTCATCGGCATCGGCGCCGGCAATCCCGACCACATGACGGTTCAGGCCATATCGGGCCTGAACCGGGCGGACGTCCTGTTTATTCCCGACAAGGGCGCCGACAAGACAGACCTTGCCGACCTGCGGCGCGGGATCTGCGACCGCTTCGTCACCAACCCGACCTCACGCCGGGTTGAGTTCGACGTGCCGGTGCGCACCGAACCAACGTCTTCCTATCGCTCGACGGTAGACGACTGGCATGAGGCGATCGCCGCCATCTACGAGGGGCTGATCCGCGACGAGATCGCCGGGGACGGTTGCGGCGCCTTCCTGATTTGGGGTGACCCCTCGCTCTACGACAGCGCCCTGCGCATCCTGGAGCGCGTGCGCCTGAGGGGCAGTGTCGCCTTCGAGCTGGAAGTCATCCCTGGCATAACTGCCATCCAGGCGCTGGCCGCCAGCCACAAAACGGCGCTGAACCGCATCGGCGATCCCGTGCTGATCACCACCGGCCGCCGCCTGACCGAGGAAGGCATGCCTGACAATGCCGGCAGCGCCGTCGTCATGCTCGACGGCAAATGCGCCTTCAACACGCTGGCCGACCAGGACCTTTTCATCCAATGGGGCGCCTATCTCGGCACGCCGGACGAGATCATCATCTCCGGCCGCCTGGGCGATGTCGGCGCCGAGATTGAAAAGCGCCGCGACGAAGCCCGCCGGGAAAAAGGCTGGATCATGGACACGTATTTGCTGCGAAAGCAGGAGTAGTAGTGAGTAGTGAGTAGTGAGTAGTGAAGCCAACCAAATACTGACTACTGACTACTGACTACTGACTGCTGACCATTCCCTACCCCGCTTCAATCTCGGCCTGCAGCGCATCCATATGCGTCGCCGCCGCGGCGGACGCCGCGCGCTCGATGGCGCGAAAGCGGCTGACCACCGCCAGGCCGACCGTCGTCAGCTGCGCCCCGCCACCCTTGCGGCCGCCGGTCTGCGCCGAAACCAGCGGCTTGCCGAACACCCGGTTCATGTCCTCGACCAGATCCCAGGCGTGCTTGTAGGACATCTCCATGCCGCGCGCGGCGGCCGAGATCGAACCGAACGTGGCGATGTGCTCCAGAAGCTCGATCTTGCCAGGGCCTATCCGTCCGTCCGGATCGAGATTTATCCGCAAGCTCAGCGACGGCATTTTTGCTCCTCCGCGATCGCTTCAGCTTCGGCGACCGTTATTCCAAAACAATATAGCGCCGATCACCACCCCTGTCAGCCGTCAACCTCGAGCGGCAAGCCGGCGCCGGTGTTCGCCCGGTCGAAGCTCACGGTCTTGACCACCGCGAAGACCTTGCCGCCAAGCCGCAGCTTCAGCGCCTGCCGCGACTGTTCCGTGATGCGAGCCAGCACGGTTGCGCCATCGCAGTCGATGCCGATCTCGACCGTCGGTCCCTCGCCCGGGCTGATCGCGACGATCGTGCCCGGCAGGATGTTGAGCGCGCTGAGGCCGGTCGGTTTCTCCGTGGCGATCATCACGTCGCGAGCGCGAATGCGGATGCGCACGGGAGCCCCGGGCTTCATCTCAAGGCGCGGCACGCGGATCTCGCCGGCGGCCGAACCGAGCACGGTCATGCCGAAAGTCTCGTCGTGACGCAGCACCTTCGTATCCAGCACGGCGCCACCCTCGCCGCGCTCTTCGGCCGGCAACAGGTCGAGCCTTTGCATGACTGCCTCGGTCGGCCCGCTGGTGATGACCTTGCCCTGCGCCAGCATCACCACATCGCTGGCCAGCCGCGCCACCTCGGCAACCGAATGGCTGACATAGACGATCGGGATCTTCGTTTCGTCGCGCAGCCGCTCGATATAGGGCAGGATCTCGGCCTTGCGGGCTTCGTCGAGCGAGGCCAGCGGCTCATCCATGAGCAGCAGCCTGGGGCTGGCAAGCAGCGCCCTGCCGATCGCCACGCGTTGTTTCTCGCCGCCCGAGAGTTTTGCCGGCCGTCGCCCAAGCAGCGGGCCGATGCCCAGCAATTCTACAACGGCATCCATGTCCGCGTAGCGTTCCGCCGCGGGCGTGAACCAACGGCCGTAGCGCAGATTACTCAGTACGCTCATATGCGGAAACAGGCGCGCGTCCTGGAATACCATGCCGATGCGGCGCTTGTGCCTTGGCACGAAAATGCCGGCACCGGTATCGACCAGCACCCGGCCGTCGACCACGATGCGCCCCTTGTCGGGCCGGATCAGCCCGGCAATCATGTTGATCAGCGTCGTCTTGCCCGAACCGGATGGCCCGAACAGCGCCGTCAGCCGTCCGGCGCTCTCGAAGTGGGCGTCGATGGCGAAATCGCCAAGCCGATGTCCAATGTCGACAAGGACGCTCATTCGATGTCCATCCGCCGGCCGACCCGCCGCGCCAGCACTTCCGAGGCGACCAGTGCCGCCATCGATATGATGATGGAAATCAGCGTCAGCCGCAGCGCCCCTTCATCGCCGCCCGGCACCTGGGTAAAGGTGTAGATTGCCGTCGGCAGCGTCTGCGTCTCGTTGGGGATGTTGGAGACAAAAGTGATCGTAGCGCCGAACTCGCCCATCGCCTTGGCGAAGGACAGGATGGCGCCGGCGATCAGCCCGGGCAGGATCAGCGGCAGCGTGATGGTGCCGAACACCCACAGAGGGTTGGCGCCGAGCGTGCCCGCGGCCGCCTCCATCTTGCGGTCCACTGCCTCGATCGACAGCCGAATCGCGCGCACCATCAGGGGAAAGCCCATGACGCCGCAGGCAAGGGCGGCACCCGTCCAGCGAAACGAGAAGACGATGCCGAAATGTTCGGCGAGGAATGCACCGGCCGGGCCGCGCCTGCCGAAAGTCAAAAGCAAGAGATAACCGGTCACCACGGGGGGCAGGATCAGCGGCAGATGCACCAGCCCGTTGAGCAGTGTCTTGCCCCAGAATTTCCCCCGGGCAAGCAGCAGCGCGATCGCTATGCCCGGCGGCAGACTGGCCAGCATCGCAGCCGTCGCCACCTTGATGGACAGCCGGACCGCATTCCATTCGTCGGGAGTGAGGTCCAGCAGCCAGGTCATATTGCGGTATCGGGGCCTTTTCGAACTCAGTTGCTCGGCGTGAGCACGGTAAAACCCTGTTCCCTGAAGAGTGCGCCGGCCTTGGCGGATTGCAGGCACTTCAGGAAGGCCGGTGTATCCTTGTCCTTCGAATCGGCGGTCTGGGCAACCGGATAGATGATCGGCGGGTGTGAATCCTCTGGGAAGGTGCCGACCACCTTGACGCCCTTTTCGGCGTGCGCGTCGGTGGCATAGACGATACCGAGGGCCGCTTCGCCGGTCGAAACCAGCTTCAGGGCCGCACGGACATTCTCGGCCTGCGCCACCTTGCCCTCGACCGAGGACCAGACGCCGAGCGATTCGAGTGCCGCCTTGCCGTATTTGCCGGCCGGCACGGCCTTGAAGTCGCCCATGGCGAGTTTGCCGTCGCCGACCAGCTTGGCGAGATCGAAGCCCTTCTCGATCTTGGCTTCGACAGTCGAATCCTTCGGCGCCACCAGCACGATCTTGTTGCCGAGCAACTTCACTTCCGTATCGGGCTTAATCAGCTTCTTGTCGGAGAGATATTTCATCCAGTCGAGATCGGCTGAGATGAAGACGTCGGCCGGTGCCCCGCCCTCGATCTGCTTGGCCAGCGCCGAACTCGCGGCATAGGAGACGGTCGCGGCCTCGCCGACATCGGCTTCGCAGGCCTTGTTCACCGCGTCGAGCGCGTCCTTGAGGCTGGCTGCCGCGAACACCACGACCTTGTCTTCCGCGTGCGCTGCCGACATTGCCGCCATCAACGCCGCCGCAAAACCGCTAATGGCGATCGTCCTCAACCCGAAACCCTTGCGCGTCATCGAAAACTCTCCCCGGGTTCAAAAATCCGATCGGCTCGAAGCCCGCAGACCGATATATCCGCATGGATATAACAAGGGAAGGCCTGGCATTGCCGGAATGCACCTGTTCGAGGGTTGTTATGCTAAGACCTTCGATCACCAACGAAGCCGTCGCCGACCTCAACCTCGAAAAAAGGGTAAGGAGGCCTATGCCGTGGTCAAGGCTTCGGACGTGATGGTCGGCATCGACTGAAAAGCCGCGGCTCAGACCGCTATCGGCGCCTTGATCGAGGCATCGGCGACATAGTTTTCCAGCCGGAAATCCTCGAAGCGGAAGGCGAACAGATCCTTCACCTCCGGATTGATCCACATCGTCGGCAGCGCCCTCGGCGTGCGCTGCAACTGTTCGCGCGCCTGCTCGAAATGGTTGGAGTAGAGATGCGCGTCGCCGAGCGTGTGGACGAAATCGCCTGGCTTCAGCCCGGTCACCCGCGCCACCATCAGCGTCAACAGCGCATAGGACGCGATGTTGAATGGCACGCCGAGGAAGATGTCGGCGGAGCGCTGGTAGAGCTGGCAGGAAAGCCGGCCCTCGGACACGTAGAATTGGAACAGGCAGTGGCAAGGCGGCAGCGCCATGGCTTCCACCTCGGCGGGATTCCAGGCCGAGACGATCAGTCGCCGCGATTGAGGATTGCGGCGGATCTCCTTGAGAAGATTGGCGATCTGGTCGATCGAACCGCCGTGGCCGTCCGGCCAGGACCGCCACTGCTTGCCGTAGACCGGACCAAGGTCGCCATTCTCGTCGGCCCATTCGTCCCAGATCGAAACGCCGTTGTCCGTCAGGTACTTGATGTTGGTGTCGCCGGCCAGGAACCACAGCAGTTCATGGATGATCGACTTCAGGTGCAGCTTCTTGGTGGTGGTGACCGGAAAGCCACGCGCCAGATCGAAGCGCATCTGGTAGCCGAAGACGGAGCGCGTGCCGGTGCCGGTGCGGTCGCCGCGATCGGCGCCGTTGTCCAGCACATGCTGCAAGAGGTCGAGATACTGGCGCATCGGTTTCGGGCTCGATTCGAGATTTGCCGATCATAGCGCATGTAGGCGCTGACGCCACGTTTGTCTGAAGTTTCCCCATCCAGGGGAGAAACTGTTTCAGCGCTTGCTCTGGCGAACCGGAAACGCGGAAAGTCGCCAGCCGGCCGCCAGAGGGAGTGACCCAAAAAGGTCCTAGAGAGAGCCGAGCTTGCCCAGATCCTTGGCCACCAGATAGTAGAAGGTCACGCGGTTCTTGGTGTTGTCGGCGTGCATCGCCTTGCAGGTCTTCTCGATCGCAGCGTCGGCTTTCGCCCCGTCGCTGACGCCGAGCTTCTTGGCCACCCAGCTCTCCTTGACCCGCGCCAATTCCTTCGGGTCCGTACAGGACACCAGGGAGGAGTCGCGGTTCCTCAGCGCAATGCCCAGATGCTTGACGATCTTTTCGACCGCATCGGCGTTTGCCGCGGCGTCATATTTCTTCACATCCGCAAGATAATCGGCCATCAAAATTCCCCTCGTCGGCGCCACGGATCCGATCGATGAGGGCTGTGGCGCGCTTGGCAACTTGTGCGCTAGGTCGGTAACTCCTCACCGCTCGCAAAGCTTCGGTTGAGACCACGCCCAAGTCAACCCGTGGCGCGCAAATTGACACAGGGACAAACCACCATTGCGGCCTTTCATTTCCACGCGGCGCCCCCTATATTCGCTTTGTCGGCTTGACCGACTATGGCGATAAATGGGCGATGAAATAAGCCGTTCGGACCCGGGGGCGGTACCCGGCGCCTCCACCAAAAGCCGCTGTCGACGATAGAGCGGTTTTTGCTGGGGGCGAAATAGGATCGACGAAGGTGTAAAGATCGTACTTTTGCCCGGCATTGTACCACCGTTATCGGGCTAAACTTATAGTTGCCAACGACAACTATGCGGAAGCACGTCTCGCTGCTTAATGCAGTGCGATAGCTTCAAATCAAGCCCTAGGGGTTCGCACTTCTAGGCGGGGTTCGGAGGTACCTGGCAACAGAAACCTCCACTTCTCCCCCCTTCAATTTGCGTCACGCAGGCTCCCGCCGACGAAACTTCGCGTCTTCACCTAGGAGGAAGAGCGCGCGCAAACGCTCGACGAGGCCGAGCGCACCTGCCAATCAGTGGCCGGCGTCTGTGCCGAACTTGGCTACGAATTGGTGACCTTGCCGCTTGCGCCAGTCGAGGAGCGCATGCGCGTCCTCCTCGACGCTGCTGGATTGTCGCTGGCATCGCGAGCATAAAGCGGCCGGACCACCGGCCCGGCCTTTCATGCGCGTTGTTGGAACCCGGCGAAACATTGTGGATTGAACCGACATCTTGGAGATCGGAAACATGGCGCTCAAGCGGATGGACAATGTAGGAATCGTCGTCGAAGACCTCGGAGTGACGATCGATTTCTTTCGCGAACTCGGCCTCGAGCTCGAAGGGCGGGCGACGATTGAAGGAGAATGGGCCGGGCGTGTCACCGGACTGGGCGATCAGCATGTCGAGATTGCCATGATGCGCACACCGGACGGTCATAGCCGGCTGGAGCTCTCCCGCTTCCTCACGCCGCCTGTCGTCGCGGATCACCGGAACGCCCCGGTCAACGCCCTGGGCTACCTCCGCGTTATGTTCACCGTGGACGACATCGACGACACGCTTGAACGGCTCCGCGCGCGCGGCGCGCAGCTCGTGGGTGAAGTGGTACAGTACAAGAATGTGTATCGGCTCTGCTACATCCGTGGGCCCGAAGGGCTTCTCATCGGACTCGCCCAGGAACTCAGCTGAGCGCCAGAGAGCAGTCGTGAACCCCGGGCAAACGCCGGTTTTGCGCCGGGATAAACGACTGCAGCTTGTGTCGTCCGCAATGCCTCCGGCACAAAAAAGGCCGGGATCGACCCGGCCTTCCTGATTCATCGAGGGTTGCCTATTCCGCCGGCGCTTCGACCGCTTCCCGCGAGCGGCCAAGCGTGACCTTCGCCAGCGCGAACGATATCACCGCGCAGAGCGTGATGCCGGCGACCATCGGAAACGGCGTGCCGTCGAAGAACACGCCGGCAACGCCCATGGCAAGCGCGCCGATGGCAAAGTGCAGCGTGCCCATCAGTGCTGACGCCGTGCCGGCGATCTCGCCATGCTCTTCCATCGCCAGCACCGATGTGGTCGGGATGACCAGGCCGAGGAAGCCGTAGCCGACGAACAGCAGGGCCGCCATCACATCGAGCCGGTCGACGCCCGTCGCCATGATGGCGAACAGCACAACCATCGTCGTGGCGTAGCCGGTCACCGCCACCCACACCACGCGCTTCAGCCCGAAACGTTCGGAAAGCAGGCCGGTCAGTTGCGACATGCCGATGAAGGCAACCGCATTGATCGAGAAGAACACGCTATAGACCGAAGGCGACAGCCCATAATGGTCGATCAGGATGAAGGACGAGCTCGACAGGTAGACGAAGAAGCTCGCAATGCCGAAGCCGGCGATCGCCACCAGGCCGAGGAAATTACGGTCGCCCATCAGGAAGCGGTAGCCGGCGAGCGCGGTTCCGAAGGAGGAACCGACCCGTTCTTCCGCCGGCCGCGTCTCTTTCAGCGAGGTGGCCAGGAGAATGGTGGCAAGCACCGCCGCGCCGGTCACCGTCCAGAATACGGCGCGCCAGCCGAAATTCTCGATGATCTGGCTGCCGGTCAGCGGCGCCAGGATCGGCGACACCGAAAACACCAGCATCAGCAGCGACATCAGCTTGGCGGCCTCATTGCCGGTGTGCAGGTCGCGCACGATGGCGCGCGGAATGGCCATGCCGGCGCTGGCGCCAAGCCCCTGCAGGAAGCGGAAGGCGATCAGCCACTCGATGGTCGGCGCCATTGCCGATCCGATGCCGCCGACCATGAACAGCGCCAGGCCGCCATAGAGCGGCAGCTTGCGGCCGACCATGTCGGAGATCGGCCCAACGACGATCTGGCCGAAGCCCATCGACAGGAAGAAGATCAAAAGGCTCATCTGCACGGCGGCGGTGCCGGCATGCAGATCGGTGCCGATCGACGGCAGCGCGGGCAGATACATGTCGATGGCGAACGGGCCGATGGCGGACAACAGGCCGAGCACGACCGCGATGCGGAGGAATTTGGGACTCATGATATTGGCATCTTTCGAATCTGGTTATCGCCGCCAGGCGACGTCTACCCCAGGACGTTCCATCCCGTGGGATTCCGACTCCTGGAGCGAATTTATTCGTCCCTCTGGAGTGAAATCTCCTTATGTCGTGTCCACAAATTTAGACAGCCTTGTCTAAATCGTCAATCACCTCTATATAGATTTTCATGAGACCGGGCGTTTCTCCTGACACTTTCCCGCCACGCGGCCACGAGGCCAAGCGCCTGTCGATCGTCGACGCCGCCGCCGGCGTGTTCTGCCGAGAAGGCTTCGCCGGTGCCAACATCGACCTGATCGCGATTGAGGCGGGCGTGTCACGCCAGACCGTTTACAACCACCATGGCGACAAGGAAAAGCTGTTCATCGCCGTCGTGCGCGACCTGACCGAGCGCTGCAATGCCGGCATCTTCGCCACCATTGCCACCTTCCCCGATCAGCCCGGGGATCTCGAAGCGGACCTGGTCGGTTTTGCCGTGCGCCTGAACCAGAATTGCATCTGCAACCGCGACGGAAAATTCCTGCGCAAGCTGATCCAGACCGAAGGCGAGCGCTATCCCGAGCTCTTTGCCGAGTGGCGTGAACAGGGCCCGGGCCGGACATGGCCGGCAATCGCCGCCCGCTTCGCACGCCTCGCCTATGGCGGCCACCTCACGATCGACGATCCCGACGTCGCGGCACGCCAGTTCCTCGGCCTCGTCAATGCCGAATTGCAGACCACCTTCATGCTTGGCGGTACGCCGCGCGCGGACGAGGTGGTGCAATCGGCAACGAACGGCGTGCGCACCTTCCTGCGCGCTTTCGGCAAGCGCCCTTCCCCGGCCGGCGCGAAAAAGCACACTGCGCTGGCTAACGCATAACATTTGCGGTTGCGGCGAAGCCGCCTTGCCGTTCAAATCGGTGGCAATAGTCTTCGCTTCGGCGCGGCGGCGGTCTATATCAGGTTTACGCCGCGCCCAAGCTTGATTACAGCTATGCGGACGATTCAACGGAACCCGACCCAACTCATGGCCGACGACCACATCCGCTACGACATTCTGGCCCAGGAGGCGTTGCGCGGCGTCATGCGCAAGGTCCTGGCCGAGGTCGCGCGCACCGGCCTCCCCGGCAACCATCATTTCTTCATCACCTTCCTGACCGGCGCGCCCGGCGTGCGCGTGTCGTCGCGCCTGCGCGAGCGCTATCCCGAGCAGATGACCATCGTCATCCAGTTCCAGTATTGGGACCTGAAGGTGACCGACACCGGCTTCGAGGTCGGTCTCTCTTTCTCCGACGTGCCGGAGAAACTCGAGATCCCGTTCTCGGCCGTGCGCGGCTTCTACGATCCCTCGGTCAATTTCGAACTCGAATTCGACGTCAAGTCAGATGCGCAGCCCGACGAGGAACCGGCAGCACCGGCCCCCGAGCCGCTGACCATCGTCTCCGAGAAGAAGCCGAAGGCCGAGAAGAAGGCCGCCGCCGAAGCGGAGAAGAAGCCCGCGGCCGCCGATGCCGGAACCAAGGGCGCAGAAGTGGTCTCGCTCGACGCCTTCCGCAAAAAATAGGCTCGCGGTCCATGGCCGACATCGTCAACCTTCGTCAGCTCCGCAAACAGAAGGCGCGGGCCGACAAGGAACAAACGGCCAGTCAGAATCGCGCCTTGCACGGCCGCACCAAGGCCGAAAAGCAACGCGACCACCTGATCGCCGACAAGAGCGAAAGGTTCGTCGCGGGCCATCACCGCGAAAAATCCGGCGAACCGGACGATTCCAACCAATCTGACGGGCAATGAGCGCCGTCGAAAAGCGCTCGGTGACCATTCGCGGCCATCGCACCAGCTATTCCCTCGAAAAGCCCTTCTATGACGATCTCGTCGCCATCGCGGCGGCGAGAAAGCTGACACTCGCCGCCCTTGTCGCCGAAATTGACGAGACCCGGCCGCGCGATGCCAACCTGTCCTCGGCGCTGAGGCTCTATGTCCTGGAGTGGGCGAAGCGCGGGACGAACGCCTGAACTAGGCACTTTCAGCCGCATCCGCCTTTTTCCCGCGTCCGAAGCCGAGCAAGGTCGAGCGCTCACGCTCCTCGGCCTGCTTGCGCGAGCGCACGCGCATCAGATCCTTCCAGCCGACATAGCCGACCAGGCTCCCGTCCTCCCGCGCCACGACCGGCAGATGCGAGACGTTGGCCATCAGCAGTTTGTCCGACAGGCCTTCCAGATATTCGTCGGGATAGGCCAGCGTCACCTTGCTTCCGGCCAGCAGCTCGCCAAGCGTCGTCGTCCGGTGCTTGCCGGCGCGGCGCCAGCGCAGGATCGCCGGCGGATCGATGAGGCCGAGCACCTGCCTGTTTTCATCGACCACGGGAAAACTCGGATGCCGGGTTTCCGGCGCGGTCAGGAAGGCGGCCGCGCCATGCAGCGTCATCGTCGCCGGCACGCTCTCGACTTCCGATGTCATCACCTCGCGCACCCTGGTGAGCGCGAATGGATCGACGCGATATTCGCGCACGAGGTGGTGCCCTCGCCTGGCGATCTTCTCGGTCAGGATCGAACGCTTCATCAGGAGCACGGTAACGGCATGCGCCGCCGCACAAGCCGCGATCAACGGCACCAGCACATGCGTGTTGCCGGTCAGCTCGACGGCGAAGAAAGTGGCTGTCAGCGGCGCGCGCATCGTGCCGCCCATGGTGGCGGCCATGGCCAGCAGCGCCCAGAAGCCCGGGTCCGCCGCCGGCAGGATCCCGGCAAGCACCGCGCCCATTGCGCCACCCATGATCAACAGCGGCGCCAGCACGCCGCCCGATGTTCCCGAGCCGAGCGCCACCGACCAGATCACGGCCTTGACCAACAGCAGCAGGAGCGCCGCGGTCGCGATCGTGCGGCCGTCCAGCATGTCGGCGATGTTGTCATACCCCACGCCAAGCGCCCGTGGGTCGATCAATCCGCCTATGCCGACCACCAGGCCGCCGAGCATCGGCCACCACATCCAGTGGATGGGCAGCTTCTGGAAGCCGTCCTCGCACGCATAGACCATCTGCGTCAGCAGTCCGGACAACAGACCGGCGCAGATGCCGACCAGCACCCAGCCGCCAAGGCCGAGGAAGGAAACCGCCATGCCGCCCTGGAACGGAAAAATCGGCCCCGGCATGTGCAGCATCGTGCGCTCCACCTCCGCCACGATGGCCGCCACCGCCACGGGAATGAAGCTGCGCGGCGTCCATTCGAACAAAAGCAGCTCCACCGCCAGCATGATGGCCGCGATCGGCGTGCCGAACACGGTGGTCATGCCGGCCGCCGCTCCCGCCACCAGCAGCGTCTTGCGCTCGGTGTCTGAGACCGGCAGCATCTGCGCGATCAGCGAGCCGATGGCGCCGCCGGTCATGATGATCGGCCCCTCGGCGCCGAACGGCCCGCCGGAGCCGATCGAGATCGCCGACGACAGCGGCTTTAGGATTGCCACCTTCGCGTCCAGTCTGGAGCGCCCGAGCAGGATCGCCTCGATCGCCTCGGGAATGCCGTGGCCGCGGATCTTCTCGCTGCCATAGCGCGCCATCAGGCCGATGATCAGCGCGCCGATGACCGGAACGATGACGGCGGCAAGCCCGAGCGGCGTATCCTGCAGCTTCAGCTCGGCAAGCGAGAACTGACCGAAATAGGCGATGTTGGTGGCCAGCCGGATCAGCTTCAGAAGCACGATGCCGGCAAACAGCCCGGCGGTCGCCACCACCACCGCTATAGCGGCGACGAGCAGCACTCTGGCATCCGTGGTGAAATCCCTGAGATGATCGGGATTGGAGTTGTGGGTCTTCATGGTGGCGTTGCTTCCTGGCGGCGGCCGTGTCTGGTTCTGCGGCACGGTCGAAGTGGCCAGCCGGTTGTCAATCGGCTATCTATCGTAACACGATATATCTGTTCAAGCTCGTTCCGCCCGAAATTTCGTTTGAGCTTTCACCGGAAAACGAAGACATCTCCGATATGACGCAGCCACCCAAGACACCACGCCCCGCCATCAGGCAATCCGACTACGAGCGGCTGTCCGAATTCCGCTACCTGATCCGCCGCTTCCTCGAATTCAGCCAGGTGCAGGCCGAGGATGCCGGCCTGACCCCGCGCCAGCACCAGGCGCTGCTGGCGATCAAGGGATATCCGGGCGGCGGGCCGGCGACGGTGGGCGACCTTGCGGAACGCCTGCGCATCCGCCACCACAGTGCCGTCGAACTGGTCAACCGCCTCGGCGAGGCGGGACTGGTCGCACGAGATCAGGACAAGGACGATCATCGCCGCGTACTGCTGCGGCTGACCGAGCGCGCCGACGATTGCCTGGCCGAGTTGTCTGCCGCGCATCTCGACGAGCTCTCGCGCATAGAACCCATGCTGCGGCGCCTGCTCGATCGGGGCCAAGACTGACGCCCGGCGTCCGTGCGGGCCGATACCGAACTATTTTTTCGAATCCGAATCCTTTGGCCTGGCCGCGGCGTCTTGGACAGGTGACAGCCAAGGAGCCGACGCGATGAAACACCATTTGATACGCTACAAGACGAAGCCGGACCGGGCCGACGAGAACGAGCGCCTGGTCAAGGCCGTGTTCGAGGAACTGCGCGGCAAATCGCCGGAAGGCGTTCGTTACATGACCTGGCGCTCCGGCGACGGCACTTTCGTCCATCTCGTCGAGATCGAAACCGACGAGCATGCCGACGTCATCCCCGGGCTTGCCGCTTTCGAGGCCTTCCAAAATGGCATCAGGGATCGCTGCATCGAACCGCCGCATCGTGACGTGATGACAGTGGTGGGCCATTATCGGATGCTGGACGAGCAGCCTGAATAGAACCACGTCAAGAACGGCCGGTGCATGAACAGTCAAGGCGAAGTCCGCGAGCCTTTCGACCGCTTGTTCGGCGAATTGCGCCCCAAGCTGCACCGCTATTGCGCCCGCATGACAGGCTCGGTCGTCGATGGCGAGGACGTCTTGCAGGAGGCGCTGGCCAAGGCATTCGAGGCCTTGCCCAATACCGGCCCGATCGCCAATCCCGAAGGCTGGCTGTTCCGCATCGCCCACAATGCGGCGCTCGATTTCCTGCGCCGCCGCGCCCGCGAGAGGGCCTTCTCCGACGAGGAGCCGGACATGATCGCCGACCCGGCAAATTTCATCGCCGACCGGCAGGCCGCGGCAGCCGGACTGCACAGCTTCATGCGCCTTCCCGTCGCTCAACGAAGCAGCGTCATCATGATGGATGTCCTGGGCTATTCGCTGCAGGAGATCAGCACCTTGCTCGACATCAGCATCCCCGCGGTCAAGGCCGCGCTGCACCGTGGCCGAGGCCGGTTGCGTGAGATCGCCGACGAACAGGACGATCGTCCTGTTCCCAGGCTGAGTGCATCGAAGCGCCTGTTGCTCGACGCCTATGTCGATCGCTTCAACGCCCGCGATTTCGACGCCGTGCGGGATATGCTGGCCGACGAAGTGCGGCTGGAACTGGTTGGCAGGGCAAGGCTGAACGGCCGCAAGGAGGTGGCAACCTATTTCGGCAATTATTCCCGTGTGCGGGACTGGCATTTCGCGCCTGGTTTCGTCGAAGACCGTCCGGCAATCCTCGTGCGCGATCCCAACGACCCTGCGGCAGCGCCGACATACTTCATCCTGCTGGGTTGGCGGGGCGACAAGCTTGCCACCATCCGCGACTTCCGCCACGCCAGATACGTCGCTGACGGCGCCGAAACGTTTCTTCTTTGAGACGATTGCCATACGGCGAGCAACCGGAAAGCCCAGTCCTACCGCCTACTGCAGCGACTTCAGCAGATTGTCGACAGTGAACGGATTGGCTTTCGGCTTGGCTGGAGGCGGATTGTCGTTGGCGGGCACCCGCTCGGCCTTGGGCGCCTGTTCCGCCGCCTTGCGCTCGGCTTCGAGCCTGGCTTTTTCCTGAGAGGCAATGCGCATCGCCTCCTCCGCCTTCTGGCGCTCCTGCTCGGCCTGCGCCCTGGCCGCCTCGTCCGCTGCCTGCTGTTCCGCCGCCGCCTTCGCATCGGCATCGGCCTTGGCTTTCGCGTCTGCGTCCGCCTTGGCTTTTGCTTCCGCGTCGGCCTTCGCCTTGGCATCCGCTTCAGCCTGGGCCTGAGCGTCGGCTTCCGCTTTCGCCTTGGCGTCGGCTTCTGCTTTCAGGCGCGCCGCTTCCTCCTGCTGGCGCAATTCTTCCGCGGCCTTGTCGCGGGCATCCTGAAGTGCCGCGTAGTAGCGCACCTCGCGCCGCAGCCGCTGTTTCTCAAGCAGCGCGGCCTGCATCGCCTCGACGCGTTGCTGTTCTTTTTCCAGCGCGCGCTGGGTCAGGAACTGCGCCAGCGGCTCACTGTCGAACTGCCGTTTCACGGCACCGAACGCCCCCTCGGCGGTGAAATTCACGACCGGCTCGGAGCCGACCAGCGCTTCGTCGCCGGGCCGATAGGTGATCGCGCCCTTGGCCGAAACCGTGCTGGCGTTAAGGTCGGCCGAAATGTCGGCCGACAAGGTCGCCGCCGGATTTTCAAGGCTGATCGGGGGCGCCCTGAGCGTGCCGCCGGCAATCGTGAAGGCGACCTCGGCGTCCTTTGCGGCGAAGCTGCCGTCGGCTGCGATGTCAGGCGCGAAGCCAGCGGTCTTGGCCGCGTCGATATCGCGGCCGATCGCATCCGCCTTGGCGAGGAATGCGCCGAACGCGTCGGGATTGACGCCGGCGATCCGCAAGCCCTTCAGAGTCGCGGTGCCGGATCCCGACAGAGCGGCGATCATCGCGTCGACCGACTTGCCGCTGGTCGATAGCGTCGTCGAGAAATCGCCACTGCCGCCGATGCCCGCATTCGGCAACACATCGGCCAGGTCGGCACCCGCCAGTTTCATCTGTCCGGTGAAAAGCCCGGTGCCCTCATTGTTCTTCAGCTCGAACAGGCCGGAGAGCGCCCCGCCGAGGAATTTGGCTTTGAGATCGGCCACCCGAATGCCTTCCGGGTCGAGCTTGAGCGAGAAGGCCGCGTCATAGGCAGTGGCCAACGGGCCGGCGGCCAGCGAAGCCGTGGTCAGGTCGAGGTCTGCGGTGAACGGCAGGCTGGACTTCTGGCTGAACGGGGCGGACGGCCATGCACCGGCCTTCTCATTCTTGCCGGCCTCACTCTTGTCGGCATTGTCCCTCTTGCCGGCGCGGTTCTTGTCCGCGAGAAAAGCGGAATCGCCAAACAGTGCCACCGCCATCGGATCGAGGTCGAGTTCGTCGAGCGCCAGCGCACCGGCCAGATGCGGCACGCCATCCTTGCCGTCGACCCCCTGCTTGATATCGAGGTTGATGTCGCCGGACACAGCCGCCTCGTTGATGGCGCCGCTGAGCCCGGAGAGCACCAGCAGGCCATTGCCGTAATCGGCCTGCGCGGCCAGCGATGTCGACATGCCGGCGCCCATGCCGGGCAGGCCAATGCCCGTCGTCATCAGCCAAGGTTCGATGTCGGAGGCGTCGAGATTGACCTTGCCCTTGGCCGTCGGACCTTGCGACGTGTCGGCGACCGTACCCTCGAAGCCGGCCTTGAAGTCGTTGCCCGCAAGGCTGAAGCTCGTCGCCAGGCCGCCGCCAAACGTGCCCTTGGCCTGGATATCGGTGCTTGCTTCGCCCAGCATGCCGAGCGGCAGCGCCGGCAGGCCGTAGAGTGCCAGCAAGGCGGTTGCGTCCGGGTTCCTGGCATTGAAAGTCAGCGTCACCGGCGCGTCTGTAAGCTTGTCCACCGCGCCCCTTCCCGACAGCGACGCCGAAAACGCCGAGCCGCCGGCCTTGCCTTGCCCGCTCACCGCAAGGCCGGTGGTGCCATCGCCATTGTCGGCCGCACTCGCCACGAGGTCGATGCGCGCATCCTGGAACAGGTCGGGATAAGCGGCGGCGCGGCCCGCGAGCCCCTTCAGCACGGCATTGTCAGGATAATGCTGCGCGGCGACGTCGATCAGTGGTTTAAGGTCGACCGCGACCACCGAGGCGTCGAGCTTGCCGGTCGGGCTCGCCGGAAAATCCTTGATCCGGCCCGTGGCGCTGATCGAGGAACCGGCCAGTCCGCCGACCGAAAGCCTGTCGATTTCGAGCAGCCCGTCCCGCAGCCTGAGCGCGGTATCGACCGTGTCGGCGGTCAAGCCACCGGCGCTGACCGGGCCGGCCTTGATCTGGAAATCGAGGTCGCTGCTGGCAAAACGGTTGGCGCCCTTGTCGCTGACGAAGATCGAGGCGAAGGCCGCCAGCCCGTCGACATCGAGGTCACCGCCCTCGAGCCGCATCAGCACCGAGGGCTTTGCGTCGTCAGGCTGGCTGGAATCGATGCGGCCGGAAAACTTCGCCTTGCCCAGGATCAATTCGAGATCGCTGAAGGATTGATGGTTTTCCGAGAGATCGACCTTGGCCTTGAACCCGGCGGCAGGCAGACGGCGGATCGCTTCGTCGACATCCTTCGACAGCCAGGCTGCGAACCCCGAAGGTTGCGCCACGGCCAGCAGCAACGAGCCGGTGAAGCCGAAATGGCCCTGCACGTTGAGCATGACCTTGCCATCGGCTTCCAGCTTGGTGCGGCCCGGCAAGGTCGCGGCCAGTGATTTCACCGACCAGCCGTCACCGACCGGCTCGGCGGAAAGATGAACGTCGCGCACCGTGGTGTCGCCGGCCACCACCGCCGGCAGCTTGACCTCGACCGTGCCGGGAATGGTCGGCTTCGGCAGATCGAGCAGCGCCTGTTCGAGCCCGGCGATACGCTGGTCCAGCGTCAGGCCCGCGCCGGCTGGCGCACCCACCGCCTCGTCGAACTGCACCTGCGCGCCATTGGCTTCGATGGCGAAGCTCGGTTTCTGGCCGAGATCGACCGAGGCCTTGCCGTCGGCGGTGTAGGGATTCTCGACCGGACCGGTCTCGAAACGGAATTCATCGACGCCAAGCTTCTGGTGGTCGAGCGAGAACTTGCCGTTCAGCCGGAATCCCGGATCGGGCTTGCCGGCGCTGACCTTGACCGTCTCGCCATCCGTGCCGCGCAGCTCGGCTGAATTCTTGCCAGCACCATCCTTGTCGGCACCCGAAATCTTGAACTGGCCGGAATAGACGGCGGCACCGTTGACGATGCCGGCATTGCCGTCGGTCTCGATGACCAGCGGATAGGCATCGGGGTCCGCCTTCACCCGTAACCGCATCTGCCCGGAGGGTTCGGCTTTGCCGGTCGACGCCGCGACCGCCGTCCGCAACCCGTCCAGCCGCAACGTGCCGTCCATGCGCCAGGGGCCGGCCAGCGACTTGGCCGAAATGGTCGAGTTGATCTCGGAAAAGATGTGGCTGCGGCCGCCTGCGGCATGGCGCAGTTCGACCTGCCCTTCCGTCACCGTCAGCTTTTCGATCGAGATCTGGCCGGGGTCGAAGGGCGAGGACGGGCGCATCGCCCAGTCGACGGTACCATTGGCCGCGATGTCTATAGTCGCCTTCGGCCGCACCAGCCGCATGTCGAAGATCAGCACCTCGCCGCGCAGGAATGGCGCCAGCTCCGCATCCATCGAAAACGTCTCCACGGTCATGGCCGGCTGGCCGTTCGGGCCACCGGCGACGGCGACGTTGGAAAAGGTCACCGAGGGGAACGGCAGCAGCCTTGCCGTGGCATCGCCCTGCACGGTCACCTTGCGGCCGAGGATGGCGCTTGCCTCGCGCTCGAACTCGGCGCGGCAGCCGGTCCAGTCGACGAAGTACGGCACCACCAGCGCCGCAAGCAGCACCAGCACGAACAGGCCACCGAAGATCACGAACAGGCGTGCGAGCATCCGCTCCGAACAGGTTGATTGAAATTCTGCCGCACTCTACCCGCATCCGCGTGTCGATAAAGAGGCAATTCATCCTGTGTTGCGTCACGTCGGACGATCTGAAACAAATTCTGGAAAAAGCGGAGATTCTTGGATGTCGGGCAAGAACTGGGATCGCGTGCCGATCGATGCACAGAGTGTCGATGCCCCGCTATCGCAGTCGGCGATTTTCCTTGTCGTCACCGTCGCCGCACACCGGCACGACCTTCTTCGCCCCGACCCGCCCCATGCTGCAGACGCTTGTGCAGGCGAAGTAAGATAAGCTGCCCCACCGCACGGTAGTGCAGCGGCTGGCGGCTTCTATCCGCGGTCCCTCAACGTGCGTCGCGCTTTGCCTGCGCCACCTTGGCCGCCTTGCGCTGGCGGCCGAGTTCCGCCGGTCGAACCAGACTTGGAACCTTCTGGTTGGCCACGGCCCGCATGCCCTTGTGCGCCGTGCGCGAATTGTGCGCGGGACCGTCCGGAGCTTTCTGCTTCAAGGCCAGCGCCTTGCGCGCATTGTCGACCAGCGAAATGCGGGCCGCCAGTTGGCGGCGCCGTTCGGCCTCGCCGTTCAGCCGCCGCATCGCCATCGCCAGCACCGCGAGCTTCACTTGTGAACCGCCATCGGCCTTCGAGGGTGCCGCACCTTTCGCCACGCCCTTGCCGCGTATTTCACGCCGCCGGCGATGTGCTTCGGTCTGCGCCTTGTCGCGCCGATCCCGCAGCAGCTTGACCAGGCCGGAAAGGTCGGTATCGGAAAGCTCCTGCACCGCCGGATGGTGCGACTTCTCCACCATCTCGTGTTCGTCGGCGCTCAGCGCGCGCGCTTCTTCCTTGCGTGAAATAGCCATGACAGTCCTCCTCAGCCGGCACGCCTTGTTGGCTCCAAGCCTATTGAGCGCTGAGTCTCTGCCCCAAAACTGCAGCGGTCAAGAAGCCTTCCGATGCGCCCGCACGACGCCGATGCCGCGCCGATCAACTCGCGGTTCGGCGGCGCAGGTATCCGCAGACCAAGTCTATGAGCTCCGCTCGCAATGCCGGCGAATCAAGTTCGCCATGTCGCGCCGCGGCATGCACAACCCCTTCGACCGCGCCCGACAGCACGCGCCCGGCGATGTCATCGCGCTCGGGATCGGGCTTGCCTGAGGCGGATGCAATCACGGCCTGGTAGCGACGCAGATATTCCGCTTCGAACTGATCCTGCGTCGAGCGGGCGGCAAGTGGCACTTCGTCGAGCAGGACGCGGTGTAGCTGCTGATCGACACTGTGAGCAGCGACGACCCCGTCGATCAGCTTCGCCACGCGCTGCTCGAGCATGCCCGCTCCGTCGCGCTCATCCGAACTGGATATGGCGGCGAGCACTGCATCGAGGTGGCGTTTGCGGATCTCCTCCGCCAGCGCCAGCTTGTTGGGGAAATACTGATAGAGCGAGCCGACGCTGACACCGGCGGCCGAAGCCGTCTCATTGGTGGTGAAATGCGCCCAGCCGCGCCGCGCCAGAACGCGAGCCGCGGCCTCGACGATGGTATCCACTGTCGCGCGGGAACGCTGCTGCCGTGGTGCTTTGCGCACGCTTTCATGCCGTAAGGGAACGCGAGTAGCCATGCTCAGGCTTTTTCACCAAAATGCGAATGTCCGCTCACATTTATTCAAGAAGCGTGACAGGCAAGTCAATGAGAGGCCACTATGAGCAGCAAGACACTGCTTCTATCCCTGTTCGCCTACAAATCCTGGGCCGATGATGAACTCCTCGCTCTTTTGGCCGAGGTCGAAAACGACGTGACCGACGAGCAACTCGTCGCGATCCTTGAAACCGTCAATCACGCGCATGTCGTCGACAGGATCTTTATGTCGAACATCCAGAAGAGGACGCACGGCTATCGGGACACGGGCACCAGCAGCACGCCGAAGCTCGCCGAATTGTCCGAGGCGATCACCGAAACCGACCGCTGGTACCTCCGCTATGTCGAACAGGTGGAACCGGAAGAACTGGCGGAGACGATCAACTTCAGCTTTACTGACGGCGCCTCGGGACAAATGTCGCGCGAAGAGATGCTCGCGCACGTCATAACCCACGGTGGCTATCATCGTGGCGAGGTTGGCCGCATGGTAACCCAGCTATCGAAGCCGTCTTCCCCTGACACGTTCACGGGCTATCTCCACCAAGCCGAGCCCGCACGCCGCGCATCAATGTGAGCAGGGGTATCCGGGCGTGGTGATGCCGGCCCCGTGCCGGCTCTCTAGCTAGTGCTGCGACGGGCCCGGCAATATCTTACCGGGATTCATGATATCAAGCGGATCGAGCGCCTGCTTGATGGTGCGCATGACGTCGACGCCGCGGCCGAGTTCATGGCGCAGGAAGCCGATCTTGCCCTGGCCGATGCCGTGCTCGCCGGTGCAGGTGCCCTCCATGGCGATCGCCCTCATGTTGAGCCGCGCGACGAATTTTTCCGACAGCGCGATTTCCTTGGGATCGTTCACATCCATCAGCACCAGCACGTGGAAATTGCCGTCGCCGGCATGGCCGACGATCGGCGCGATCAGCCCCATCTCTGCGATATCGGCCTCGGTTTCCATGACGCATTCGGCAAAGCGCGATATCGGCACACAGACATCGGTCGACAGGCCCTTGGCGCCAGGCCGCAAGGTCAGCGAGGCCCAGTAGGCGTCGTGCCTCGCCTTCCACAATTTCGTCCGCTCCTCGGCGACGCTGGTCCACAGGAACGGCCCGCCGCCATTTTCTTCCGCGATCATGCCGAAGGTCTCGGCCTGCTCGGCGACACCGGCATCGCTGCCATGGAACTCGACGAACAGGCACGGGCTCTCGGGAAAATCGAGCTTGGAATAAGTCTTCATCGCCCGCATCTGCAGCGCGTTGACCAGTTCGATGCGCGCCACCGGAATGCCCATCTGGATCGTCGCGATGACCGCGTTGCAGGCCGCCTCGACGCTCGGAAACGGACAGACGCCGCCCGAGATCGCCTGCGGAATACCCTGCAGCTTCAAGGTTAGCGCGGTGATGATGCCGAGCGTGCCTTCCGAGCCGACCAGCAGCCGGGTCAGATCATAGCCCGCCGAACTCTTCTTCGCCCGTTTGCCGGTCGTCACCGCCTCTCCGTCGGCCATGACGGCGGTCAGCGACAGCACGTTCTCGCGCATCGTCCCGTAGCGCACCGCATTGGTGCCGGACGCCCGCGTCGCCGCCATGCCGCCGAGCGAGGCATTGGCGCCCGGATCGATCGGGAAGAACAGGCCGGTGTCGCGCAGATGCCGGTTCAGGTCCTCCCGCGTCACGCCGGGTTCGACGGTGCAGTCGAGATCCTGTGGATTGACCGAAAGAATGCGGTTCATCCGCGACGTATCGACCGAGATGCCGCCACCCGGTGCGTTGGTGTGGCCTTCCAGCGATGAGCCGACGCCAAACGCGATCACCGGCACGCGATGCGCGGCGCAGGCGCGCACGATCTCCTGCACCTCGGCCGTGGTCTCCGGGAAAGCCACGCCATCGGGCGCCTGCGTCGGAATGTAGGTCGTCGTATGCGCGTGCTGCGAGCGGATGGCTTGGCCGGTCTGAAAGCGCTCGCCCAGCCGCTGCTTGAGGATGCCGAGCACGGCGGTAATGCCTTCCTCGTTGCGTTCGACCGGATTGAGGTCGCTCAGGGCCATGAAATCCTCCGCGAATGGACCAGCATGCATGCTTGTTATGCGACTATGGATGCGTAGTCTCCGCAACCACGCTCTGTCCAGCACCAGAACAAGGAAGTTTCGATGTCCATCTCAGCCCCCTTCGTCTCCAGGCCCATGGACATCGAGAAGGACTGGATCGATTATAACGGCCATCTCAACATGGCCTATTACAACGTGCTGTTCGACCGCTGCTCGGACGAGGCATTCGAGGCGATGGGCATGGGGCTGGATTATGTGAAAGAGCGGCGGCTCACCATCTACACCGCCGAAGTCCATGTCTGTTACGTGCAGGAACTGCACCTTGACCACAAGGTCACGGTCTCTTTCCAGCTCATCGATCATGACGAGAAGCGGCTGCGGGCCTACCAGGAAATCCGCCATGTCGATGGCTGGCTCGCCGCCACGTCCGAGACCTTGTCATTGCATGTCGACATGTCGGGGCCGAAGGTGGCGCCCTTCCCGGCCGATGTGCTGGCCAGGATCGAGGCCATGCGCGCCGCCCATTCGGTACTGCCGATGCCCGAGCGCGCCGGCCGCTCGATCGGAATCAAGCGCAAGTAGGGCGAAGCCGGCATCCATCTCGCCCCATTAGCGGGAGACCGGCCTGGCTTCAAAGCCACACCCGAAACTCAAAATCGCAGAACCTCGGATATCAGGTAGCACCAGTGCTTGAAGCGCCTTCGCGGCCGCATTAACCTTACCGAGGTTTTAACGGGAACAAGCCATTTGAGCCGTTGAACGACTCAGCGGAGCGGTCGAAAACGTCCGCACAAGGGTTGTTTTAGCGGGCGGCGGGGCGAAGCCGGTTCGAGGAACGTGCATGAAAACGGACATCAAGGTCGAGGTGGACAGGCTGGCCGCCGATCCGCGCATATCAGACTACGATTTCTGGCGTTCGCTCAAGAATGTCGACAACGAGATCTTTCACATCGCCAACAACAACGAACCGATTCCGTTCGACATGATCCGCTGGCGCAGCATCCTGAAGCGCGCCCGCCTGAAGCGCGGCCATGCATAGCGCCTGGGGCCGATACATCGCTTGCCCCAGAGATTGCGCACGCATAAGGCGGAAGGATCAAATCCCCAGTTTCACGGCTGCCGCCTGATCGCCTCCAGCGGCGAGCGCGCGATCACCGGCGATGACTGGATGATCGCCGTATTGGTCATCGCATGGGGGATGATGCGGTCGATCACCCGTTCGAGTTCGGCGACCGAGCCGACATGCGCCAGCGCGATGAAACAGTCCTCGCCGGTCACCCGGTCGCATTGCGCGATTTCCGGCAGGTCTCGGATGATCTCAGCCACGACGGCCAATTGCCCCGGCACCGGCCGGATGCGCAGCCATGCCGATAGTTTCAGGCCAAGCGCCGCGGGATTGATTCTGACCGAATAGGCTTCGATCACCCCGTTTTCCTGCAGCCGCTTGATGCGCTCGGCCACGCTCGGCGCCGACAGGCCGACCGAGCGCGCCAGTTCCGCCGTGCTGGCGCGCCCATCCTTTTCCAGCAGGCGCAGGATCTTCATGTCGGCCGCATCGAGGTCGATGTTTTCGCTTCGAAGGCGTTTCATGGAAAGCTCCTTGCTTCCGGAACAGAACCCACCTGATATACCTCTCATCATCCATATGAAACGGAGATATCGACTGCGATACTGATCGCATGGATGACCAGACGCAAGTCTCAGCTGCAGGTCCCGACGCCATCAGGGCTGCCCTTGTCGGCCCCGCACTCACCGGGCTGGCGACAAGACTGCCGCCCCATCTCTGGTTCGCGGTCAGCGCGGTCTTCCACTATCTCGGGCCGGCCTTCGCCGTTCTGCTTTTCCCGCATGTCGGCGTGTTCGGCATGGCTTGGCTGCGCATCGCCACCGCGGCGCTGATCTTCGCGCCGCTGACCCGCCCTTGGCGAACCTTCGCCCGTGCCGGCCCTCGGACGCGGCTCCTGCTCATCGCCTTCGGCGCTTGCCTGGCGGTGATGAACTGCTCGTTCTACCTGGCGCTTGACCGCCTGCCGATCTCGCTGGTGGCGGCGATCGAGTTCGTCGGCACCATCGGCATTGCGCTGGTCGGCCTAAGGAGCGCCCGCAATCTGGCCGCTCTCGCCATCGCCGTCACCGGCACCTTGCTGTTGATTGACGTCAAATGGTCCAGCGACCCGGTCGGGCTGTTCTGGGCTTTCCTCAACGGCGCGCTCTTTGTCGGCTACATCGTGCTTGGCCACCGTGTCGCCCGCGCGGGCGCCGGCGACGGCATCGCCGGCCTTGGTGCCGCCATGGCGGTCGCTTTTATCGTCGTGCTTCCGATCGGTGTCACCGACGCGCTGCCCGCCTTTTTCGCGCCGCCGCTGCTCGTCGCGGCCATAGGCGTCGGCATCTGTTCTTCGGTCATTCCGTATATCTGCGATCAGCTCGCCATGGCGCGGTTGCCGCGCGCGAGCTTTGCGCTGATGCTGTCGCTGTTGCCGGTCACCGCGACGCTGATCGGCATCGTCGTGCTGCGCCAGATTCCCGGCCCGACCGATTGCCTCGGCATCGCGCTGGTCGTGGCCGGCGTTGCCTTCCACAAACCAGTGGCCGATCGCGCCTAGGCCAGCTTCTGCTTGAGGAAGGCGATCGTCCTGCCCCAGGCGAGGTCGGCCGCCTTCTTGTCGTAGCGCGCCGCCGAGGTGTCGTTGTTGAAGGCATGGTTGGCGCCTTCATAGACATAGACCGTGTATTCGACATGCGCGGCGTCGAGTTCCTTCTTGAAAGCATCGATGCCGGCATTCGTGCGCTCGTCCAAGCCCGCATAATGCAGCAGCAGCGCAGCCTTGATCTTCGACGCGTCGGCGGCCTTGGGCTGCATGCCGTAATAAGCGACGCTGGCCGAGAGATCGGGCGCGTTGACGGCCAGCATGTTGGCGGTGCCGCCGCCCCAGCAGAAGCCGATGGCGCCGACCTTGCCATTGCCATCCTTGTCGGCCTTGAGGAAGGTGACCGTCGCCACGCCGTCGGCCACGGTCTGCGCCGCGTCGAGTTTCGTGAACATGTCGCGGGCCTTGTCCTCATCAGTGGGCGTGCCGCCGAGCGGCGACAGGAAATCGGGCGCGAGCGCCACGAAGCCCTCCAGCGCCACGCGCCGGGCGACGTCGCGGATATGCGGGTTGAGCCCCCTGTTTTCATGGATGACGATGACGGTGCCGAGCTTGCCGGTCTGGTTTGCCGGTTTGACCAGATAGCCTTTCATCTCGCCGCCGCTGCCGGGATAGGCGATGTCCTCGCCTTTCACGCGGGGATCGTTTTCGGCCACGATCGCCGCCTGGGCGGAGTTCGCCGCCAGCATCGGCACGATCGCGGCGGCCGCGGCACCTGATCCGGCAAGCCTGGTCAACTGCTCCATGAAGCGGCGGCGATCCAGCGTCAGATGCGTGTATTCGTCATAGGCGTCGATCATCGCCTGGGTGATGACGGGTTTGGTGGTGACGTTGGCCATCGGCTTCCTCGCTCTCTCGACTTCGGTGTCCTTGCCGGTCGCAAGATAGGAGCGAGCCTCTCATCGTCCAGTCACCGGACCGTGACATCTCGCTGTCCTCCCGGCCGCCAGTCGGTCGGCTGGAAGATCATCACGTTTTTGTCATCGGTGACAAATCTTGATGGCGCTGCCACAATAGTGGGGGAAACTGGCTTGCCGGCCGCCTTTGGCGGCCACGGTCCTATAGGCCCGATCTGAAAGGAACAATACCGATGACCATGACCTCGCCGATCCTGGCAACCGCCTTCGTGGCAGCAGTGGCGGCCGTTCTGGCGATGCGCGCGGCTGTTGTCGCGGCGAGCCGCAAGTCCATGGTCAAGGTTCGCAGCCGCCGGCGTCAGCGCGCAAACACGAAATCCCAAGGTTGAGGTGAAGTCATGGACGTCCAGGACATCGTGAACACCGTCTCGCAGAAGGCCGGTCTCGACCAGGCTACGACCGAAAAGGTCGTCGGCACCATCCTCTCGGTGCTGGAGCACGAGGCCGAAGGCACCAGCGCGTCTTCGTTTTTCGCCAAGATCCCCGGCGCCGACGATCTTGCGCACCGATATGACGTCATGGCCGCCGCGCCGGCCGGCGGCGGCGGCTTCCTGTCGTCGCTGCAAGGCGCGCTTGGCGGCGTTCTCGGCGAGAAAGCCGGCGCACTGGTCAACGGCCTCGCCGCGCTCAAGGCATCCGGCCTCGACATGGCGCAGATCCAGAAGGCCGGCGAGACGCTTGTCCAGCAGGCCGAGGCCGCCGCCGGCCCCGATTTGACCAACCAGGTGCTCGGTTCGGTGCCCAGCCTGAAGGCCCATCTGGGGCTCGGCTGATCGTCGGATCGCCGAACCCCGGCACCGCCTATTTCGGCAGCGCGTAGGCCATCACATAATCGCCCGGCTTGGTGCCGACCGAGCCGTGGCCGCCGGCGACGATGACCACGAACTGGCGTCCGTCGGCGACCGTATAGGTCATCGGCGTCGATTGCCCTCCGGCCGGCAGCCGCGCCCGCCAGAGCTGCTTGCCCGATGTCAGGTCGTAGGCGCGCAGATAGTCGTCGACGGCGGCACCCAGGAAGGCAACACCGCCGGCCGTGATCATCGGTCCGCCAATGCCGGGCACCCCGACCTTCAGCGGCAACGGCAGTGGCGTCATGTCGTAGACGGTGCCGTTGCGGTGCTTGTAGGCAATGGTGCCGGTCCGAAGATCGACGCCAGCGACATAGCCCCAGGGCGGCGCCTGGCACGGAATGCCGAGCGGCGACAGGAACGGTCCCATCACCACCGCATAGGGCGCGCCGTCATTGCGGTTCAGCCCCTGCTCGCTGCCCTTGGTGTCGCCCGGCGGCGGCACGTCGGCGCGGGGGATCAGCCTGGACGTGAAGGCGAGATAAGTCGGCATGCCGAACATCACCTGCCGCACCGGATCGACCGCCACGCCGCCCCAGTTGAAAGTGCCGAAATTGCCGGGGTAGACCAGCGATCCCTGTAGCGAGGGCGGCGTGTAGCGGCCTTCATAGCGCAATTTATGGAGCGCGATCCGGCAGGCCAGCTGGTCGAACATGGTGATGCCCCACATATCGGCCTCGGTCAGCGGCGGCGGGCTGAAGGAAAGGTCGGATGCCGGCTGCGTCGGCGATGTGTGATCTCCTTCGATGGCGCCGCCCGGCGCCGGCACGTCCTTGACGGGGATGACCGGCTCGCCGGTACGCCGGTCGAGCACATAGAGGTCGCCCTGCTTGGTCGGCCCGACGAGTGCGGGCACGACGGAGCCGTCAGCCTTGGTGATGTCGACCAGGCTCGGCTGCGCCGGCACGTCCATGTCCCACAGGTCATGGTGCACGGTCTGGCGCACCCATTTCAACTGCCCGGTGTTGAGGTCGAGCGCGGTGATCGAGGAGGAGAATTTCTCCACATTGGCGCTGCGGCCCATGCCGAGCTGGTCCGGCGTCTGGTTGCCGAGCGGCACGTAGAGCAGGCCGAGCTTCTCGTCGGCGCTCGGGGTCGACCACATATTGGGCGAGTTGGCGGTGTAGGTCTGGTCGGCCGCCAGCGGCGTCGTCTGGTCCGGATTGCCGGAATCCCAGTTCCACAGCAGTTTACCGGTGCTCGCATCATAGGCGCGGATGACGCCGGACGGCTCCTGCGTCGAATAATTGTCGTTGACTGCGCCGCCGACGATGATCTTGCCGCCCGCGATCAGCGGCGCCGAAGTCGAGTAGTAATAGCCCGACTTCGGATACGGCATGTTGGCCAACAAATTGAGCGTGCCGCCCTCGGCGAAGGCCGGGCAAACCTGCCCGTTGGCGGCGTCGAGCGCGATCAGCCGGGCATCCGAGGTCGGCAGGTAGACGCGCGCAGCGCAGGGCTGACCGGCGGCGCCCGCGGCATCGGCATAATAGGAAACGCCGCGGCAGGTCTGGTGCTGGCGGTCCTTGTCGAGCTTGACCTTGGGGTCGTAGCGCCACTTCTCCTTGCCGGTCGCCGCATCGATGGCGATGGCGAAGTTGTGCGGCGTGCAGATATAGAGCGTGTCGCCAATTTTGAGCGGTGTCACCTGGTAGGTGGTCTCGCCGACATCGTCCGGGCCCTTCACGTCACCGGTGCGGTAGGTCCAGGCCGGCTGCAGATTGGCGACATTGTCCGGCGTGATCTGGTCGAGCGGCGAATAGCGCTGGCCGAACTGCGTGCGCCCGTAATAGTGCCATTCGCCCGCCGGCACATCGCCGCCGAGATTGGCGTTGGGGATCACCTTGTCGGTGTCGAGCGCGCCGCCGATGTCCTTAGGGTCCGCTGTCATCGAATAGCCGGCCACCGCCAGCGATGCCAGCACGGCAAGGATCAGAGGCGCGCGGCCGTCCGGACCGGCGAGGCCCCGCCGCGCCCACGGCGTCAGCAGCCACAGCGCCACCAGCACGATGATGCCGCCGCGCGGGCCGAGCTCCCACCAGTCGAAGCCGGTTTCCCAGACCGCCCAGGCCAGCGTGCCGATCACGATTGCCGCATAGAGCCAGAGCGCCGTGGAACGGCGCCGGTAGAGCAGCCAGGCGGCGATCAGGAAGGCGAGACCGACAATGATGTAGTACCAGCTGCCGCCCAGCGAGACCAACCAGATACCGCCGGCGCCGACCGCCAGGCCGATGAGGAAGAGGATGAGGGAGGTGATGGTGACAGCCAAGATGATACTCCTTCGACTGTTGCGCGCATGAGGCGGCCTTGGGCAACCCGGCATTGTGTGCTGGCCCCTGCGCAACTTTCTCCCGACCGCCGCGCCTGTCAAGCGTGGGTCATGGGTCCGCGGCGGCAACCTCGTTTGTTCACAACGCCGGCCGCCATGTCGCTCAAGTGGCCGTATCGGGCACTTTACCGGAACAAAACGTAGACAGTTCTGGTCTTTCGCTACCGAATCACTACATTCGGGGGAGATGTCCGGCTTTTCCGAAGACATGCCCTTTTTTGACGAACCCGATGCGCGGCCCACGGCCCCGTCGGGCATTGCCGCGCGCGCCATGGCTGCGCGCGGCGGCCAAAACAATGCGCCGGACTATCTGAGGGGGCTTAACCCCGAGCAGCGGCTTGCGGTGGAGACCACCGAAGGCCCGGTTCTGGTGCTGGCCGGCGCCGGCACCGGCAAGACCCGCGTGCTGACCACCCGCATCGCCCACATCCTCGCCACCGGCAGGGCGTTCCCGTCGCAGATCCTGGCCGTGACCTTCACCAACAAGGCCGCGCGCGAAATGAAGCAGCGCATCGGCATCCTGATCAGCGAAGGCAATGTCGAGGGCATGCCGTGGCTCGGCACCTTCCACTCGATCGGCGTGAAGCTGCTGCGCCGCCATGCCGAGCTTGCCGGCCTGAGATCCGACTTCACCATCCTCGACACCGACGACGTCGTGCGGCTGATCAAGCAGCTCATCCAGGCCGAGGGCCTGGACGACAAGCGCTGGCCCGCGAAACAGTTCGCCCAGATGATCGACGGCTGGAAGAACAAGGGCCAAGGCCCGGCCGACATCGCCGAGGGCGATGCGCGCAGCTTCGCCAACGGCAAGGGCCGCGAGCTCTACAAGGCCTATCAGGAGCGCCTGCAGACACTGAACGCCTGCGATTTCGGCGACCTGCTCTGCCACCCGATCCGCATCTTCCGCGCCAATCCCGATGTGCTGAAGGACTATCACCGGCGCTTCAAATACATCCTCGTCGACGAATACCAGGACACCAACACCGCCCAGTACATGTGGCTGCGCCTGCTGGCGCAAAGGCCCGAAGGCAAGCCGATCTCCCCCCATGTGGGGGAGATTGGGCGCTCTTCATCCGAGGGCGGAGGCAAATCCACCGTAAACATCTGCTGCGTCGGGGACGACGACCAGTCCATCTATGGCTGGCGCGGCGCCGAGGTCGACAACATCCTGCGCTTCGACAAGGATTTTCCCGGCGCCACCATCATCCGGCTGGAGCGCAATTACCGCTCGACCGCGCACATACTGGGCGCCGCCTCCCACCTCATCGCCTACAATGAGGGCCGTTTCGGCAAGACGCTGTTCACCGATCGCAACGATCCCGAGGACGGCAAGGTCAATGTCCACGCCGCCTGGGATTCGGAGGAGGAAGCCCGCGCCATCGGCGAGACCATCGAGGCCTACCAGCGCCAGAAGCATAATCTCAACGACATGGCGATCCTTGTCCGCGCGTCCTTCCAGATGCGCGCCTTCGAGGACCGCTTCATCACGCTCGGCCTCAACTACCGCGTCATCGGCGGCCCGCGTTTCTACGAGCGCATGGAAATCCGCGACGCGCTGGCCTTCTTCCGCGTTGTCGCCAACAGCACCGACGACCTCGCCTTCGAGCGCATCGTCAACGTGCCCAAGCGCGGCCTGGGCGAAGCGACCATCCGCCAGATCCACGACACGGCGCGCAGCCTGCGCATCCCGATGCTGGAGGCGGCGGGCACACTCGCCGAAAGCGACGAGCTGAAGCCGAAACCCCGCGCCGCGCTGCGCGAGGTCGCGGCCAATTTCGAACGCTGGAAGAAGGCGCTGGAAACCACGCCGCACACCGAGCTCGCCGAGACCATTCTCGAAGAGAGCGGCTACACCGACATGTGGAAGAACGACCGCTCCGTCGAAGCGCCCGGACGGCTCGAGAACCTGAAGGAGCTGATCCGCTCCATGGAGGAGTACGAGTCGCTGCGCTCCTTCCTCGAACATGTCGCCCTGGTCATGGATGCCGAGCAGAATGCAGGGCTCGATGCCGTTTCCATCATGACGCTGCACTCGGCCAAGGGCCTCGAATTCGAGACCGTCTTCCTGCCCGGCTGGGAGGAAGGCCTCTTTCCCCACCAGCGTGCGCTGGACGAAGGCGGCCGTTCGGGGCTTGAGGAAGAGCGGCGGCTCGCCTATGTCGGCCTGACGCGGGCCAAGAAGAACCTGCATATCTGGTTCGTCTCCAACCGCCTGATCCACGGCCTGTGGCAATCGACCATCCCGTCACGCTTCCTCGAGGAACTCCCGGAAGCCCATGTCGAGGTCGCCGAAGCCGGCAATTCCTACGGCGGCTACGGCAATCCCTATGGCGGCGGCTCGTTCGCGTCCGGCCGTGGCGGCGGCCAAGGGGCAGGAAGACAGAACCCGTATGGCGCCTCGCGCTTCGACAATATCGGCGCCAATTCGGGTGGCGGGGAAAAGTCCGGCGCCTTCTCCAACACCTATTCGACGCCGGGCTGGCAGCGCGCGCAGGCCAACCGCACCGAAGCGACCGACCGCAACTGGGGCACGCGCTCGGGCCATCAGGTCGAACGCATCGGCTATGGCGAGACAGACTCCGGCTACGGCGCCGGCCGCACCAGCGTAAAGGGCCGCACCATCGACGGCGAACTGGTCGCCAAATCCGTCTCCGACACGCCGTCGGCCTTCAGCGTCGGCGACCGCGTGTTCCACCAGAAATTCGGCAACGGCAATATTTCAGCCATCGAAGGCAACAAGCTGACCATCGACTTCGACAAGGCCGGCCAGAAACGCGTGCTGGATGGATTTGTGGCGGCGGTGTGAGTTGAATGCGGCTAGCCTCGCAAGGCCGGCTTTCCACCTCAATCCACCTTCTTCTCGCCCTTCTCCCCGGCCTTCACGATATCCCCTGTCGTAAACAGGATTTCCTTCAGTTCCACGCGCCAGTCCGTCTTCTGGCGCAGCAGGAATTCGAGGTCCATGCCGAAATGCTTGAACTCCTCGCTCTGCGCGTTCTTCATGATCGCCTTGGCCTGCGGGTCCTTTTCGACCGACATGCGCTGTTCGTACCAGCTGATGGCTTCCGCCTCCTCGATCAGCGAGGCGATCATGCGGGCAAAGGTCCGCACCTCCTGCGACAGTTCTTCCGGCGGTTCGTGATACTGGTCGAAACCCATGTCGTCCTCCCTCAACGGCTCGCAAATGGAGCCAGGCATTGGCCCGCTTCCATGAATGCGTGGGAAGCGCCGCGGGTTCCGGGACAACGGCCACAATTCAGGACGGTGGATCCGCGAGCTATCTCACGACACCGGCGCCGCGCCGCCCTCTTCCGTGCGCCGCGCGATGAATGCGTCGAGCACGCCTGACGTGGCGGCGGCCGTTGCCGGCGGCTCGAAATCGGCGAGGATGCGTTTCCAGACGCCGGTGGCGCGTTCGGTGGCGTTCTTCGACCCGCTTTGCGTCCAGTTGCCGAAATTCGACCAGTCGGCCACCAGCGGCTCGTAGAAGGCGGTGCGGTAGCGTGCCATGGTGTGGCTGGCCGAGAAGAAGTGGCCGCCCGGCTGCACTTCGGCGATGGCCTCGAAGCCGATTGCGTCGTCGTCGCCGGGCGTTGCTGTACAAAGTTCCGCGATCGTCTGCAGCGCTTCGATGTCGGTGACCAGCTTTTCCAGGGAAACACTCAAGCCCCCTTCCAGCCAGCCGGCCGCATGGATGCAGACGGTGGCGCCCGAAAGCACCGAGCCCCACAGCGCGAACTGCGTCTCGTGCGCGGCCTGCGCGTCCGAAATGTTGGCAGCGCTGCCGCCGCCCGAGCGCCAGGGCAGACCGGTGTAGCGCGCCAGTTGGCCTGCACCCAGTGTGGCCTTGACGTGCTCCGGCGTGCCGAAGGCCGGTGCTCCCGATTTCATGTCGACATTGGAGGAGAAGGAACCGTAGACCACCGGCGCGCCCAGCCGCACGATCTGCGCCAGCGTCAGCCCTGCCAGCGCTTCGGCATGCTGCAAAGTCAGGGCGCCGGCCACCGTGATCGGCGCCATCGCACCGGCCAGGCAGAACGGCGTGATGATCAGGACCTGGCCCGCCTTGGCGAAGTCGATGATGCCTTGCGCCATCGGAATATCGAGCTGGCGCGGCGAGTTGGTGTTGATGACGGTGTAGCAATGCGCGCCCGAGCGGAACTCGTTTTCGGACAACCCACGGGCCAGCCTGATCATCTCGAAACTGTCATCGACCTGCGGCGTGCCGCGCGCGAACACGAATGGGAATTTGTCGGACAGTGTCAGCTGCGCCCGATTGACGGCATAGTGGCGCAAGCGATTGTCGATGTCCTGCGGCTCGATACACGGCCCCAGCATGTGCAAGACATCGAAATGCTGCACCAGCTTGATGAGCTCCTCGAAGGCGACCAGCGTTCCGGGCCGCCGGCCGCGGTCGAGATCGGTGACGTTGGGCGCGCCGGAGCCCGCCAGGAATGTCATGGAGCCCAGTTCGAGCGCCAGATCGCGAGCGCGCGCGCCTGCATTGGCGTGGATCGATCGCGGCGCCGAGGCTAAGGCTGCCACCACCATGTCGCGGCCGATGCGCACCATGTCGGTTTCGGGATCGACCAGGGCGCCGGCGCGGGCGAGCACCTCGCGCGCCTCAGGCAGCAGCACCTTGATGCCCAGTTCTTCCAGCACGCGCAGCGCCGTGTCGTGGATCGACGCCACCTGGTCGTCGGAAAAGATCGGCTGCGGCAGGAATGGATTCCTCAGCGAGCGGTAATTGGGCTTGCGGCTTGATTCACTGCCGGCCTCGCCCGTGCGTCCGCGCCGGCGTTCGCGCCTGCTGTCTCGTGCCGCGTCATCGATCATCGCGAATTCCCTCCTCATTGCCGCATCGCCTTGCCCTGGGGATCATGGGGCGAGGCCGCGCTGACCAGTGCCGGCCGTTCGACGCCGACAATGTGCACGCAAAGCTGCGTCCCCTCCCCGGCGAAATCGTCGCCCACCAACGCCAGCGCGACGCTCTTGCCGATCGTGTAGCCAATCCGCCCGAGGTGACGAAGCCTACGCGGCGGCCTCAAGGCTTCCCTTCCGGTCAGTTCGAAGCCGGTACTCTATATGTGCTAGACATATGTGTCCAGTACGCCGGCGGACCGGCATCGCGCACTGTCACGCAAGCATCATGTTCACGCCTTAGATCGCTTTTGGGGAGGCGCGCGCGGCATCGTCGATGCGGCACCTCTTTCCGTTTTTTGTCCTTCGGCCGCTCCGGCATGCTTCGTCACAAAGAGGATTGTCCATGAAACACCTGCACCGAACCGCCTCGCTCGGCGTCGCGCTGGCCTTGTTCACCGCCCTGACACCGGCGCTTGCCGACGGCGTGGCCTACATCAACAAGGGCCTGGTCGGCGTCGGCCGCATGCCGGCTGCTCAGCGCGACAAGTTCGGCGAGACCTTCGGCTCGGGCTCCGGCATGGCAATCGACACTACAGGCTGGACGCATGATGCCGGCACCTACAAGGGATCGCTCTGGCTCCTGCCCGACCGTGGCTACAATGTCGCCGGCACCACCGACTACCGGCCGCGGCTCAACACCATCGGCATCGAGTTCACGCCTGTCGCGCCGGGTGCGGCTCCCGCCGCCGGCCAGGAGCAGACGGGCGTCAAGGCGACGCTTGCCGACACCATGCTTCTCACCGACGACAAGGGCGCCGATGCCACCGGCCTCGATCCGCTGTCGGATGTACGCCCTGCCGCCGGCGACATGCCGATGCTGCCCGTCGCCACCAACGGCAAGCTCGCTCTCGACAATGAGGCCATCGTGCGGCTGCCCGACGGTTCGATGTTCATCTCCGACGAGTACGGCCCCAACATCTACAGGTTCTCCGCGCAAGGCCGCCTGATGTCGGCGACCCAGCCGCCGGCAGCCCTCGTGCCGATGCGCAAGGGAGCACCGAACTTCTCCTCCGACAATCCCGGTCCGGGTGCCGCCGACCCTGATCCGAAGGATCCCGAAACCGGGCGCCAGAACAACCAGGGCCTCGAAGGCATGGCGATGACGCCGGACGGCAAGTTCCTGATCGCCGTGCTGCAGTCGGCGCCGAGGCAGGACGGCGGCGATTCACCCTCGACGCGCCAGAACACCCGGGCGTTGGTCTATGATGCCTCCGACCTCGCCCATCTGAAGCTCGCGCATGAATACGTCGTGCCGCTGCCGGTGTTCAAGGATGCCAAGGGCAAGACCAAGGTCGCCGCGCAGAGCGAGATCGTTGCGCTTTCGGACACATCCTTCCTGATGCTGGCGCGCGACAGCGGCAACGGCCAGGGCCTGAAGAAGGGTGACGCGTCGCTCTACCGTCAGATCAACATCGTCGACGTGTCCGGCGCGACCGACATCGCGGGCGGCGCCTTCGACTCGGCCGACAAGCCGGTCGCGCCCAAGGGCGTGCTTGATCCCTCGGTGACGCCGGCCAAGCTGACGCCGTTCATCGACATCAACGCAGCCGCCGAGCTTGGCCGCTTCGGCCTGCATAATGGTGGGGCGAAGGACCACAACGAGCTTTCGGAGAAGTGGGAAGCGATGTCGTTGGCCAGCGTCCTCGACCCGAAGCTGCCCGACGACTATTTCCTGTTCGTCGGCAACGACAACGACTTCCTCGCCCAGGACGGCTTCCAGGTCGGCGCATCCTACAAGGCCGATGACGGCGCCGATGTCGACACCATGTTCCTGGTCTATCAGGTCACGCTGCCAGGTCTCGGCAAGAAGTAACGATCACTGCACAAGCGGGCGCGCCTGGCGCGTCCGCCTGTGCAGGTCGTGAAGGCTTACTTCAAGAACTCGGCGTCCTTCGGCACGCCCGCATCGATCGGCTCGGCCGTCCTGCTCGACACGGCCATGATCTTGCCGGCGGCAGACAGGTTGGGCCGCACGAAGACCTGGGCGGGGCCGTTGACGCGGCTGTAGAGGTCGATGATGTCCTGGTTCATGAAGCGCACGCAGCCGGACGACGCGTTCTTGCCGATGGAATCCCATTCCGGCGTGCCGTGCAGCCGGTACATCGTGTCCTTGCCGTCGCGGAAGAGATAGAGCGCGCGGGCGCCCAGCGGGCTCTGCGGTCCTGGCGGCATGCCGTCCTTGTATTTCGCCAGTTCCGGCCGGCGCAGGATCATTTCGGGCGGCGGCGTCCACACCGGCCACTTCTTGCGCGCCTGGACCACGGCGCTGCCAGTCCATCCGAAACCGGCCTTGCCGAGGCTGACGCCGTAGCGCATCGCCTTTCCGCCGTCGCGCACCAGATAGAGGAAATGCTCGGAAACATCGACGACGATCGTGCCAGGCTTTTCTCCGGTCGGATCGGCCACGATCTGCCGCACGAACTTCGGATCGAGCTTGGCAACCGGGATGGCCGGCAGTTGATAACCCTCGTCGGTGCGCGCCGCATACATGGTTGCGGTATCGCCGACAGCCGGCTCGCTTGGCGCGGCCGACGGCGGGACCGGCGCCACTGCCGGCGGCGCCACATCGGTCGTGGTGCACGCCGAGAGAACGACGGAAGCGCAGCCCAAAGCGGACGCGCCAAGAAACGCGCGCCGGCTCAGGCGCTCAGGAACAAGCGGAATATCGGACATGAACCCCCCGGTGAGAAACGCGGCCCAACGCGCCTGGGATCAATATCCCATTCCGCAAGCTTTGAGAACAGGATGGATCATGGCGTGAGCACCGTGGACCGTTCGCGCCCCCGCATCGACCTGTCGGGTTGAATCTGCAATCATCGCGCACCGGACTCGAGATAGGCTTTGTCGGCCATGAACGAAAAAATGCCCGCGCGTCGGCGCACCGGCGACCTGACCAGCGGCCCGATCCCACGCACGCTGCTGCTCTTCGCCTTGCCGGTGCTCGGCTCCAACGTGCTGCAATCGCTGAACGGCTCGGTCAATGCCGTTTGGGTTGGCCGCTTCCTCGGCGAATCGGCGCTGACGGCGACCTCCAACGCCAACCTCGTCCTGTTCCTGATCCTCGGCACGGTGTTCGGCATCGGCATGGCGGCCACCATCCTGGTGGCGCAGTCGGTCGGCGCCCGCGACCTGCCCGAGGCGCGCCGCATCGTCGGCACCAGCGCCACTTTCTTCTTCCTCGTTTCGGTGGTCTTCGCGGTCTGCGGCTGGATCTGGGTCGACGCCATCCTGGGCGCGCTTGGCACGCCGGCCGACGCCTTGCCGCTCGCACGCTCCTACCTGCGCATCATCTTCGTCGCCGTGCCGATGATGAACCTTCTGTCCTTCGTCATGACCGTGCTGCGGGGTGCCGGCGATTCCCGCACGCCCTTCATCTTCATGGCGCTGGCGGTCGTGCTCGACATCGTGCTCAATCCGCTGCTCATCCGCGGCATCGGCCCGTTTCCCGAACTCGGCATCGCCGGTTCCGCCACCTCGACGCTGATCGGCCAGACCGTGAGCGTTATCGCCATCCTCGTCGTACTCTACGCGCGCAAGCATCCGTTGCGGTTGGCCGGCACCAATCTCGCCCTGCTGCGCCCGGATCCGGCGCTGCTGCGCATCGTCGTCTTCAAGGGCGTGCCGATGGGCCTGCAGATGATCGTCATCTCGGCGGCGGCACTGACGGTGATGGGCATCGTCAACTCGTACGGTTCGCAGGTCGCCGCTGCCTACGGCATCGCCGCGCAGCTCTGGACCTACATCCAGATGCCGGCGCTCGCGATCGGCGCCGCGGTTTCTTCCATGGCGGCGCAGAATGTCGGCGCCGGCCGCTGGGACCGGATCGGCCGCGTTGCCGCCTCCGGCGTCGGCTTCAACCTCGTCCTGACCGGCGCCCTCGTCGCGCTGCTATGGGTCTTCGATCGCTCGATCCTGGGCCTGTTCCTGAGCAGTGACAGCGCCGCGATCGATATCGCCGCCCACATCAACACCGTAGCATCCTGGTCGTTCATCCTGTTCGGCATCACCATCGTGCTGTTCGCCACGGTGCGCGCCACGGGAGCCGTGATGCCGCCGCTGATCATCCTGGTGATCTCTGTGCTCATCGTGCGCACCGGCTTTGCCTATTACATGCGCGGCGTGATCGGCGAGGAAGCGCTGTGGTGGAGTTTCCCGGCCGGTTCGATCGCCTCGCTGGTCCTGGCCGCGGCCTACTACCGCTTCGGCGGCTGGCGCACCTTGCACATGATCGAGAACAGGCCGGCTGCCGGCGAGCCACCCGACACCGGGCTTGGCGTGCCGCGCCAGCGCGCGAACATGACGCCTGAAACGCCGAACGGCTGAAGCACGGCTGCTGGCGCGGCTGCTCAACGCCTCTGTCTGAGCCCGAAGGCGAGCGCCACCAGCGCGAACGCGATGATCATGGCCGCGAAGGCCAGGCTCGCGGCGACGGGGCTGGCATAGGTCGACACGACGCCGATGCCGATGACAGGCAAGGCGTTGCCGACAAAGCAGCAGACGAAGAAGCTCGACACCACTTCGGCACGGCGATCCTGTGGTGCGATCTCGTTCACCACCTGCAGGCCGCCCCGGTAGCCAAGCGCGGCCGCGACACCGCAGCAGGCCGTCGCCACGATCATCAGCGTCATCGAGGCCAGCATCTGCGCCGCCACCACCACCAGCACGCTTGGGATCATCAGGGCCAGGGCGGCCAGCATGGCCTTGCTGCTCTGCACCCGCATCAGCAACACGATGCTGGCCGCCGCGACGATCGCCAGTTCAAAGAACAGTGCGCCGGCAACGGCATGGTTCGTTTCGTTCAGCTGCTGCGCCAGGATGCTCGGCGCCAACGCGGCATAGAAGCCGACCAGCGCCATCGCGCCGAAACCGGTCACCGCCGGTGCGACGAAGCGCGTGCGTATCTTCTGAGGCACGGAGAGGCGCGGCCGCATCGAAATCCGCCCGAGGCCACCCGGCTTCGCCACCGTTTCACGGGTGCGCCAGACCAGGACCGCCACCACCGCGAGTGCCACGAGATAGACGACGAACACCAGCCGCAGGGGCCAGGGCTCGTATTGAGCCAATAGGCCCGATATCAGCGACCCGAAACCGAGACCGAGGAAATTGGTGCTGGTGGTGATGACGCTGGCACGCGATTTGTCGGCGGCGGGGAGAAGCTCGGCAATCCAGGCGGTTCCCGTTCCGGCGCCAACGCCGATGCCAAGCCCGCTCAGGATGCGCGCCACGTCGAGCGAGACGACATTTCCGGCGAACAGGAAGATAAGCGCGCTGACAATGGCCACGATCATCGCCGCCAGCGCTGCGGGCCGGCGCCCGACAACGTCCGACACGCCACCGAACACCAGCAGGGCGCCGAGATTGCCGACAACATAGACAGCGTAGATCAGCGTCAAGGTAATCTGCGAAAAGCCGAACTGCTGCTTGTAGATGATATAGAGCGGCGTCAGCGCCGTGCTGCCGGCAAACAGCACCGCGATCATCGCCGCGACAGTCGGGATCGCGAGGACGTCGCCGGCCTCGTTCTGAGTTTGCGCCAAATCACGAAAGGCCATGGCCAACCTCGTCATCAGTTTCAGGGATAGCGACGTTAACGCGCCCTTCGCGCCGGCGTTCCGGTGAACGGCCATGCTCCTGACACCACGGTGGGCCTTGCCCTGACTAGGCCGATGATCGCACAAAGGCGGATCGGGGCCAGCGGCCCCGATCCATCGCGGCATCCCTGGTGCCGTATCAGGTGCAATCAGTCCCCTTGCAGGAAACCGGGCCTACTTGCAGGAAAAACCGGGCGCGATCTTGCACTTGCCGGGACGCGGCTTGTGCGGTGGGCGATGGTGCGGAGGGCGGTGATGGGGCCGATGGTGCCAGTATGGCGGCCGATGCGGCGGGCGCACGATGATAACCGGCGGATGCACGACTTGGGCCCGCGAGAGATAGCCGGAGCTGGCCCAGCCGCTGACACCGCCGCCATGGATCCTGCACCAGCCAGGCTGGCAGCCGGTCACGTCAACCCGGAAGCCGGCCGGCAGCGTCCCGACCTTGGCGTATTCCGCGCCAGGCCCGGTACGAACGTTGAGGCTGGTCGTGGTATGGGCGCCGTAGGCGAAGGCCGCGGCGGACGTCCCGAAGACTGCGGCCAGGATGGTCGCTATCGCAAGCAGAAATCGAAATCTCATCAGTCCCTCCATCGAGTGCCGGCCGTTCGACTGCTTCGGCCGGGACAGCATCGCAACGGGAGAGGCCGCGGCGAGAAAAGTCAACAAGCTGCCGGGGCCGATCACCACGATCACCGGTCCTGCGTGGAAGTTTCCCCTGGTATAGTTGAGGAATTTTCCTCACACTGTTTATCGGCGCGCCAACATCCGCTAACGATTTACTATCTTTCGGCAATTCGTCGCGGACCGGGTGGTGATCATGGGCAAAGGCAGGGTCGAGGCATTCACCGACGGCGTGGTGGCGATCATCATCACCATCATGGTGCTGGACCTGAAGGTGCCGGAAGGCGAGGATTTTTCGGCGCTGCTGCCGCAGTGGCCGATCTTCCTATGCTACGTGCTCTCCTTCATCAATGTCGGCATCTACTGGAACAATCTGCACAACATGTTCCACACCGTGCAGCGTGTCGACGGCCACGTGCTGTGGGCGAACCTGCATCTGTTGTTCTGGTTGTCCCTGATGCCGGTGACGACCGCCTTCATGGGCGAGAACCATTTCGCCACGGTTCCCGTCGCGGTTTACGGTTTCGACCTTGTGATGTGTGCGACCGCCTACAGCATCCTGGTCATTGCGCTGCATCGGCTGCATGGGCCGGATACCGCATTCGCCAAGGCCATCGGCCGCGACCGTAAGGGAAGGATTTCGCTTGCCGTCTATGTGGTGGCTGTTGGGCTGACCTTCCTCGACCGGTGGATCGGCGTCGCGCTCTATGTCGCCGTCGCGCTGGTCTGGCTGGTGCCGGACACGCGTTTTTCGCGCGTTCTCGAAAAATAACTCTTTGTCCCTAGGGAAAGCGCTATGCGCTTTTCCCGGGAAAACCGCCTCATGCCTCTCCTGGAATTGCTTAACCGCGCATCGCCTTCAGCTTCTCCGCCACAGAAGCGGCAAGGTCAGCATAGCGCTCTTCCAGCCGTTCCGCCGCCTTGATAATCGAGAAATCATGGCCGAACTTCTCCAGCGCCATGCGCAGCTTCTCGACGAACTCCGCTTGCTTTTCCAATGCGGAGAACAAGGTTTTCACCTGGGCTTCGCTGATATCCGGGTTGGCCAGCATCTGTGGCACCTCGCGCCCCATCTGGTCGCCGGTGGCGGTCTGCTCCTTCAGAATTGCAACCCAATCCGTCAATCGGAAATCTCCCTATTGGCGTCGCAGCATGCGCAGCCACGACCGGACTGGTCAACCCGACAAGCCCCGATGGCGGCTTGCACAAGCCCGTTCCGGCGCTAAGTTCGGCGCCATCGAAAAAGGAAACCATCGCCGATGATCCCCGATACCGAGATCCAGACCGCCTTGCCCGCGCTTGGCCAAGGCAATACCGCCGTCATCACCGGTGCCGCCAGCGGCATTGGTCTTGCGGCGGCCAAACGGCTGGCGCTGATGGGCATGAAGATCGTGCTCGCCGACATTGGCGGCCCGCGCCTCGACGATGCCTCGCGAGCCGTTGCCGCGATTGCCGGCGACGACGCCGTGCTTGCCGTTGCATCGGACGTGTCGAATGCCGATGAGGTGGATCGTTTGGCCGACCGGGCATTCGGCGCCTTCGGCGCCGTCTCGCTGCTGATGAACAATGCCGGCGTCGGCGACAACCCGGGAAAACCCTGGGACAACCGCGACGGTTGGAAACGGCTGCTCGACATCAATTTCTGGGGCATCGTGCATGGCGTCGAAGCTTTCACGCCACGCATGCTGGCGTCGGCCAAGCCGGGCCTGATCGTCAACACCGGCTCCAAGCAAGGCATCACCACGCCTCCCGGCAACCTCGCCTACAACGTTTCCAAAGCTGGCGTGAAGACCTTTACCGAGGGCCTGGCACATGCGCTGCGCAACGAGCCCGGCGCCCGCCTGTCGGCGCATCTGCTCATCCCCGGCTTCACCTATACCGGCCTGACCGAAGGCGCGACCGAAAAGCCGGCGGGAGCGTGGACCGGTGAGCAGGTGATTGATTTCATGCTGGAATCGCTGGTCAGGGGTGACTTCTACATCCTGTGTCCCGACAATGAGGCCGCGCGGCCTCTGGACGAAAAGCGCATGGCCTGGGCGATCGGCGACATTATCGAAAACCGCCCTGCCTTGTCGCGCTGGCACCCCGACCACAAGGATGCGTTCGCGGCGTTCATGAAAGGCTGAGCCTCAAGCCGCGGTCTTCTTCGCACCTCGCTTCGGAGCAACCGCCTTCTTGGCCGCCATGGTGGCGATCTTCTCGTCGTGCCGCTTAGCCGCCCGCTCGCATTTGGCGCGGATCTCCTGGACCTCGGCTTCGGTCAGGTGCTCGATGCCGATGAAGGTGTTTTTGGCCGCGCTGACCCGTATCAGTTCGTCGAGCTTGGCCTGGATCGCCGCGCCGTCGCGATTCTGGGTGTTCTGGATGAGAAACACCATCAGGAAGGTGATGATCGTCGTCCCGGTGTTGATCACCAGTTGCCAGGTGTCCGAGAAGGCGAAGAGTGGCCCACTTACTCCCCAGACGATGACGATCAGGCAACAGAGTGCGAACGTGGGCGACAGGCCAGCAAGGTGAGCCACCCGGTTGGCGATTTTGGTGAAAAGCTTCTCGATCATGAACTCCCTCAGACAGCGCAACTCCGTGCGGGCACAAGAGAAAACAACCAGCAGCCATTTCAGGTTCCCGCGGGCAAAAAAATACAACCGATGCAATCGAATGCACGCATGGAGCGCGCAGGGAGGAAAACACACCTTATCGGTTCAATGTCATGGTAATCGCGCAGGCAAGAGCCTGTTCCTTCCGCTTCACAGCGGTTTACCTCCAGCCCCTTCCGCCGCGCCACCCCCGCATGGCGGAAGGGGTTTCATTCCGCAGAGCGCCAAGAACAGTTCCCTGCGCAGCCGTGACGGCGAGGCCTAAACCGTTCTCCGCGGGAGATTAAACGGCGTCGTTTTCCCAGCGGTCGAGGAAGGCTTCGATCGGCATTGCCTGCATGTCGGGAACCGCCCTGGCGAGTTTCTCGACCGGCCAGTCCCACCAGGCGAGAGCCTCGATGCGTGCCGCTATTTCAGGGGCAAAGCGCAGCCTGACCGGCTTCGCCGGCACGCCGGCGACGATCGTGTAGGACGGCACGTCCCGCGTCACCACCGCATTGGCGCCGATGACCGCGCCATTGCCGATGGCGATGCCTGGCAAGATGACCGCGCCGTGGCCGACCCAGACATCATTGCCGATGGTCACGGCCTTCGACCGCCGCCGGTCGCGAAACGCGGCATCGACACCCAGCCAGCGGAAATATTCGTTCGGCCGATAGCTGACCTTGTGCTGGGTCAGCCGCTCGATCGGATGCTCCAGCGCATTGATGCGGCTGTTGGCGGCGATGGAGCAGAATTTGCCGATCGTCGTATAGATCGCCTCGGCATGGCGTTCGAAATAGGAGAAATCGCCGACGATGACCTCGCGCAGCACGACGCGTTCGCCGATCGAGGCGTAGCGGCCAAGCTTGCAGCCCTTCATCTCCGCCGTTGGATGGATGCGCGGCTCGGGGTCCTTCGCGACGAGATCTTCGGAACGGTTCATGCCGGCGGCTTTACGTCAGAGCGATTGGTCCCGCAAGCAGGAGCCGGTCATCGCCAGAGTAGCACCAGGAAGAGTTCGCCCGCCTATTTCGGCTTGCTGTTGCTCCACACCACGTTCTGGCCGTAGAGCGGCACCGTCGTAACCGACATCTTGGCCGAGCCGTTTTGCACCTGGCGCGAGTGCGACAGATAAATCAGCGTCTCGTTCTTCTTGTCGTAGATTCGGTTCACCACCTGCTTCTTCCAGATCAGGCTGAGGCCTTGCTTGAACACCTCCTCGCCGCCCTCGCTCATGTCGATGTCGCCGATGGTGATTGGCCCGGTTTGGCGGCACGAGATCGAGGAGTCGCTGGGATCCTCGAACCAATTGCCCTTGTGCAGGCGGTCGATGACGCTTCGGTCGAAATAGGAGACATGGCAGGTCACGCCATCCACCTTCGGGTCCTTGATCGCGTCGATGATGATGTCGTTGCCGACCCAGTCGACGCCGACCTTGCCGACTTCCTCGGCAGCGGCGCTACCGGCGCCAAGCGCAATGAATGCCGCCAACGCGCCGCCGATCAGTTTCCGCCCAGCCAGTTCGAGCCCAATCAGTTCGAGCAAAGAAGCCTCCTCGGTTCGAGTTGCCGGTCTCAGGTGGGGCGGGCTGTGCGGCTTTGCAAGCAGATGTGGCAACACCACAGCGGTTGCGGCAACGCGGCACTTTGCCTGTGCGAGGCTGAACCGCTAAGACTGTGGCCGAACAAGGGCGCACGGCTTTGGCCGGCGCGCCCCATGACATTACAGACGGACTTTTCTGATGATGCGTTCTATCCTGGTCGGCATTCTCGTCCTCATGGCCGCCGGCATCGGCTGGCTGACCTTCGACTGGTATCGCGGCCATTATGGCGGCGAGCCTTTCGGCGCTGCCTTCACCCTGGTCGACCAGAAAGGCGCACCGATTACCGAGGCCGCTTTCCGGGGCCAGCCCAGCGTCGTCTTCTTCGGCTTCACCCATTGCCCCGAAGTCTGCCCGACCACGCTGTTCGAACTCTCCGGCTGGCTGAAGACGCTCGGCGACAACGGCAAGAACCTGCACGCCTATTTCGTCTCGGTCGATCCGGAGCGCGATACACCGCAGGTCATGAACGCCTATGTCAGCAATTTCTCCGACCGCATCACCGGCATCACCGGCGACCCGGACGAGGTCCATGCCATGGCCAAGGCGTTCGGCATCTACTGGAAGAAGGTCGACACCGGCGACGGCGACTACACCATGGACCACACCGCCTCGGTGCTGCTGCTCAACGCCAAGGGCGACTTTGCCGGCACAATCGCCTATGGCGAGAGCGCCGACACCGCCGTGGAGAAGCTGAAGCGCCTCGCCGCGAACGGCTGACCAGAATTCACATGACCCAGACGCGGCTCCACTTCACCACCGGAAAGATCGAGGCGGAGCGCATCTTCGCGGCGCTCGAAACGGCCTTCGAGGATGAAGGCCTGCCGATCGCCGTGCTGGAGGTCGATGAAGACGCCGACATCCATGAGGTCTCGCTCTATGCCGATGGCGACGTCGACGCGGTCGAGGCGCGGCTGAAGGACGTTCTCGCCGGCCTTGCTTTGTCGAGACCCGTCGAGCGCGAGGCGCTGCCCGACATCGACTGGGTGGCACGTTCCCTGGAAGGCCTGAAGCCGGTGCGCGCCGGCCGGTTCTTCGTCCATGGCGCGCATGACAGCAGGAAGCGTCACAGCGGCGAGCTCGCCATCGAGATCGAGGCGGGCCTTGCCTTCGGCACCGGCCATCACGGCACCACCGCCGGATGCCTCGAAATGCTGGAGAAAGTCGTGCGGCGCGAGCACCCGCGCAACGCGCTCGACCTCGGCACAGGCAGTGCGGTGCTGGCGATCGCCGTCGCCAAGCTGGCGCATATTCCGGTGCTGGCCACCGACATCGATCCGGTGGCGGTCAAGGTCGCCGCCGCCAATGCGCGGCTGAACCACGTCAAGGCGCTCATCGAGACGGTGACCGCGCCGGGCTTTCATCACCCGATCTTCGCCAGGCGCGCGCCCTTCGACCTCATCGTCGCCAACATATTGGCGCGGCCGCTGATGCGGCTCGCGCGGCAAATGGCAGGCCATATCGCGCTTGGCGGCTCGATCGTGCTGTCAGGCATCCTAGACCGCCAGCGCGATGCGGTGGTATCGGCCTATGTCGGCCAGAATTTCCGCCATATCAGCACCTTGCACCGCGAAGGCTGGGTGACGATCCACCTCAAGCGCTGAGGCCGGCAAAGCCATTGCCGATCAATGGTTGTCGGCAAGGCATCGCCAAGAGAATGCCGGCGCCGTCCGCTTCAGGCCTCGGCTGGACCAGCCCCATTTGGTTGTCAGCCAGGCAATGCTGTAGCAGGTTGCGCCAGCCGGAAATCGATTCCGATTTCCAGGCCCATGCGCTACGGTCAAGCTGATATCAAGAGGCCCATCATGTTCCAGACCTTCGATTCCGCGGGCGATCCGGCAGTCGGCAAGCCACGCGTGGCGCTGCTGCGCCAATGGCTCAGCGACAATGGCCTCGATGGCTTCATCGTTCCGCGCGCCGACGAGCACCAGGGCGAATACGTCGCCGATCGTTCTGCACGGCTGAAATGGCTGACCGGCTTCAGCGGCTCGGCCGGCGTCGCCGTCGTGCTGCGCGACCGCGCCTTCGTTTTTGTCGACGGGCGCTACACGCTGCAGGTGCGGGGCGAAGTCGACCTCGGCATCTTTTCGATCGAGAGCCTGGTCGACAATCCGCCCGCTGTCTGGCTCAGGGACAACATCGGCAAAGGGGCGCGGCTGGGCTTCGATCCCTGGCTGCACACGATCAGCGAGGTCAAGGCGCTGCAGGCCTCCGCCGATAAGACCGGCGCGGTGCTCACGCCGCTAGACAGGAACCCGATCGACATCATCTGGAAGGATCAGCCCGCCGCACCCGTAACCCCCGTCGAACTGCACCCGATCGGCTTTGCCGGCGAGCTCGCCAAGGACAAGCTGGCGCGGCTGGCAACGGCGATCGGCAAGGACGGCGCCACCCATGCGGTGCTGACCGACCCCTCCTCCATCGCCTGGGCCTTCAACATTCGTGGCGGCGACGTCCCGCATACGCCGCTGGCGCTCGGCTTCGCCATTCTCGCCGCCGACGGATCGCACCAGCTTTTCATGGAGCGACGCAAGTTCTCGCGTCAGGTGGCGGCCTACCTCACCCAGCTCGCCGATCCGCACGAGCCCGGCGAATTCGACGCCGCGATCGTGGCGCTTGCCAAAAGCGGCGCGAAAATCGCGCTCGATCCGGTGCTGGCGGCCGACCGTCTGCGCATGCTGGTCGAGGACAATGGCGGCACGGTCATTGCCGCGCCCGATCCCGCCCGTATTCCGCGCGCCACCAAGAACCAGGCCGAGATCAACGGCTCACGCGCCGCGCATCGCCGCGACGGCGCTGCGGTGGCCAAGCTTTTGTGCTGGCTCGACCGGCAGCAGCCCGGCACCCTCGACGAGATCGCGGTCGTCACCAGGCTCGAAGAGACCCGCCGGCAGACCGGCGAGGAAACCCAGATGCCGCTGCGCGACGTCTCCTTCGATACCATTTCCGGCGCCGGCCCGAACGGCGCCATCATGCATTACCGCGTCTCGCGCGCCACCAGCCGCAAGCTGCAGGCTGGTGAGCTGTTCCTGCTCGATTCCGGCGCGCAATACCAGGATGGCACCACAGACATCACCCGCACCGTACCGATCGGCCAGCCTACCGAGGAGATGCGCGAGCGCTTCACGCTGGTGCTGAAAGGCATGATCGGCATTTCGACGCTGCGCTTCCCCGCCGGCACGCGCGGCTCCGAGATCGACGCCGTCGCCCGCATGGCGTTGTGGAAGCATGGCTGCGACTTCGCCCATGGCACCGGCCATGGCGTCGGCTCGTACCTGGCCGTGCATGAGGGTCCGCAGCGCATCGCCCGCACCGGCACCGAAAAGCTGCTCGAAGGCATGATGCTGTCCAACGAGCCCGGCTATTACAAGGAAGGCGCCTACGGCATCCGCATCGAGAACCTCATCCTGGTGACGCCGGCCGAACAGATCGAGGGCGGCGACATCGCCATGCACGGTTTCGAGACGCTGACGCTGGCGCCGATCGACGTCAGGCTGGTGCGATCGGACCTGCTGACACGTGACGAACTGCACTGGCTCGACACCTACCACGCTCGCGTGCTGGCCGAGATCGGTCCGATGCTCGACGGCGAAACACTGGCCTGGCTGGAAAAGGCGACAGCACCGCTGCCGCACGACGTCAAGCAATAACATCCGTGGCAGCGCCGCTCGCAATCGGGAAAACCTGCTGCGGAAGCAGGTTCCGCAATGCCTGAACATTGGAAGAATTCGCTCCTCTGCGCCAGAACAACACGGTGAGCAAACTGTCGTCGCCGGACGGCAGTTCGTGCAGCCGCAGCCTGCTGCTTTCAGGAAAACCCGACAGCACGCTTTTCGGCATCAGCGCTATTCCCATGCCTGCCGCCACGCAGCCGAGCATGGCATGGTATGAGCCGAGTTCGACGGTTTTCTCAGCCATGAATCCTCGGCGCGCATACCATTCCTCCAGCCGCCTGCGATGCGGACAGCCGTGCTCGAAGGCGAGCATGGTCTTGGGCATGTCATCGCGATCGTCCACCGAAACACGAGAGGCCGCCGAGACAATTACCAACTGCTCGTGAAATGCGAATTGCTTTTCGAACGTCGCATCGGCAATCGGCTCGGCTGCGAGCGCGGCATCGAGTTCGCCGGCGAGCACGGCAGCCCCGAGAACCCTCGGGTTGCCCGTTCGCAACTCGATCTCCACCTCGGGGTGACGAGCGTGATACTCGCTGAGCAGGCCGGGAAGGCGAACCGCTGCGGTACTCTCCACAGCGCCTAGGCGTAACGTGCCGCGGGGGCGCGGGTCACGCATGGCCTCTCGCGCTTCCTCCGCAAGCGCCAGCAGCCGGTCGGCATAGTCGATCAACACGTGCCCAGCAGGCGACAGGCGCAGTCGCTTGCCCTCGCGGAAGAACAGCCGCACATCCAGATCCTCTTCAAGTTGCCGGATGCGTGTGGTCACGTTTGACTGGACGCGAAATAGTTTTTTAGCTGCTCTGGTGATCCCGCCTTCGCGCACCACCATGCTGAAAATGCGCAGATCGGTCAGATCCAATCATCTCTCCTGGAGAACAAAGACATCTTAATTATTCATTTTATCTCATGACCTACGTCGCGTAAATCGCCTGTCATTCATGCCAACGCGACCGAGCAAAAGGGATTGGGATGATCCACAAACCAGAACCTTTCGACATCGGGCCGATCGACCTTGGCGCATTGACGGCAGTGCAGCGCGACAACTTGTATGCCGACGCCGTGCGTCGCGCCCACCTGGAGAGATCGGACGCGATCCGAGGCAGCGCGGCACGGCACGCCTCGATGCTCAAGAAATCACGGCGCACTATTGGGGCTGTTGTTCTGTTCGCCGGGATCTTCGGTGCTGCGGTGATCAGCAGGCACATGTCTGTAGGAAAATAGATCGCTGTACCGAAGAAGAGACCGCGGTCGCAAGACAAGCTACCCCACGAACTGCCGTGCCAGGATCAGCACCACCGCCCCGGCCAGAAACATCGCCATCAGCCCGCCGCGCAGCGAAACCACCGCCGTGACGACCAGGGCTGCCCACTCCGCCGGTCCGGCATTCAACAATTCCGGCGCCACCAGCGTGGTCAACACGGCAGCCGGCACGGCGTTGAGACCGGCTTCCACGCGCGGATGGATGTGATCGAAGCGAGAGATGACCAGATGGCCACCGATGCGCGTGAGATAGGTGGCGATCGCGCCGGCGATGATGATCCAGAATGTCGTGCTCATGACCTTGCCTCCACGCCGCTGTGGTGCGGCGGCAGAATGACGGCGAGCAGCACGCCGGCAATGGCGCCGATCGACACGTGCCAGGGCGAACCCACCGTCTTGTAGGCGACGATCGAGGCGCAGGCGCTGGCGACGACCACCGGCAACCACAGCGGCCGCTTGCGAAAGCCCATCACGAGGCCGAGGAAATAGATCGGCAGCAGGAAATCGATGCCCAGCGCATGGGTGTCCGGGATGAGCTTGCCGAACAGCGCGCCGAGCGCGCTTTCAACGATCCAGAACAGATAGACCGGCAGGCCAAGCCCCAGATACCAGGCGAAGCCGACCGTTTGTCCGGACTGCGCCCGCGCCTCCGCGACCGCGAATTGCGGATCGGTGAGGATGAAATAGCCGAGAGCTTGGCTGATGATAGGCCAGTGCGCGATGCGCCGCCCGATGCCGGCGGAATAGAGCACATGGCGGAAGTTGACCGCGAAGATCGACAGCACGACCAACCATGGCGCGACATGCTGGCCAAACAGCTGGATGCCGACCATCTGGCTGGCGCCGCCATAGACCAGCGCGCTCATCAGGAAGGCTTCAAGGACCGAGAAGCCATTGTCGACGGCGAGCGCGCCGAACAGCACGGCGAACGGCGCCGACGCCACCACGACCGGCATGGAGAGCCGCACGCCCTGCCAGAAATCGCTTTTGCCGCCGCTCTCTGAAATCACGTCCGTCGCCATCGGCCACTCCTGATGCATGTCGCCCAAAACTGCCTGGCGATTTTGGGACAACGACATGCACGACAACAAAGGGAGTGGCGGTATTTAGGTGGCATGGCCTGCCGTGTCACACGAATTCGCTTGAGCCAAACGATCAGCGGAAATGATCGTCGACGCTTGCGTGGAAGCTCAGTCCTTCGCGGTCTTGCCCTCGATCGCCCTGCCCCAGTCGAGCAGCGGCTTGGCGCGCAAGGTGAAATCGACAAGTTCCTCGACCAGCTCCGGCCTGTGGATACCAGCCGGATCGATCGCGTGGCGGACGGCGAAATGCCGGTTGCGGATGGCAGCGACAAGATCCTTGTCGGCGACCTCTTCGAAGCCGCGCGGCGTGCGTTTCATGCCGCCTTCGGCATCGAGTTCGAGGCCATTTTTCCTCAGCGCCGCCACCACGGCACGAAACGTATCGGGATGGCTCGCGATGGCCTTGCGCATGGCCGTCAGCAGTTCCGGTGCCGGCTGCCACCAGGCGACGCCGGCAAAGCAGCGCTCGAGCCCGATATGGACGAAAAACACGCCCTGCTCCATCTTGGTGCCATCCGGCGACAGGATGGCCGAAAGATGTCGGTTATAGGGGCGCTTGTCCTTGGCGAAGCGCACATCGCGGTTGATGCGGAACAGCGATTTCTTGCGATCGCCGCGCAGGCCGAGGCCGGCTTCCGCAAAACGCTGCGTAAGCGTGTCGACGAGATCGCCCAGCGGATCGCGCAATTCCTTTTCGAACAAGTCGCGATTCTCCAGGAACCACTCGCGACTCTGGTGGAAATCCAATGCCTTCAGGAACGGAATGGCCTTGGAGCCGAACCCCTTGAACGCTTCGCCCGTCACGACTTGCCGACCCGCTGCAGCCAGGTGTCCTCGTCGATCACTTCGACGCCGAGTTCACCGGCAAGCTTGAGCTTGGAGCCCGCACCCGGTCCCGCCACCAGCAGATCGGTCTTGGCCGAAACCGAGCCGGCCACCTTGGCGCCGAGACGCTCGGCCATTGCCTTGGCTTCGGAGCGCGTCATCTTTTCCAGCGAGCCGGTAAAGACGATCGTCTTGCCGGCGACCTCGCTGTCGGCCGAGACGGTGACGATGTACGGCTTCGGTTTGACCTGCTCCAGCAGCTTCTCGAGCACGTCGTCATTGCGCTCATTGCCGAAGAAATCGCGCAGCGCATCGATCACCGTATCGCCAATGCCGTTTATCGATGGGAAGACGGCATGCGGATCCTCCGCCGCCGCCGTCTCCTTGCCCACGCGGATCAACTCCTCGATGGTCGAAAATGTCCGGGCCAATACGGCAGCCGTCGTCTCGCCGATATGGCGGATGCCGAGCGCGAAAATGAAGCGGTCGAGCTCCGGCACTCGGCGCGAATCGATGGCCGCGAACAGCTTGTCGAGCCCCTCATAGTTGCGGTCCTCGACGCTGCGCACGTTCTTGCGGGTCTTGCCGGACGCTGCCTCTCGCTGCCTGGCCTGCTCCTCGCGCCGCTCGGCCAGCGCCTTGGTCACGGCGGGCCGGCGCTCCCTGAGCGTGAAGATATCGGCGGCGGTCTTGATCAACCCGGCATTGAAGAAAGTATCGATGTTCTCCGCGCCCAGCCCCTCGATATCCAGGGCGCCGCGCGACACGAAGTGGCGCAGCCCTTCCACTGCTTGCGCCGGGCAGATCAATTCGCCGGTACAACGGCGCCGTGAATCCTCCTTGCCGGTCTTTTCGTTGATCTCGCGTGTCGCCGGCGAACCGCAGATCGGGCAGGTGTGCGGGAATTCGTACGGCACGGCATCGGGCGGACGCTTGTCGACGACGACACTGACGATCTGCGGGATGACATCGCCCGCTCGCTGGATCACGACCGTGTCGCCGATGCGCACGTCGATGCCGTCGCGGATCGGCTGGCCGGTGCTGTCCAGGCCCTTGATATAGTCCTCATTGTGCAGCGTGACGTTTTCCACCACCACGCCGCCGACCGTCACCGGCGCCAGCCGCGCCACCGGCGCCAGCGTGCCGGTCCGGCCGACCTGAATGTCTATCCTCTGCACGGTCGTCATCGCCTGTTCGGCCGGGAATTTGTGCGCGACGGCCCAGCGCGGCTCACCGGTGACGAAGCCCCAGCGGCGCTGCAACTCCAGCTGGTCGACCTTGTAGACGACGCCGTCTATGTCATAGCCGAGCGACGAGCGCTGCTCCTCGATCCGGTGATAATGCGCGACCAGCTCCTCGACCGACTTCGCCCGCACCATCAGCGGACTGATCTTGAAACCCCAATCGGCGAATTTTTGCACCGCTTCGTACTGCGTTGGTGCCGGATCCGCCGTCGTGTAACCCCACGCATAGGCAAAGAATTTGAGATTGCGGCTGGCGGTGACGGATGGATCCTTCTGGCGCAGTGACCCGGCCGCCGTATTGCGCGGATTGACGTAGTCCTGGCCACCGACAGCCGCCGAGCGCGCCTTGAGCGCCTCGAATTCCGCATAGGTCATGTAGACCTCGCCGCGTATCTCAATGATCTCGGGCCAGCCCGAACCTTTCAGCCTTGCCGGGATGTCGGCGATGGTCCTGAGATTGGCGGTGATGTCCTCGCCGACGGCACCGTCGCCGCGCGTCGCCCCCTGCACGAACACGCCCTTGTCGTAACGCAACGACGCCGACAGCCCGTCGATCTTCGGTTCGGCGGTGAAGGCGATGTCGAGATCCTTGTCGCGGTCGAAGAAGCGCCGGCCGCGCTCGATGAAATCGGCAACGTCAGTGTCGGTATAGGCCTTGGCGAGGCTGAGCATCGGCACGGCATGGCGCACCTTGGTGAAGCCTTCCGCCGGTGCGGCACCCACCCTGAGCGAGGGCGAATCCTCACGCACCAGCCCGGGAAAGCGCTCCTCGATGGCAAGATTACGCCGCCGCAACGCGTCATACTCCGCGTCCGTGATAACAGGCGCGTCCTCGGCATGGTAGCGCCGGTCGTGACCGGCGATCTCCTCGGCAAGGCGCTGGAGTTCGGCTTCAGCCTCGCTCTCGCTGAGCGAATCGACAGGTTTTTCGGCCATGCTTTTTGTCCCTGAACGGTGGCGCGTCACCATAGAGCATGATCCCGAAAAGTGGGAACCGGTTTTCGGAAAAGATCATTCCTGAACAGCAGGATGGAGCCATATCCTGACTCGCCCCATGACGCCCGATAGTCTCACGCCGCGTTTGTATTCTCGCGCAGCAGCCGCTCCGCGGCGGCGCGCGCCTCGTCGGTGATCGTGGCACCGGCCAGCATGCGGGCGATCTCCTCCTGCCGCGCCGTCCTGTCCATCTCGGCAATCCCTGTCGCAACCCGGTCGGTGCTGCCCGATTTGGAGATCAGGAAATGTGTCGCCGCGCGCGCCGCAACTTGCGGCGCGTGGGTGACGGAAAGCACCTGGACGCGCTTCGACAGCCGCGCCAGCCGCTGGCCGATGGCGTCGGCCACCGCGCCGCCCACGCCGGTGTCGATTTCGTCGAAAACCAGTGTCGGCGCCGAACCACGATCGGCAAGCGCCACTTTCAGCGCCAGCAGGAAGCGTGACAGCTCGCCGCCGGACGCGACCTTCATCATCGGCCCGGGCCGCGTGCCGGGATTGGTGCGCACCCAGAACTCAATCTGGTCGATGCCCTCCTCCATGCGCGTCTCGGCCTCGCTCTTCATCTCGACGATGAAGGCCGCGCGCTCGAGCTTCAGCGCCGGCAATTCGGCCATCACAGCCTTGGTCAGACCGACCGCCGCGGCATGGCGAAGCGAGGACAACTGTGCGGCGGCGATGTCGTAGGTTTCGCGCGCGGCGGCCACCTGCCTTTCCAGGCCGTGCAGGCGCTCCTCGCCGGCATCGAGGTCGGCAAGATCGGCAACCATCGTGTCGCGCAGCTGCGCCAAATCGTCGACGGCGACGCTGTGCTTGCGCGACGCCGCGCGCAGCGAAAACAGCCGCTCTTCGGCTTTCTCCAGCCGTTGCGGATCATATTCGGTGGCCCGAAGCGCAGCCTCGACGCCCGATTGCGCCGCATCGAGCGACAACATCGCTTCATCCAGCGACTTGACCACGTCCTCGAGCAGGCCGGGCGCCTCCGTCGCCTTGCGCTGCAACCGCCTCAGCAAACTGGCCAGTTGCGGCAAGGGCGAGGACGGACCCGACAGCACATCCTGCGCGTCGTGGATTTCGGAGGCGATCTTCTCGGCGCGCATCATGTGGGCGCGCAGCTCCGCAAGTTCGGTTTCCTCGCCGGGCTGCGGATCGAGCTTGGTCAGTTCGGCAACCGCGGCGCGCAGATAATCAGCCTCGCGCGCGGCGGCCGCCACCTTGGCGCGATGGCGCGTCAGCTCCTGCTCGCAGGCGCGCCAGTGCCGCCATGCCTCGCCGGTCGAGCGGACGGCACCCAGATGGCCGCCGAAAGCATCGAGCACATCGCGGTGTGCGCCGGGATCGACCAAAGCGCGTTCATCATGCTGGCCATGGATCTCGACCAGTGCGCGGCCGACATCGCGCATCAGCGTCACACTGGACGGCTGGTCGTTGACGAACACACGGGTACGGCCGTCCGCCGTCTGCACGCGGCGCAGGATGACGTCGCCGTCATCCTCGATGGCGTTTTCGGCGAGCAGCGCGCGCACCGGATGGTTGCGCGGAACATCGAACACGGCGATGACCTGGCCCTGCGATGCGCCATGGCGCACCAGCGAGGCATCGCCGCGCGCGCCGAGTGCCAGCGACAGGGCGTCGAGCAGGATGGATTTGCCGGCGCCGGTTTCGCCGGTCAGCACGGAAAGACCCGGCTGGAAGTCGATGTCCAGTTTTTCGATCAGGACGATATCTCGGATCGACAGTCTGGAAAGCATGAGAAACCGGACCTATTGCATGCCGCCCAAAAAGTGGACCCGGTTTCGGGATAACGACAGGCACGAAACAAAAAATTTAAGGCGGCACCCGACAGTTGGAGTCGCAGCGCCGCACTATCTTTTTGTTTGAGCTTCGGATCAATCCGAAAAAGCGCGCTGCGCGCTTCGCTCGGAGGCTCTGCGGTCAGGCGCCGGTAATCAGCTTCCCGGCTTTGGATATCCACGATCCGGCATTTTCGCGCGGCGCCAGCCCATTGCTCTGCAGCAGCTTGTAGGAATCCTTGTACCACGAGCTGTCGGGATAGTTGGTGCCAAGCACCGCGGCGGCCGTCTGGGCCTCCGAGGTCAACCCCATCGCATAATAGCTTTCGGTGAGGCGCGCGAGCGCTTCCTCGACATGGCGGGTATTGGAATAGTTTTCGACCACGGTGCGGAAGCGCTTGACGGCGGCGATGTATTCGCGGCGCTCCAGATAATAGCGTCCGATCTGCATTTCCTTGCCGGCGAGCTGGTCGTTGGCGAAGCGGATCTTTTCCTTGGCGTCGTCTACATATTCCGACGTCGGCCAGCGCGTCACCAGGTCTTGCATGGTCTGCAGGGTCTGGCGTGCTTCCTTCTGGTCCTGCGTCACGTCCTTGATCTGGCGATAGTAGCTGAGACCAATGATGTACTGGGCGTAGGCGGCGTCATCCGTGGAGGGATAAAGGGCCAGGTACCGCTTTGCCGACTGGATCGCGTCGTCGTAGCTGCCCTTTCGATAGTCGGCGAACGCGCCCATCACCATCGATTTGCGCGCCCACTCCGAATAGGGATGCTGGCGATCGACGGCGTCGAACTTCTTGCTCGCCTCGTCCAGGCGTCCCGCATTCATGTTGGCGAGGCCCTGATTGTAGAGAACGTCGGCCGGCTCGGTCTGGTCGACATAGGTCGACAGGTCGATATCTTTCTCCGACGACATGCAGGCCGACAGAAAGAGCGATGGAACAACCACCGAAAGCGCCAGGAAAACAGACCGCTGCGGCGCTTTCGATTGACCGACTCGCTTGAAGAACATGATTGGATTGCGCCCTTTCGGCGTTATTTCAATGCCTCTTGCATGCTGTTGTCCCAAAACTGGTCCCCACTTTTGAGCGACATGCACTAATCGACGGCAGCAGCCATAAACCATTACCGCCTTGCCCGGCAACGCTATGTCCAGCCAATCGCACATTTTTGTGGCGGCGGACCGTGGCATAAAAATCTATGCAATTTCACTGATGGATGATGCATTCTTGCAACACCATACCGCCATGGAATCCGAAAAAGATTAAGAAAATCAGATCATCCAGGGCGCATAGAGAGGCGCGTTGACGGCATTCATCTCGGCGGCCCGGCCACGCTCCCGGCGTGTCGTCTCGACGATCTCGAAGGCCGTGCGGTCCGACAGCAGGCGCCGCAGCGCGGCGGCGTTCAGCCGGTGACCGCCGCGATAGGAGCGGAAACAGCCGATGAAGCGCGCACCGGCCAGCGCCAGGTCGCCCATGGCGTCGAGCGTCTTGTGGCGCACGAATTCGTTGGGATAGCGCAGGCCGCCCATATTGATGACGCGGTTGTCATCACCGATCACCACGGAATTTTCCAGCGAGGATCCCAGCGCATAACCGGCGGCCCACAGCCGCTCGACGTCCTTCATGAAGCCGAAGGTGCGGGCCCGCGCGATGTCGCGGCGGAAAATATCGGCATTGATGTCCGATGCGAAGAGCTGACGGCCGATCGCCGGGCTTTCGAAATCAATCTCGACCTCGAAACGGGTACCGTCATAGGGCCTGAACTCCGCCCAGGAGGCGCCGTTCTCGATGCGGACCGGCTTGACCACCCTGATATAGCGCCGCTTGACGGCCAACACCTCGATGCCGGCCTCGTCGATGGCTTCGACGAACGCCATGGCGCTGCCATCAAGGATTGGAACCTCGTGGCCGTCGATCTCGATGACGACATTGTCGATGCCGAGCCCGAACAGGGCCGCCATGATGTGCTCGACCGTGGCGATGTGCTCGCCAGAGGGATCGCCGAGCATGGTGCAAAGATCGGTGGCGCCGATCTCGGAAAACAGGGCTCGGAATTCGCGGCCCTGTCCATCGCCATTAAGGAGCTGGAACACGATGCCGGTATCGGCATCCGCGGGCAGGAAATTGATGGAAACTTCTTTGCCGCTGTGAACGCCGGTGCCTGTAAGCGACGCGCGCGTCTTCACTGTCGTCTGGTGGTCGTGCAAGACAATCCCCATGAGCCCGTAATGCCTAGGTCCGCTTCTCCAGCCCGAGGGCGCGGCTCTTGTGAAGTCGGCAGGCAGGGCTACTTCCCCCGAAATCCCGGCATACCGACTATGGTAGGCAGCGAAGATAATGTCCCGGCAAGGAGACTCCAAATCACGGTTTCTTACTCTTTGTAACCGCGAACTGGAACATGTACGGCACCATAACCAATTGATTATGCTGTGTTTTAAACGTTAACAGGCAAGCAATTCCTTGCCTGCCTGTTAACAATTGTTACAGTCCGTTAACGGCTCAGTTGGCCTGGCGGCGCAGGAACGCCGGAATCTCCAACTGATCGTCGTCCTGAGTCGCCCTGGTCTGCGGCGTCAGGCGGCCCTGATCGTCCAGCTGACCGCGGCGCGGGGCGTAGAGCTGCGCGTCCTGGCTGGCGAGGCGGCGCACTTCCGGTGCGGCCTGGCGCAGCTTGGGCTCGCGCGGTTGCGCCGGCTGCAGCCGTGCAGGTTCCTCTTCGCGACGGGTCAGGCCATTGGTCAGACGCTTCAGGAGACCCATCGGGCCGCTGTTCTCATGGTCCACCGGACGGCTCTTGGCGTCGACCTCGGCCTTCACGACCGGCGGAAAGTCCTCGACGCGCGGCATGCGCTGCGGCGCCATCGCGACCGGCTGCTGGACCTCACGCAGGATTTCGCGCGGCTGCGGAGCCGGCTGCATCATCTGCTGGACGACCGGCTGCACCATCGGCTGCGGCTGTGCGGGCGGCGCCTGGAAGATCTTGCTCTGCGGGCGGAAATCGTCCGCATGGGCGACCGGAGCCGGACGAGCCTGCGCCATGGCCGCGGCATTCGCTTCGGCCAACTGGATGGCTTCGGCAACCGGATCGGCGGCGCGTGGTTCATACACCGCCTGCTGGACCGGTGCCGGGCGGCTTTCCATCGGGGCGACGGCCGGCCGGGCAGCCGGCTTCGGCGGAGCGGTGCGGATCGAAATCGGCGCGGCGGCGATTTCAGCCGCCGACTTGTCGATACCGGTGGCGACCACCGAGACGCGGATGACGCCTTCGAGTTCCTCGTCGAAAGTGGCGCCCAGGATGATGTTGGCGTCCTGGTCGACTTCCTCGCGGATGCGGGTCGCCGCTTCGTCGACTTCGAACAGGGTCAGGTCGCGGCCGCCGGTGATCGAGATCAGCAGGCCCTTGGCGCCCTTCATCGAGGTCTCGTCGAGCAGCGGGTTGGCGATCGCGGCTTCCGCCGCCGCCATCGCACGGCCCTCGCCCGAAGCCTCGCCGGTGCCCATCATCGCCTTGCCCATCTCGCGCATCACCGAACGCACGTCGGCGAAGTCGAGGTTGATCAGGCCTTCCTTGACCATCAGGTCGGTGATGCAGGCGACACCGGAGTAGAGCACCTGGTCGGCCATCGCGAAGGCGTCGGCAAAGGTGGTCTTGTCATTGGCCAGCCGGAAAAGGTTCTGGTTGGGGATGACGATCAAGGTGTCGACGCATTTCTGCAACTCCTCGATGCCGAAGTCGGCCGTTTTCATGCGGCGCTGGCCTTCGAAGTGGAACGGCTTGGTGACGACGCCGACGGTCAGGATGCCTTTCTCGCGGGCCGCGCGGGCGACAACCGGAGCAGCACCCGTACCGGTGCCGCCGCCCATGCCGGCGGTTACGAAGCACATGTGGGTGTTGGTGAGATGGTCAAGGATCTCGTCGATGCACTCTTCCGCCGCGGCGCGGCCGACTTCCGGCTGCGATCCGGCACCGAGCCCCTCGGTGACATGCGCGCCAAGCTGGATCAGCCGAGAGGCCTTCGACATGGTCAGCGCCTGCGCGTCGGTGTTGGCCACGACGAACTCGACACCGCGCAGTCCGGCGGTGATCATGTTGTTCACGGCATTGCCGCCGCCGCCGCCGACACCGAACACGGTGATGCGCGGCTTGAGCTCGGTGATGTCCGGCTTCTGCAGATTGATGGTCATTGTCTCCGTCCTTTGCCTTTCACGCCGCTTCGCCGCCGCGGCCGCCTATGGGGCTGTCCCCGTCAATTAGAAACTGTCTCTCAACCACTGACTCATGCGATGCAGTTTTCCACCAGTTCCGGTCATCCTGAGACCGGAAATGCCTTTCGCCGGATGGCTCTCGAAGCTCGCCATCTGCGGATAGATCAGAAGCCCGACAGCGGCCGAGAAAGCAGGGCCTTTCGCCGCTTCGGGCAGGCCCGCCACGCCGAGCGGGCGACCGATGCGTACATTGCGCCCCAGGATGCGGCGCGCCGCCTCCGGCAGGCCGGCCAGCTGGCTGGCGCCGCCGGTGAGCACGACGCGCTTGCCGACCGCATTGCCGTAGCCGGACTTGTTCAACCGGTCGCGCAGGAGTTCGAGCGTCTCGTCGATGCGGGCGCGCACGATGCGCGTCATCACCGAACGCGGGATCTGCAGCGGCACGTCGCCATCGTCGCCGATCGGCTGGATCGAGACCAGGTCGCGATCGTCGGCACTGCCCGGCAGCGCCGAGCCGTGCATCACCTTCAGCCGTTCGGCGGCATCGAGCGAGGTCGAAAGTCCCTTGGCCATGTCGAGCGTGACATGGTTGCCGCCGATGGCAATGGCGTCGCCATGAACGAACTTGCCTTCCGAAAACACCGAGATCGTCGTCGTGCCGCCGCCCATGTCGATGCAGGCGGCTCCGAGTTCCAGCTCGTCGTCGACGAGTGCCGCCAGCCCGCTGGCATAGGGCGTCGCCACCATACGCTCGACCGACAGGTGCGAGCGGTTGATGGAGAGCTCCAAATTGCGCATCGGTGCCGCGTCACCGGTCAGCACATGCATGTCGACGCCAAGCGCGTCACCGACCATGCCGCGCGGATCGCGCACGCCGCGTTCGGCATCCAGCGAGAAGCCGACGGGCAGCGAATGGACCACCTCGCGCTCGGCCTTCAGCGCCTGCTTGGCGCCGGCGCCGAGCACGCGCTTGATGTCGGCCTCGTCGGCCTCGTGGCCGCCAAGATTGATGGTGGCCGAGAAGGTTTCGCTCTTCAGCCGTCCGGCGGTCATGTTGACGATCAGCGAATCGACGGTCAGCCCGGCCATGCGCTCGGCGGCGTCGACGGACAGGCGGATAGCATGCTCGGCACGATCGAGATCGACGATGACACCCGACTTCACGCCTTGCGATTTCTGGTGACCGATGCCGATGACCTGGATGCGGTGCGAGCGGCCGCGCAGGAGCTTGCCGTCATCGTTCGGCTTGAGCTTGGCCACCATGCAGCAGACCTTGTTCGAGCCGACATCCAGCACCGTCAGGGTGCCCGACCGGCGCGACGAGGCATCGCCAGAACCGCCAAGCCAGCTCATATCTTCGTCTCCGGCTTGCGCTTGAGGGTCTTTGGTTTTTCGTTGAGCGCGGCTTCGCGCTGCGTCGCCGCCTGTGGCGTCAACTCAACGACCAGCCGGTCCGTCAGGCGCATGTCGACGGCGGCGATGTCGCGCGACAACAGGCCCTTGTCATGGTCCATCTTGACGAGTTCGGCGAGCGCCTGATCCTCATCATCCTCGGGCAACTTGATGGTGATGCCGTTGTCCAGCTTCAGGTCCCAGCGCCGCTCGCCGACGCGGACATAGCCTTTGATGCGGCTGGCAAGGTCGGGATACTGTTCGATCCTGGCCAGGAAATCAGGCGCCTTGGCGGGCGCGCCGGTACCGATCAACAGCGGCAGGAGCACCTGCTTGCCGCCCGAGAACGGCGCGATGACAGCGCCATCCTTTTCGATGACGGAGAGGTCGTTGCCTTGCTGCCAGAGCGCGAAAGCCGCGCGCTCCTCGACGCGCACTTCGAGCGTATGCGGATAGACCTTGCGCACCGCGGCGACCTGGATCCACGGCAAGGTCGCGATGCGCTCCCGCGCGGCCTCGGCATCGAAGCCGATCAGCGACGTCCAACCATCGAGTTCGAGCCTGTCGAGGATGTCGATCTCCGAAGTCTGGCGGTTGCCGACCACCTTGACCTGATCGACGGCAAAGCCGGTGCGGGCGGTGATGCTTTGAATGATGCCGTCGGCATGACCGCCCAGGTAGGCGCCATAGGCCCCGCTCGAAGCCAGCAGCACCGACGACATGATCGCGACGGAGAACCGCGGCGCCTGGAATTCACCATCACCAAGGCGCGTCAGGATGCGCACCGGGCGGCGAAGCACGCGCGGCAGGACGAAATGGTCCAACGACAATGGCAGGCCGAACAGCGACAGCCCGGCCGCGCCCCTCACCTTACCCTGTCCCCATTTCAACGCAGACACGAAGCGTCCTCCACCATCCAACTCAACAGTTCACCAAACGAATGCCCAGCATGGGCGGCAATTTCAGGCACCAGAGACGTCGGCGTCATGCCCGGCTGAGTGTTGACCTCGAGCCATACAACCTCGCCATTTTCGGAGTGACGATCGTCATAACGGAAGTCCGACCGGGAAACGCCCCGACAGCCGACAGCTTGGTGAGCCTTGAGCGCCAGTGTCTGTATTTTTTGGTAAATATTCGGTGAAACTTTTGCGGGGCATTCGTGTTTTGATCCGCCCGCGACATATTTTGAATCATAGTCGTAGAACGAATGGCCCGTCGGGATGATCTCGCAGACGCCAAGCGCCACATCGCCCATGACGGCGCAGGTCAGCTCGCGCCCATGGATGTAGCGCTCAACCATGACGGTATCGCCATATTTCCACTCGGATGACCCGATCACCTGCGGTGGGTGCGACTGCCCCTCCGACACGATGACGACGCCGAAGCTCGACCCTTCGCTGACCGGCTTGACCACGTAGGGCGGCTTCATCGGGTGCTTGTTCTGGATAGAGAAGCGATTGGCGACCTTCGACTCGGCAACGGGAACGCCGACCGATTTGACGATCTTCTTCGCCTGTTCCTTGTTCATGGCAAGCGCCGAGGCGAGCACGCCGGAATGGGTGTAGGGAATGCCGAGATATTCGAGGATGCCCTGGATGGTACCGTCCTCGCCAAAGGGTCCATGCAGCGCATTGAAGACGACGTCGGGCTTGAGTTCGGCAAGCACCGAGCCGACATCGCGCCCGACATCGACACGAGTGACCTGATACCCCTCCTGGTCCAGCGCATCGGCACAGGCCTTTCCGGAAGACAAGGACACGGGCCGCTCGGACGAGAAACCTCCCAGCAATACGGCCACATGCTTGTTTTTCATTCCCCGTCATCCCCTCTCACGGCGGACCAAAATCCAAGATTTCCGCAACATTGAGTCCGAGTCTCCCGGCAGGTTGCCCCCCAGACGGAAAACGCGGGTAACGCGTCGAACGACTCAAATCAGGAAACGCTTTAGGGCAGAGAATCAGAGAGTTGATTCACTGGCAAGTACTTATGATTCCGAGAGATTCACTTTCTGAGAAAATGGATGCGAAAACCGTGTCGCTGAGTCTTTGCAGCAACGATTTCACGGCATTTCGATCCCGTTGAAGTTCACGCATCACGTGAACTTCAAGATGCGCTAAAGGAGCTGCCCGAGGAACTCCTGCACGGCATGCCCGGAGCGGAAATCGCCGATGCGCTTGATCTCCCACTGCAACCGGATGCCGGAATGCTCGAGCACCCGCGCGCGCACCGTCTCGCCGAGATATTCGAGATCGTAGCCGGTCGCGGTGCCGGTGTTGATCATGAAATTGCAATGCATCGGCGACATCTGCGCGCCGCCGATCATCAGGCCGCGGCAGCCCGCCTTGTCGATTTCCTTCCAGGCCGAGGTGCCTTCCGGATTCTTGAAAGTCGAGCCGCCGGTCTTCTCGCGGATCGGCTGCACGGTCTCGCGATGGTTCTGCACCGCATCCATCGCCGTCTTGATCACCGCTTTGTCCTCTGGATAGCCCTCGAAAACCGCCGAGGTGAAGATCACGCCAGCCGGCACCGCCGAATGGCGATAGGAATAGTCCATATCTTCGACCAGGAACGTCGTGATTTCCCCCTTGCGAGTGAGCCCCCGCAACTCGACAACCCGTTCGCGTGTCTCCACGCCGTTGGCACCGGCATTCATGACAAGCGCGCCCCCGATGGCGCCGGGAATGCCGTGGTAGAAATGGAAACCGCCAATGCCTTCTTCCAAGGCAAACGCCGCGAGGCGTTTGTCAGGGGCGGCAGCACCCGCGTTAATTCCGCCAGCTTGTGTTCTTTCAATCTGACCGAAACCCTTCGCGGAAAGCCTGACGACAAAACCCGGGATGCCGCCGTCGCGGACCAGAAGGTTCGAACCGACGCCGACGATCGTCAAGGGGATCTCTTCGGGAACCGCCCTGAGGAACGCCGCAAGGTCCTCCTCGTCCGCCGGCTGGAACAGCGCCTCGGCAAGGCCGCCTGCGCGGAACCAGGTGATCTTGTCCATCTCGGCATTCGGCGTGATACGACCGCGCAGGCCGGCCAGCCGGTCGCCAAGTCTGTCGATCAGGGCCTGGCCGTTCATCATGAGGCGGCAAGCTCCTTCGGCAAGGCATAAGCCCATTGGGTGATATTGCCGGCGCCCAGGAAGACGACGAAGTCGCCTGGCTTGGCGATGTCGCGGATGACAGGCGCGATATCAGCCGGCCCCTCGATGTAGCGGGCATCGCGATGGCCACCGGCGCGGATACGCGACACCAGCGCATCCGAGGTCACGCCGTCGATCGGCTCTTCGCCGGCGGCGTAGACCGGGGCGACCATCACCGTGTCGGCATCATTGAAGCAGGCGGAGAACTCGTTGAACAGATCGTGCAGCCGGGTGAAGCGGTGCGGCTGGGCGATGGCAATGACACGCCCATTGGTGGCGCTGCGCGCCGCCTTCAGTACCGCCGAAATCTCGACCGGGTGGTGGCCGTAGTCGTCGAACACGTCGACACCATTCCAGGAACCGGTATGCGTGAAGCGGCGCTTGACGCCGGCGAAGGACGACAGGCCCTTCTTGATCGCCTCGGCCGACAGGCCGAGTTCGTGCGCGACCGCGATCGCGGCCGTGGCGTTGGACACATTGTGGTGACCAGGCATCGGCAGGCGCAGGCCCGCTATCGTTGTCTGGCCGCGCCCCTTGCGGTCGCGGATGATGACATCGAACTCCGAGGTCGCCCCCGCCATGCGGTGGTTGGTGAAGCGCACATCGGCCTGTGCGTTCTCGCCATAGGTGATGACGCGCCGGTCCTCGATGCGGCCGACCAGCGCCTGCACTTCCGGGTGATCGGTGCACATCACGCCGAAGCCATAGAAAGGCACGTTCTCGACGAACTGGCGGAACGCTTCGCGCACATTGTCGAAATTGCCATAATGATCGAGATGCTCGGGATCGATGTTGGTGACGACCGCGATGTCGGCCGGCAGCTTGAGGAAGGTTCCGTCGCTTTCGTCGGCTTCGACCACCATCCACTCGCCGTCGCCCATGCGCGCGTTGGTGCCATAGGCATTGATGATGCCGCCATTGATGACGGTCGGGTCGAGCCCACCGGCTTCAAGCAGTGTCGCCACCATCGAGGTGGTCGTCGTCTTGCCATGCGTGCCGCCGATGGCGACAGCCTGGCGGAAACGCATCAGCTCGGCCAGCATCTCGGCGCGGCGCACGATCGGCAACAGCTTTTCACGCGCCGCCTTCAGTTCGGGATTCGACTTCTTGATCGCGGTCGAGACGACGATGACCTCGGCGTCACCGAGATTCTCGGCCTTGTGGCCGACGAAGCATTCGATGCCCTTGTCGCGCAGCCGCTGCACATTGGCGCTGTCGGCCTGGTCGGACCCCTGCACCTTGTAGCCGAGATTGTGCAGCACCTCGGCGATGCCGCTCATGCCGATGCCGCCAATGCCGATGAAATGCACGAGGCCAATGGTCTGCGGCATCTTCATGGGTGCGTTCCCTTCCTGAAATCCGATACTGTTTTGCGGGACGCAATAGCCTCTGTGAGGTCGGCGAGCAACCGTGCCGCGTCGGGCCTGCCGACCGACTTGGCTGCTGCAGCCATCGTCGCTAGCCGCTCCGGTTGGTCCATCAGGGCGCCGAGCAGTGCCGCGATACGCTCGGACGAAAGCGACGATTGCACATGCACTTCGCCGCCGCCGGCGGCGGCGAGCGCTGCCGCATTGGCCGCCTGATCGTGGTCGAGCGCGAAGGGATAGGGCACCAGCAGCGCCGGCCGGCCGATAACGGCGATCTCCGAGACAGTCGAGGCGCCGGAACGCGAGATCACCAGATGCGCCGCCGCAATGCGCGCCGCCATGTCGGTAAAAAACGGCGAGACCTCGACGGCGATGCCGAGCGCGGCATAGGCCGCCTTCACCCGCGCCACGTCGTCCGCGCGAGCTTGTTGGGTAATGACAAGGCGTCTGCGCTGTGCATCGGAAAGCAGCGCGACTGCCCCCGGCATCGCATCGGAAAAGAATTGCGCGCCCTGGCTGCCGCCGAACACCAGCAGGCGGAAAGGCTCATCCCCGGTTGAAGCGACGTAAGGTGTCCTGGCTGCTTCGAGCACGGCCGGCCTGACCGGATTGCCGGTCGTCACCGTCTTGGCGCCGGCCGCACTCTCATCCTGCGGCAGGAAGCCGCCGGCTATCGCATCGACACGGCCCGACAGCGCCCGGTTGGCGCGCCCCATCACCGCGTTCTGCTCATGGATCAGCGTCGGAACCTTGCGCCGCGTCGCCGCATAGAGCGGCGGCAAGGTCGGATAGCCGCCAAAGCCCACGACGGCCTCCGGCCTGATCCTGCCGATGATGGCGGAGGCCTGACGCACGCCGCTCCAGATTTTCCAGAAGGCGCCAAGCAGGGTGAAGGGATTTTTCGAGCCTAACGTCGCCGACTGGATCGGGTGGACGGCCGCCGCCGGGAAATGGGCGGCAAACCGCTCGGCCCGGGTGTCGGTCGCCAGATGCACCGCCCAGCCGCGTTCGATCAGTTCGTGCGCCAGCGCTTCGGCTGGAAACAGATGTCCGCCGGTTCCACCCGCCGCGAGAAGGATAACGCCTCTGGCCATGTCACTCCGCCGGCATGGCGCGCTGCGGCAGCGCAAAGCCCATCTGCTTGCGCTTTTCCGGCCGCTTGCGTGTCAGCGCCAGCACCATGCCCATCGAGATGGCGATGGCGATCTGCGAGGAGCCGCCATAGGAGATGAAGGGCAGCGTCATGCCCTTGGCCGGCACCAGTTGCAGGTTGACGCACATGTTGATGACGGCCTGCAGGCCGAACACGGTGACCAGACCGCCGACGGCATAGCGGGTGAAGTCGTCATGCTCCTTGAGCGCCGTGTTGAGACCGCGCAGCACGATGAAAGCGAAGATCGACATGATGAAGAAGCACATGATCAGCCCGAACTCCTCGCCAGCGACCGAGAAGACGAAGTCGGCATGGCTGTCGGGGATGACCCGCTTGACGGTGCCTTCGCCCGGCCCGACGCCGAACCAGCCGCCATTGATCAACGCATCGCGGCCCATGTCGACCTGGAACGTGTCGCCTTCGCCGGTGAGGAACTTGTCGATGCGCAGCGCGACGTGCGGAAACACCGTATAGGCGGCGAAGACGCCGCCGACGCCGGCGGCTCCCAGCACGATGATCCAAAGCCATGGCAGTCCCGCCATGAAGAACATAATGCCCCAGGTGCCGGTGGTCAGCATGGTCTGACCAAGGTCCGGCTGCGCTACCAGCAGCGACACGACCAAGACCAGGAGCAGCATGGCGAACAGATTGCCGGGAATGTCGGGCTGGCGCTTGTGTTCGGCGAACAGCCAGGCGCACATGATGACGAAGGCCGGTTTGAGGAATTCCGAAGGCTGGATCGACAGGCCGGCGAGCGACACCCAGCGGCGCGCGCCCTTCACCTCGACGCCGACATAGAGCACCGCCACCATCAGCACCAGCATGAGGCACAGCATGATCAGCGACATGCGCCGGATCTGCCTGGAATCGAGGAAGGAGACCGCCAGCATCACGCCGAGCGCAGGCACGGTGAAGATGATCTGTCGGGTGGCGAAATGGAAACTGTCGAGGCCGATGCGTTCGGCGACCGCGGGGCTTGCCGCGAAGGACAACACGATGCCGAGCCCCATCAGCGACAGGAACGCCGCCAGGAACCAGCGATCGATGGTCCACCACCAGGTTGCGACCGGACTTTTGTCGAGACGGCTCTGCATTATCGTGCCCCTCCGATGGGTTTGACGCCATCTATAGCGCTCGCAGCTTGCCTGAAGGCTTCGCCGCGGACCTCGAAATTCTTGAACTGGTCGAAACTGGCGCAGGCCGGCGACAACAGCACCACTGCCTCGCCGCTGTCGTCTTTGGCTGCGTCATGCGCGGCATGCTCGACCGCGGCGGCCAGCGTGCCCGAGATCTCGTAAGGCACGGCCTCGCCGAGCGTCGCCGAAAAGGCGGGTGCGGCCTCGCCGATCAGATAGGCCTTGGCGATGCGCGGGAAGAAGCCACGCAGCGGCTCGATGCCACCTTCCTTCGGCAGGCCACCGGCGATCCAGTAGATGCGGCTGAAGCTGGACAGCGCGGGTGCCGCGGCATCGGCATTGGTCGCCTTGGAATCGTTGACGAACAGCACATGGTCCTTGCGGCCAACCTGCTCCATGCGATGGGCGAGACCCGGGAAGCTTTCCAGTCCCGACTGGATCTCGCCGAGGTCGAGCCCAACCTTGAGGCAGGCGGCGACGGCGGCCAGCGCGTTCTGCGCATTGTGCTGGCCGCGCAGCGAGCCGATGCCTTCGAGGAAGGCGACCCGGCTGTAGCGGCCATGCACGGCTTCCATCATGTTGGTGCCGTCGGCGAAATAGCCGTCGGTCAGCGGCAGGCGCTTGGAAATGCGGATGACCTGCCGCCCTGCCCGCTCCAGCCGATCGGCGATCTGTGCGCACCAGGAATCGTCGATGCCGATGATCGCCGTCTCGCTGCCTGCCACCAGCTGCTCCTTGATCGAGGCGTAGTGCTGCATGGTGCCGTGGCGGTCGAGATGGTCGGGCGTCAGATTGAGCAGGATACCGGCCGTCGGATTGATCGAGGGCGCAAGGTCGATCTGGTAGGACGAGCATTCGACCACGTAGTGGCGATCGGGCTTCGGCGGATCGAGCGTCATCACCGCGCGGCCGATATTGCCGCCCATCTGCGTGTCGCGTCCAGAGGCCTTGAGAATATGCGCTGTCAGCGCGGTCGTTGTCGACTTGCCGTTGGTGCCGGTGATGGCGATGAAGGGAGCATCCGGCGAACGCTGCGTCCGCTCCCTGCAGAACAACTCGATATCGCCGATGACCTCGACGCCCGCCCCGCGCGCCAATTCCACGGTCCAGTGCGGCTTGGGATGGGTCAGCGGCACGCCGGGCGACAGCACGAAGGCGGAAAACCCAGACCAGTCGGCGCCACGCAGATCGCCGGTGGCGATACCGGTGGCGGCCGCCTTGGCGACACTGTCGGGATTGTCGTCCCAGGCCAGCACCTCAGCGCCGCCCTCGATCAGCGCGCGCGCCGTGGCGATCCCCGAGCCGCCGAGCCCGAAGAGCGAAACACGCTTGCCTGCGAAGGATGCGGCGGGGATCAAATGGCGGCCTATCTGAGCTTGAGGGTGGAGAGGCCGACCAGCGCCAGGATGACGGCAATGATCCAGAAGCGGATCACCACCTGGCTTTCGGTCCAGCCGAGCTTTTCAAAATGATGATGGATCGGCGCCATCAGGAACACGCGCTTGCCGGTCATCTTGAAGTAGCCGACCTGGATGATGACCGAGAGGATTTCGACCACGAACAGGCCGCCGACGATGACCAGCACGATCTCGTGCTTGGTGGCGACCGCGACCGTGCCGATCAGGCCGCCCATGGCGAGCGACCCGGTGTCGCCCATGAAGATCGCCGCAGGCGGCGCGTTGAACCAGAGGAAGCCGAGGCCGGCGCCGATGACCGCGCCAAGCACGACCGCCAGTTCACCGGTGCCGGGCACGAAATGGATCTGCAAATATTCGGCGAACACCGCGTTGCCCGAGAGATAGGCGATGACGCCGAAGGACGCCGCCGCGATCATGATTGGCACGATCGCCAGACCGTCGAGGCCGTCGGTCAGGTTCACAGCATTGCCGGCGCCGACGATGACGAAGCAGGAGAACGGAACGAAGAACCAGCCGAGATTGATGATGAATTCCTTGGCGAAGGGGAAGGTCAGCGACGACGAGAACGGCGCCTGGCCATTGTGCATGATCGCCCAGGCGGCGATGCCGGCGATAACGAACTCCAACGCAAGCCGCGCCTTGCCGGAGAAGCCGAGATGCGACTGCTTCGTCACCTTCAGATAATCGTCGTAGAAGCCGATCGAGCCGAAGCCGAGTGTCACCAGCAGCACCACCCAGACATAGATGCTCGACAGGTTCGCCCATAAAAGCGACGAGCCGATGATGCCGGACAGGATCATCAGTCCGCCCATGGTCGGCGTGCCCGCCTTCTTGAAATGGGTCTGCGGCCCGTCGGCGCGGATCGGTTGGCCCTTGCCTTGCCTGAGCCGCAGCGAATTGATGATGGTCGGCCCAAAGATGAAGACAATCAGCGCCGAGGTGATCAGCGCGCCGCCGGTGCGGAACGTGATGTAGCGGAAGACATTGAAGACAGATACCTTGTCCGCGAAATCGACCAGCAGTGTGAACATGCGCTTTCGTCCCCCGACTAGGTCTGGTTACTGGTTGTTGTCTTGGCCGGGAATTTGCCCAGCAGCGCATCGACCAGTTTTGCAAAACCGATGCCCTTCGACGATTTGATCATCACCACGTCGCCCGGCTTCAGCGCGGCGAGCAGCACCGGCTTCAACTCCTCGACGCCGGCGCGATATTCCGTCCTGATATCGTCCGGCAGCGCTTCCGCCAGCGACCGCATTTCCGGCCCGCCGAGAAAGACTGTCCGCGTGCCCGTGCCGACGATGAGATCGGCAAGAGCGGCATGCAGCTTGGCCGAGTGGTCGCCGAGCTCCAGCATGTCGCCAAGCACGGCGATGCGCCTGCCCTCGCCCGTCACCGGCGTCGCATTGAGCAGCGCCATGGCAGCCGCCATCGAGGCCGGATTGGCGTTGTAGCTCTCGTCGATCAGCGTGATTTGGCCACTGGGCTGGTCCGAAGTCGAGCCGCCGGGCTGGCCCGAAATCGGGCCACCGGGGTGCCGCAGCACGTGGCGCTTGCCGCGCCCGCGCTCGGCCGAGAGATCGGCCAGCGCCAATGCAACCTTGTCGAGATCGGCGCCAACCAGATGCGCGGCGCCAAGCACCGCCAGCACGTTCTGCACCATGTGCCGGCCGGGAGCTCCGATGCGGGCGATCATATCGTGGCCACTGATCCTGGCGGCGATGTCGGAATGATCGGCATGCAACTCGCACTTGACCAGCTTGAAGGTCGAGCGAGCATTCTCGCCGAAGCCATAGACATGCTCGACGCCGGCAGCCTGTGCCATCTTGTCCAGCAGCTTGAAACGCGCATCGTCGCGGTTGAGCACCGCGGCACCGTTGGGCACCAGACCCTCGAAAATCTCGGCCTTGGCCTTGGCGATCTCGTCCAGATTGCGAAAGAAGCCAAGATGCGCGGCCGCGATCATGGTGACGATGGCGACATGCGGCCGCACCATCTTCACCAGCGGCCGTATCTCGCCGGGATGGTTCATGCCGATCTCGAACACCGCATAGTCGCAGTCAGCCGGCATGCGCGCCAGGGTCAGCGGCACCCCCCAATGATTGTTGAAGGACTGCGCCGAGGCATGCACCTTGCCAACGGCCGAAAGCACGTGGCGAAGCGCCTCCTTGGTTGTGGTCTTTCCCGCGGAGCCGGTTACCGCGATGATCCTGGCTTGCGAGCGGGCGCGCGCCGCGACGCCGAGCTTTTCCAGCGCAACCAGCACGTCCTCGACGACGATGATCGGCGCCGTCAGCCGGCCAAGAGACGGCAACTTGCCTTCCGCCACCACCAGCACGCCGGCGCCGGCCTTGATGGCGGCGGTGACGAAGTCATGGCCGTCCATCGCCTCGCCCTTGATGGCGAAGAAGGCCTCGCCCGGCTGCAGGCTGCGGCTGTCGATCGAAATGCCCGATATGCCCTCGGGCATGGGGCCGAGCGGCCGCCCGTCCGTGGCGGCAACCAGCGCTTCCGATGTCCACAGCAAACTCATGCGGCACGCTCCCTGAGAGCGGCGCGCACTTCCTCATGGTCGGAGAAATGCAGGGTTTCAGAGCCGATCGTCTGGCCTTCCTCATGGCCCTTGCCGGCCACGATCAGCGTGTCGCCGGCATGCAGCATGCCGACAGCCTCGTGGATTGCCTTGCGCCGGTCGCCGATCTCGATGGCACCGGGCGCGGCGGCGAGAATGGCGGCGCGGATGGTCTCGGGCACTTCGGAGCGCGGATTGTCGTCGGTGACGATGACGACATCGGCGAGCCGGGTCGCGATCTCGCCCATGATCGGTCGTTTCCCCCGGTCACGGTCGCCGCCGCAGCCGAACACGACCATCACGCGACCGGTGGTGAACGGACGCACCGAGGACAGAACATTCTCCAGCGCATCGGGCTTGTGAGCGTAATCGACATAGACCGGCGCGCCGCTCGCCGTGGTGCCGACCAGGTCTAGCCGGCCCGGCGCGCCTTTCAATTTCTCCAATGCCGCCAAGGCTTTGGCGACAGGTGTTCCTGTGGAAATGGCAAGCCCCGCCGAAACCAGCGCATTCGCTATCTGGAAATCGCCGGCGAGCGGCAGGTCGATCTCGTGGATCACACCGTCCGCCTCGACCTCGGCACGCTGGCGATGACGCTCATGCTCGACCCGCTTCAGCCTGAGGAAATCGCCATGGCGGCCGACCGTCAGCACGTCGAGCCCAGCGGCCCGCGCCGCCTTTATCGTCGGTGCCGACCACGGATCGTCGGCGAAGACAACGGCCGGTGCGCCCTTCGGCAGCAGCGTGTCGAACAGGCGCAATTTGGCGCGATGATAATCCTCGATCGTCGGATGGTAATCCATGTGGTCGCGGCCGAGATTGGTGAAGCCGCCGGCCGAGAGCTTCACCCCATCGAGGCGGCGCTGGTCGAGCCCGTGGCTGGAGGCCTCCATCGAGGCGTGGGTAACGCCGGCATCGGCCAGTTCCCTCAGCAACTGGTGCAGGGCGACCGGATCGGGTGTCGTCAGCGAACCACATTCGTTGCGGCCGGGCGCAACCACGCCGGTGGTGCCGATCGAGGCGGCTGCGTATCCCGCCTGCTCCCATATCTGCCTGGTGAAGGCGGCGACCGACGTCTTGCCGCTGGTACCGGTCACGGCGACCATGGTTTGCGGCTGTCTGCCGAAGTAGCGGGCGGCACTCAACGCCAGTGCCAGGCGCGGATCATCGACCGCCAGCACCGGAACCGGCAAATCGGCAAGGGCGCTGCCCGCGACGATCGCGGCAGCGCCACGCCGGGCCGCGTCGGCGGCGTAGCTGGCGCCATCGGCCCTGGTGCCGGCAAGCGCGAAAAAGAGGACGCCCGGTTTTACCTGGCGGGAATCCGACGAGATGCCGGAAACCTCCAGATCGGCGGAAGCTGTTCCTTCGACTGGCAGGATACCGGCTAGATCTTTGAGCTTCATCGAGTCCCGTTCACCGCAACAAAATAGCGCGCAGTTGCCGGCGCGCCCCAAGAATCACTGATAGGAAACCAGCGTTGCACCATTTTCATGGCTGAAATCTGGCTTCACGCCAAGCATTGCCGCTGCACGCCTGATGATATTGCCTGCCATTACCCCTGCATTGTTGGCCGCGACGTCGGTCATCCCGGGCTTTTCCGGATGCGGGGCGTCGGCGATCGTGAACACCAGATATTGCGGATCGTCCATCGGGAAGGCGGCGACAAAGGTGTTGAAATTCAACTCCTTCGAGTAACGGCCATTGATGACCTTCTCGGCCGTTCCGGTCTTGCCGCCGACGCGGTAGCCGGGAACCCGGGCGTTTCTGGCCGAACCCTTCTCGGCGTTGAGCGAATAGAGGTAGCGCATGCCCTCGACAGTTTTTTCGGCAACCACTTTCTTGGCCGCCGCCATCGCATCCTCCTGGCTGCGGACCAGGAATGTCGGCTGCATCAGGAATCCGCCATTGACCAGCGCCGCGCAGCCGACAGCCGCTTGCAGCGGCGTCGTCGACACACCATGGCCGAAGGCGATGGTGAACGAATTGACCTGCTTCCAGACCTTCGGCTCGGTCGGGCGGGCGACTTCGGGCAGTTCGGTCTGCATCTTCTCCAGAATGCCGAGGCGATGCAGAAATTCGCGATGCGCCTCGATGCCGACCAGCTCGGCCTCCCTGGCCGACCCGATATTGGAGGAATAGAGGAACACCTCCGGCAACGACAGCACGCGGTTCTTGCCGTGGAAATCGTGAATGGCCTGGTGGCCGACCCGGATTGGATGCGAAGCGTCGAAGCGGCTCGACATCGTCGCCTTGCCGGAATCGAGCGCCATGGCCGAGGTGAAGCTCTTGAACGTCGAGCCCATCTCATAGAGCCCCGCCGACATCCGGTTGAGCCGGTCCTTGTCCTGCGCATTGTAGGGATTGTTCGGATCGAAATCCGGCACCGAGGCCATGGCGACCACTTCGCCGGTCTTGACGTTGAGCACGACGGCGCCAGCGCCCATGGCGCGATAGCGTTCCAGGCCGGCGGCGATCTCGTCGCGCACCACATGCTGGACGCGCAGATCGATCGAAAGCTTGACCGGCCTGAGATCCTTCGCCACCGCCAGGCCCGACGCCTGCAGGTCGCTCAGGCCCTGCTCATCGATATATTTCTCCATGCCAGAGATGCCCTGGTTGTCGATGTTGGTCAGGCCGACAATGTAGGATGAGGTTTCGCCGCTCGGATAAAAACGGCGCTTTTCGGTGCGGAAGCCAAAACCGGGAATGCCGAGCTGCATGATGTCGGCCTGCTGCTTGGGCGTCAGCTGCCGCTGCAGCCAGACGAAGCCGGCGCCGCTCTTCAGCTTGTGATAGGTCTGCTCGTAGTCGATTTCGGGCAGCACCGTCGACAGCTTCTCGATCGCCTCATCGGCATCGACGATGCGGCGCGGCTCGGCGAACAGCGACGCTGTCTTGATGTCGGTGGCCAGCACTTCGCCGTTGCGATCGACAATGTCGGGACGTGACGCGGTCACCCGGCTTTGCGGACCGCCCGATAGGTCGGGTGTCTGGAAACCGAGATAGACCAGCCGCCCGGATATAGTCGAGAAAATGCCGAAGAATACCGCCATCGTCATCACGATGCGCGCCTTGCCCTTGCCGCCGGTCGCCTTGCGGGCGCCTTCGACCACGATCGACCCGTCCTCGCCCGTCCTGGCGCGGCCTACCGTGGCGAAGCGTTTCAGCAGTTTGCCGATCATTGGGCGATGTCTCCGGTCACGACGGGATCCTTGTCGCCCAAAGGCGCCTTGTCGGAATTGTCGGCCATGGCGCCCTGGCGCCCGTTCAGGATGTCCTGGATGTCGAGGGCCTTGGCCGGCAGGTCGCCCAGGCCCACGATCTGCCGGGCACTGACCGGCTCCAAAGCGAGCTGCGATTTGTAGAGCTCGGCGAGCTTCTGCAGCCGCGACGGCTGGGTGAGCAGGCTCCAGTCGGCCTTGAGAAGGTCGATCGTGTCCTCCTCGTAACGTATCTCGGCATGGATCTTCTGCACGGCCGCCAACTGGTCCTCGGCCTCGCGCTTTGCCTTGTAGGTCAGGGCGGCGGCCGAAACCATGACGGCGATCAGGATGATATCGCTGGTACGAAACACGTGCTTACCTCTCCCCCGGCCGGTCGATGCCAGGAAGTTTTGGAAGGCCGAAGATCGAGAAATCGCCGCTGCGCGCCGGAGCCTCGGTGCGGATCGCGGCACGCAGCCTGGCCGAGCGGGCGCGCGGGTTGGCCGCAACCTCGGCGTCGCCTGCCGTCACGCCGCCACCGGCCTTGAGGAAGGTCGCGGTGCGCGCCTGCGCCTCCGGCATGTGGCGCGAGCCGGTCATGGCGTCGGCGCGGTCGGCGATGAAACGCTTGACGATGCGGTCTTCCAGCGAATGGAACGTCACCACGACAAGGCGGCCGCCAGGCTTCAGCGCGCGTTCGGCCGCGAACAGTGCCCTGGCCAATTCACCGAGCTCGTCATTGACGAAGATGCGCAGCGCCTGGAAGACGCGCGTCGCCGGATGGATCTTGTCCTTCGGCGCGCGGCCGATATGCGTCTCGATTGCGTCAGCGAGTTCCAGCGTGCGCTCGAACGGACGTTTTTCCCGGCGCGCCTCGATCATGCGGGCAATACGGCCGGCGTGACGTTCCTCGCCGAGGAAGCCGAAGATGCGGGCAAGGTCGCCCGGCTTGAAACTGTTGACGACATCGGCGGCGCTCAGTCCCGCCTGCGCCATGCGCATGTCGAGCGGTCCGTCGTTGCGGAAGGAAAAGCCGCGCTCGGCCTGATCGAGCTGCATCGAGGAGACGCCGATGTCGAGCACGACGCCATCGGCGCTTTCGACGTGCTCGTCGAGCGTCGAGAACGGCGCCTGCACGAGCCGCAGCCGGCCCCCGGACCGCGCCTCGAGGTCGCGGCCGGCCGCGATGGCATCCGGATCGCGGTCGATGGCAACGACGGACGCGCCGGCCGCAAGGATGGCCTTGGTGTAGCCGCCGGCGCCGAACGTACCGTCGATGATGATGTCGCCCTCTGCCGGCGCCAGCGCTTCCAGCACTTCGCCAAGGAGGACCGGAATGTGGCGGACCGATCCGCCAACGGCGTTGATATCATCGCCGTGGCCCACCGTCATTCCGGTCGCTCCCCAGCCTTGGCCTCGTGAGCCTTCGTCCCCTGCCGAAGCTGCAAAAGCCTGGCCCGCGCCTGCGCCCCATAGGTCGCAAGCCGTCCCGGCTCCCAGATCTGAAAGAAATTGCCGCGCCCGACAAAGGCCACCTCCGCCGAGATGCCGGCATGCTCGCGAATGAAATCGGTCATGGTGATGCGGCCGTCCTGGTCGAGTTTCAGGAATGCGCCGTCGCCATGGCAGAAGAACGACATGTCGTCCGCAGCCTGCAGGAACGGGTCTTCCCGCGCGATGCGCTGCTCGTACCGGTCGAGCAGATCGAGCCCGCCGACATCCATCGCCGGCAGGTCCAGGCAGCGCAGCGCATAGAGTTCCGAATAGCCGCGCTTCTGCACCACGGCACGAAAATGCGCGGGAACGGACACCCGCCCCTTCGCATCGATCCTGCTCACCGTGTTCGACAGAAACCGGTCCATCACACGTTGCGGCCGCTTGCGCCGCCGCACCCCTCTTCATCGTGTCGCACGCGCCACCGCCGCGCATTGCCTGCCCCGCACCCACCTCGTCCACACGGGCGAAAACCGGCAAACGCGCAGCCGCCGCGGCTGCCCGATTGGCGTACGCTCTACCCTGACGCGGAACGAAGGCTTTGATGTCTGGATGGGATAGCATGGGGCACTATGGGCGTCAACGGGAATAGGCTGCTCAAACACGCGCATCATGCCGACGAGAAAGGCTTTGACAGCACGTCTCGTCTTTATGGTCTATTAAGCCTAACGAAGCGTTTAGAGCCTGCCTGGCCCAACTTGAGGCGCCTTGCCGCGAGCCGCCGCCGGGCATAGCGTCTCGTCCATCTCACCGATCGCCAAGGGATTTGAAATCGATGTCTGAAACTGCGAAGTCGCGCGCTGCAGCCCTTCCCCATTTGCGTCGCGGCGGGTTTGCCATGGGCGATTCCATTCCCCTGCCCCTGACCATGGCCGCCATCTTCCATGCTCCGGGTGATGCCACCGGCTTCAACCAGTACGGCCGCTTCAGCAACCCGACCTGGGATGCCGTCGAACACATGTTGTCCCATTTGGAAGACGCGCCTTGCGTCGGTTTTCCCTCGGGGATGGCGGCGATCTCGGCGGCATTCTTTGCCGTGCTCAAGGCCGACGACCATATCCTGCTGCCTTCGGACGGCTATCACACCACCAGGGCGCTGGCCGATCGCTTCCTGAAGCCGCTCGGCGTCACCCACGATGTCAGGCCGACATCGACCTTCCTCGACGGCGGTTTCGATGGCTACCGCCTGGCCTTTGTCGAAACGCCCGCCAATCCGGGGCTGGACATCTGCGATATCGCCGCTGTCGCCGAAGCCGTTCACAAGGCGGGCGCGCTGCTGGTGGTCGACAACACGACGATGACGCCCTTCGGCCAGCGCCCTCTCGACCACGGCGCCGATATCGTTGTCGCCGCCGACACCAAGGCGCCCAATGGCCATTCCGACGTGCTGTTCGGCCATGTCGCCAGCCGCAATCCGGATATCATCGCCGCCGTGACCGGCTGGCGCGAGGTCTCGGGCAGCATCCCCGGGCCGTTCGAAGCCTGGCTGGTGCATCGCGGTCTGGAAACATTGGACGTGCGCTTCGACCGCATGTGTTCGTCGGCGGAAGTGATCGCGCGGCGCCTGCAGGGGCACCCGGCGATAAGCGGCCTGCGCTATCCCGGACTGGAAGGCGATCCCTCGCACAACCTTGCCCGCGCCCAGATGGAGCGCTTCGGCTTCCTCATCTCCTTCGAACTCGCTTCAGAGCAGAAAGCCGAGGATTTCATCAACAATTGCAGTCTGATGCAGGCCGCGACCTCTTTCGGTGGCGTCCACACCTCGGCCGAGCGGCGTTTGAAGCGAGGTGACGCGGTTCCGGCCGGCTTCGTTCGCTTGTCGGTAGGCTGCGAGCCCGTGGAAGAACTCTGGAATGCGATCGAGGCCTCGCTGGCCAGGATCAGCGGCTGACAGATCGACTAGCGGTTCAGCGTTGATGGAATCGCCGAACCGCTCTAACTCTTTGTTTTTACGTTCGCAAGGGAAAGCGCTACGCGCTTTTCCCGGGAAAAACTGCTACCACTTTCCTGGAATTGCTCTACGAGCCGAGGTCATCGGCTTCGATGTTGCGACGACCATGCAGCACGCGAAGAATTTCGATCGCATCACCGCCGACCCGGTACAAGGTGAGATATTCGCCGACAATCAGGTGGCGGATACCCGGCGCTATGTCGTCGCGTGGCGCACCTGAAAAGGGATGCAAGGTCAGCAAATCCCAACGTCTTTCCAGTGCATCCACGAGGCGAACGGCAGCGCGCGGATCGTGGCTGGCGATGTAATCGCCGATGCTTTCGAGATCGACGGTGGCTTGAGGAAGCAGTCGGTATTTCACTCCTGGAAGCCTTTGGCCTCAGCCATCTTCAGGTATTTCGCGCGCAATCGTTCCATGATTGGCTGGCCGTCTTGCGCGGGCCCGCTGTCGATCCCCTCCTGCACCAGCTTGCGCAGTTCCTCGACCGTGTAGCCCATCAGGTCGCGACGGTCCTTCCATTGCCTCAATGCATCGCGGATCACCTCGCTCGCCGAGGCGTATTCTCCAGCCGCGACCACATCGTCGACCGCCTGCGCCAGTTCCGGCGAAAGTGTGATGCTGCGTTTGTCGACTTGACCCATGATAGGCTCCCGATAATGAGCCGTGATGGTACGATTTAATCGCACCAATTTCAAGAAAGTCGGCGAAATCTCTGTCTTGTGGCGATGCAAAGCAGCGCCGCGCCCTTGGATAAGAAGCTGCACCCATTGGGTGCAACCTTCTGATACGAAAGACTTAATCCTTGATGTAGCGGAGAGAAACTGCCAGCTGGCCTGTAAGCCGGGTTTTGTATGGCCCTCGCCCCTTGCGAGGCGAGAACGTGGCGGCCATTCATCTTGGGCGCATGTTGCCATGCGCCTCACGCAACCTACCCGGACGGTGAGCCGGAAACAGCCCTCGAGGGTTTCCCCTCGCACCGCCCCTATTCGGTCTTGCTCCCGGTGGGGTTTACCGTGCCGCTCCTGTTGCCAGTCGCGCGGTGGGCTCTTACCCCACCCTTTCACCCTTACCCCGACAAAGTCGTGGCGGTTTGCTTTCTGTGGCACTTTCCCTGGGGTCGCCCCCGCCGGCCATTAACCGGCACCGTGTCTCCATGGAGCCCGGACTTTCCTCACCCGCGGCCTTTCGGCGTTTGCGGGTGCGGCCGCCCGGCCAGCTGGCAGGGCGTATAAAGGGGTTCACACCACAAAACGCAACCGAAAAAGCCGCTCGTGCCGGTTCTTGTCAAGCCGGCGCGCCGACAGCCGCCAACTGAACCTTGACCTTGCTGCAGTAAGCCGCCGAAACCGGGTTCATCCGGGTGGCGCCATGGCCGGCATTGTATTTCAGGATCGTGCCGCAGGTCGTGCCACCGCCGAGGTCGCGCGCCATGGCGAGGTACTTCATGCCGTATTTGATGTTGGTGTCGGGATCGAACAGGCCTTTGGCCGATCCGCTGTAACCCATCATGCGCGCGGTTGCCGGCTTGATCTGCATCAGGCCGATCTCGCCGGCGCCGCCGACCATGTTCGGCCGGTAGTTGCTTTCGATCTGGATCACGGCGTTGGCCAGCGACACCGGAACGCCGTAGCTCGCCGCGTAGCGGGCGACAATCGCGGAATACTGGCCGCCGCTCGTCACTGCCGCGGTCGCCGCAGCGACGTTGCTGAGACCGATCGATGCCGTCGTCGTCATGTCCACGATTTTGCGACCGCGCTTTGTCTGCCTCTTGGCAGAGGATTTCCTTGCCTTGGTCCAGCTTGCCTTTTCCACTTTCGCGGAAGCCTGCTTCGTCGTCGCCTTGGCACTCTTGCTGCTTTTGGCCGAAATGGCCTTGCCTTTGGCGGGTGCCGCGACGAAGCCCTGGTCGGCCCGCGGGCTGAACGGCGCGGCGTCGGCCGCACTGAAGGCAAAACTCATTACGCCGGCAGCAAGAGCTGCCGTTAAAACCGTCAATTTCTGCATGTGATCCTGTTCTGTTGGGACCGCGCGAAGATTTTCGCGTGGCATCGCTTGATCAATATCGGAACACCCGGGGGGCTGGACGTCCGACAAACTGTACGAAAAGCCCTTTGAAGCCCGATTTGGCGCCAATAAAGGCGGGGCAAGTCACTTTAAGTGACAGTTTGTAACTTTAGGGCCAGGGAGGATTACTTGAATCAGGAATTGACCCTGGGTCAATTCCTGACGGAAGCAAGCAGCTTCTGCAGTGTGCGCATCGTCGAGCCGTCGGCAACTCCGTCGATCCGGCGCGGCCGGAAATGCCGTTGGAAGGCCTCGACTACGACCCGTGTCCGATCGTCGAAAACGCCCGATATCTCGACACCATAGCCATAGAGCGACAGCATCGACTGCAGTGTCTCGACATCGGCACCGCGGTCGCCGGGCTTCAGCGCGGCTCCGCGCCTGACGGGAGCGGCTGGCACGAGATGCCCGACCCCGGCCTTGAACAGCGCTGCCCATGGAAACTTCTCGCCGGGATCAATCTTGCGGCCCGGCGCCACGTCGGAGTGCGCCAGCACCCGCTCGGCGCCGATCCCATGCCGCGCGGCAATCCCTTTGCACAGCTCGATGACCGCCGTGATCTGACGTTTCGGAAAGCCGGGATAGCCCAGTGAATGGCCCGGATTGACGATTTCAATGCCGACCGAGCAGGAATTGATGTCGGTGCGTCCGAACCAGGAACTCTGGCCGGCGTGCCAGGCGCGGTCGCTTTCCCGGACCATCTGCACGATGTGGCCATTCTCATGGACAAGATAATGCGACGAGACTTCACTCGCCGGGTCGCACAGCCAGGCTTCGGCCCCGGTACCACTCGCCATACCGGTATAGTGCAGCACGATCATGTCGGGCTTCTGCGCGTCGCGCCTTGGCCCGAAATTCGGCGATACCCTGACCTCGGCCCTCGGCTCGTCGGGCAGGAAGCCGGTCATGCGTGCCGCAGGCCCCGCTCGATCATCTCATAGGCGGCGTTGATCGCCGCGACCCTGGTCGTCGCGATCTTGATGAATTCCTGCGGCAACCCGCGCGCGATCAACCGGTCCGGATGGTTGTCCGACACCAGCTTGCGATAGCGTTTTCTAACCTCCTCGAACGGCTTGCCGCGCTCGATGCCGAGCACGACATAGGGGTCGCCGGCGCCAAGACTGACGTGCCGCGCCAAGATCGATTCGTAATGCGTCTCATCGATGCGGAAGATCTCGGCGATACGGTGCAGGAAGATGCCTTCGCGCTCATGCACCAGCCCATCGGCCTTGGCGATATGGAACAGGCCGTCGAGTATGTCTTCCAGCATCACGCAATTGGAGTGCCCGGAGCCGCAGAGTTGCGCCATGCGCTCGGCATAGGTTTCGAAACCGGCCACGTCCCGCTGGGCGAGATCGAACAGCCGCGCAACGTTGCGCGTCTCCTTCGGCGGCACTTCGAAGATTTCCTGGAAGGCGCGTACCTCATCCTGGGTGACGATGCCGTCGGCCTTGGCCATCTTGGCCGAAAGCGCGATCATCGCCACCGAGAAGGCGACGCGGCGGCGCAAGTCGGCGTCGCCGGAAAAAACCGTGCGCACAGCCTCGACCACATCGGCGACGCCAGAGGTGGTTGAAGACGAAACCCGCGTGATGAAGTCGCCGAGGCGGTCCCAAATCGACATGGCCCGCTTCATAGAGCCAACCGATCCCCGCTATCAAGTCAATAACAGCCATCTGTCGGGTCTGTGAACGAGAGGCGCATTGCTGGTGCCTATACGAGAAAGGCCGGCGTAGAGCCGGCCTTCCTCCCAAGGCACTTACTGGTTACAAACTACTGCGCGGGCGCAGGAGCAGGCGTTGCCGGAGCCGGCTCGGCAGGCTTGGTCGAATTGTCAGCCGGAGCCGCGGGCTTCATCGGCTGCTCGGCAGGCGGCGGATTGGTGCTCTGCGTTGTGGTGTTGTCGGTGCCTGTGCCGCTGTCGCTGCAGGCCGCGACGCCCAGCAGGGCAAGGGCGGACAGGGAAGCAAGAATGAGCTTTTTCATAACATCTCTCCTTCGACACACGTTCACGTTGCGGTGGACGGTCGAGACACAAATGCCCGAGATGGCCTTGGGTTTCGTAACGTTGCGTTTCCACCTGTAACATCAATGGCATGCAAGCGTTATTGCTGCCGGCGCTTTGGCGCTTTAACAACGACACCGGAATCGAAATACCGGAGACAGCCGCATGACCGCGAAATGGGATTTCTGGATCGATCGCGGCGGCACCTTCACCGATATTATCGGCCGTGACCCGCAAGGCGGGCTGCATCCGCGCAAGCTGCTGTCTGAAAATCCCGAAGCCTATGCCGATGCCGCCATTCAGGGCATTCGCGACCTGCTCGGCCTTGACACAGTCGCCGCGATCCCGTCCGGCCTGATCGGCGACATCAAGATGGGAACCACGGTGGCCACCAACGCCCTTCTGGAGCGCAAGGGCGACCGCGTCTTGTTGCTCATCACCAAGGGGTTTCGCGATGCGCTCAGGATCGCCTACCAGGCGCGACCCGACATTTTCGCCAAGGAGATCATCCTCCCCGAGCAACTCTACGAGCGCGTCATCGAGATCGACGAGCGTGTGCTCGCCGACGGCTGCGTCGAACGGCTGCTCGACATATCGGCTTGCCGGCCGGCCATTGAACAGGCGAAAGCCGATGGCATCGATGCCGTTGCCATCGTCTTCATGCATGCCTGGAAATATCCCGATCACGAGAAGGCGGTGGCCAAGGTCTGCCGCAAGCTTGGTTTCGGCCAGGTCTCGGTCAGCCACGAGGTCTCGCCGCTGATCAAACTGGTCGGCCGCGGCGACACCGCGGTGGTGGATGCTTATCTGTCGCCCATCCTCTCACGCTACGTACAACGGGTGGCGGGAGAACTGGGTGCGGCGGGAGAAAACGACGAATCCCCTCGCCTCATGTTCATGATGTCTTCTGGCGGCCTCACCGCCGCCGACATGTTCCAGGGCAAGGACGCGCTGCTGTCGGGCCCGGCCGGCGGCGTGGTCGGCATGGTCGAGACGGCGAAGCTCGCCGGTTTCGACAAGGTTATCGGCTTCGACATGGGCGGCACGTCCACGGACGTCGCCCATTACGACGGCGAGTATGAGCGTGCCTTCGACACCGAGGTCGCCGGCGTGCGTGTCCGCGCGCCGATGATGCGCATCCACACCGTCGCCGCCGGCGGCGGCTCGATCCTGCACTACGAGGCCGGCCGCTTCCGCGTCGGACCGGACTCCGCTGGCGCCAATCCCGGCCCCGCCGCCTACCGGCGCGGCGGCCCGCTGGCCGTCACCGACGCCAACGTCATGTTGGGCAAGCTGCGGCCCGATTTCTTCCCGTCGATCTTCGGCCCTGGCCAGGACGCGCCGCTCGACGCGGAAACCGTGCGCGCGAAATTCACGGCTCTTGCCGCCGGGATCGGTGACGGCCGCTCGCCGGAAGCGGTCGCCGAAGGCTTCGTCACCATCGCGGTCGAGAACATGGCCAATGCGATCAAGAAGATTTCGGTGCAGCGCGGCTACGACGTCACCGAATATCTCCTGAACTGTTTCGGCGGCGCCGGCGGACAGCACGCCTGCCTGGTCGCCGACGCGCTCGGCATGGAGGCGGTGCTGATCCATCCCTTCTCCGGCCTGCTTTCGGCCTACGGCATCGGCCTGGCCTCGGTCTTTGCCTCGCGCCAGCAGGCGCTGCTGAAGCCTCTCGCCGAGGAATCCAGAACGGAAATCGGCGGCCTCATCGCCACCTTGAAAAAGGCAGTGATCGCGGAGTTGGCGGCGCAAGGCATCGCCGAGGGCTCGGTTTCCACCAGGCCGGTACTGCACATTCGCTATGACGGCACCGACACGGCACTGCCGGTGAATTTCGAGGCAGACTCGATCTTCCAGGCCAGGCGCGATTTCGAAATCGCCCACAAGGCACAATTCGGCTTCGTCTATGACGACAAGCCAATGATCGTCGAGACCGTCGGTGTCGAAGGCACCGAAACCGGCCAGACCAGCGCCGAGGCCTATGCGCCTGCCGGACCTGCAACTGTCAAGTCAGCCACTTCCGAGACCAGGCGCATCTACACGGAAGGCCGGTGGCATGAAGCTGGCGTCTACCGTCGCGAGACCCTCGGACCGTCCAATCTGGTCGCCGGGCCCGCCTTGATCATCGAGCCGAACCAGACCATCGTCGTCGAGCCGGGCTGGCAAGCCGAAATCACCAACCTCAATCACGTCGTCATACGCCGTACGGAAAAGAAAGCGCGCGCCGCTGCCCTTGGCACTAAAGCCGATCCGGTGATGCTCGAAGTCTTCAACAATCTCTTCATGTCCATCGCGGAGCAAATGGGCGTGACGCTGCAGAACACCGCCTACTCCGTCAACATCAAGGAAAGGCTCGATTTTTCCTGCGCCGTCTTCGACCACACCGGGGCGCTGGTCGCCAATGCGCCGCACATGCCGGTGCATCTCGGCTCCATGGACCGTTCGGTCGAAACCATCATCCGGCTGAACTCCGGCGACATCCACCCTGGCGACGTCTTTGCCCTGAACGCCCCCTACAACGGCGGCACGCATCTGCCAGACATCACCGTGGTGACGCCGGTCTTCGACGATGCCCGGAAAAACATCCTGTTCTGGGCGGCTTCGCGCGGCCACCATGCCGACATTGGCGGCACCGCGCCGGGCTCGATGACGCCGCTCGCCACCACGGTCGACGAGGAAGGCGTGCTGTTCGACAATTTCCGCATCGTCGACCGCGGAAAATTCCGCGAAAAGGAGCTGCACACGCTGCTCACGGACCATCGCTACCCGGCCCGCAACCCGCATCAGAACATCGCCGACCTGAAGGCACAGATCGCCGCCAACGAGAAAGGCGTGGCGGAACTTCGCAAGATGGTGGGGCATTTCGGCCTCGACGTCGTCGAAGCCTATATGGGCCATGTGCAGGACAACGCGGCCGAGAGCGTGCGCCGCGTGCTGGAGCGGCTGCCGGACACGTCGGAGTATGAATATCCGACCGACACCGGCCAGGCCATCAAGGTGAAGATCACCGTCGATCGGCAAAAGCGCGAGGCGACCGTCGACTTCACCGGCACATCGAAGGTCGAGAAGAACAACTTCAATGCGCCCGAGCCGGTCGCCCGTGCCGCCGTGCTCTACGCCTTCCGCGTCATGGTCGAGGACATGATCCCGATGAATGCCGGCTGCCTCAGGCCGATCAATATCGTCATTCCCGACGGCTGCATGCTCAAGCCCACCTACCCTGCCGCCGTCGTCGCCGGCAATGTCGAGACTTCCCAGCATGTCACCAACGCGCTGTTCGGCGCCATGAGCGCGATGGCCAACGCGCAGGGCACGATGAACAACCTGACCTTCGGTAACAAGAAGTATCAGTATTACGAGACGATCTGCTCCGGCTCGCCGGCCGGCCATATGAACTCCGGCCGCGGCTTTGCCGGTACCTCCGGCGTCCACACCCACATGACCAATTCGCGCCTCACCGACCCTGAAGTGCTGGAGCTGCGCTTCCCCGTGGTGCTGGAGGATTTTCACATCCGCCAAGGATCCGGCGGCAAGGGCAAATGGAACGCCGGCGACGGCACCAAACGCACCATTCGCTTCCTCGAGAAGATGGAATGCGCGATCCTGTCCTCGCACCGCAACCGCCCGCCGCAAGGGCTGGACGGCGGCGGCGACGGCGAAGTCGGCTCCACAAAGGTGCGCCGCAACGACGGCACGGTCGACGTGCTGAAAGCTTGCGATCAGACCGTGCTCGACGCCGGTGAGGCCGTCATCGTGACCACGCCGACGCCGGGCGGGTTCGGTAGGCTGTAAAGAAGGCGTCAACAGGCTGTCACCGGCCTGTCATGACCCTGCGTTACCCGCTTGCGCCAAAGCAAATGGGGAATCACTTTGCCATGACGGACGTCTCCGCAGATCTGGTTTTTCGCCGCGGCAAGGAAGTTGGAAAGGCCGTTTACCAGAACCGCCCGCTTTCGAAAGCCGGCATCTCCGAGCGGCTGTTCGCCTTCCTGTTTTCCGGCCTCGTCTATCCGCAGATCTGGGAAGACCCCGACGTCGACATGGACGCGATGCAGCTTGGCCAGGGCCACCGCGTCGTCACCATCGCCTCGGGCGGCTGCAACATCCTCGCCTATCTCACCCGCTCGCCGGCACAGATCGACGCCGTCGATCTCAACGCGGCCCACATCGCGCTGAACCGCATGAAGCTGGAGGCGGTTCGCCATCTGCCTTCGCAAGGCGACCTGTTCCGTTTCTTCGGTGCGGCGGACACGAGCCACAATTCCGAAGCCTACGACCGCTTCATCGCTCCGCATCTCGATCCGGTCAGCCGTCATTACTGGGAGCGACGCAACTGGCGCGGCAACAGGCGCATTGGCGTTTTCGACCGCAATTTCTACCAGACCGGCCTGCTCGGCCTGTTCATCGCCATGGGCCACCGCACGGCGAAATTCTTCGGCGTCAACCCGGCCCGCATGATGGAAGCCAGGAACATCGGCGAACAGCGCCGCTTCTTCAACGAGGAGCTGGCGCCGGTCTTCGACAAGAAGCTTCTGAAATGGGCGACGTCGCGAAAAGCCTCGCTGTTCGGTCTCGGCATCCCTCCGGCGCAGTATGACTCGCTGATCACCTCCGGCGACGGCACCATGGCCAGCGTGCTGAAGGCCCGGCTGGAAAAGCTCGCCTGCGATTTCCCCTTGGAAAACAACTACTTCGCTTGGCAGGCTTTCGCCCGCCGCTATCCCGAGCCCGGCGAGGCCGCCTTGCCCGCCTATCTGGAAAAGCGCAACTACGAGACCATCCGCGGCAATATCGACCGCGTCGCCATCCACCATGCCAACCTGATCGAATTCCTCGCCGGCAAGGATGCCGGCGCCGTCGACCGCTTCATCCTGCTCGACGCACAGGACTGGATGACTGACGACCAGCTCAATGCGCTGTGGTTGGCGATCACCCGCACCGCCTCCGCCGGGGCCCGCGTCATCTTCCGCACCGCCGCCGAGCCCAGTCTGCTGCCGGGGCGCGTCTCGACCTCGCTGCTCGATCAGTGGGATTATCAGAACGAAGCATCGCGCGAATTCTCGGCCCGCGACCGCTCCGCCATCTATGGCGGCTTCCACCTCTATGTGAAGCGCGCGGCATGAGCACGACGGAGCTGCCGGCCAGCCACGCCGAACTGATGGACGGCGTCTACCGCTGGCAGCGCCATATCTACGACCTGACCCGCAAATACTACCTGCTCGGCCGCGACCGGATGATCGCGGGGCTGGACGTGCCGCCGGGCGGCACCGTTCTGGAGCTCGGCTGCGGCACCGGCCGCAACATCATTCTCGCCGCCCGCGCCTATCCCGACGCCCGTTTCTTCGGCCTCGATATTTCGGCCGAAATGCTGGAAACGGCCGGCAAGGCAATCGACCGCGAAGGCCTCTCGGATCGCGTCACGCTGGCAAGGGGCGACGCCACCGATTTCGATGCAGAGGCCCTTTATGGCGTCGAACGGTTCGACCGCATCTTCGTATCCTATTCGCTGTCGATGATCCCGGGCTGGGAGAAGACGGTCTCGGCAGCACTTGCCGCGCTGGCCCCGACGGGCTCGCTGCACATAGTCGATTTCGGTCAGCAGGAAGGTCTGCCGGGCTGGTTCCGCACCTTGCTGCGCGGCTGGCTGAAAAAATTCCACGTCACGCCGCGCGAATCCCTGCGCGACGTTCTGGAATCGGAAGCCGAGCGAACCGGCGCAACCTTCCGTTTTCGCACGCTTTATCGTGGCTATGCCTGGCTGGCGGTCATCGGGCTCGGCATGTGACATCGCAGATATTGCGGCCGTAAAACCATCCATGGCAGTTGCAGAACGACCCAGGGGGCGGTACACTATCTCCATGCAGGAGGTAGAAAGTGATCGTCGGGTTTCGGGACGGATGGCTACGGGCCTTCTTCGTGGAAGACATTCACTCCCGCAACATTCCGTCCGATCTTGAAAGCCGGTTGTTCCGCAAACTCCAGATGATCGATGACGCGATGACCGATCGGGATTTGCGTGTGCCGCCGAGCAATCATTTCGAAAAGTTGCGTGGCAATCTCGATGGCTTCCATTCGATCCGCGTCAATGGCCAATGGCGGCTGATCTTCCGGTGGGACGGCGGACGTGGTGAAGCGTCGGATACTTATCTCGACGGCCACAGTTACAGATGAGGTGACACATGTTGATGACGACACGCAAGCCCGCAACGGTGGGCGAAATCCTCACGGAAGAATTCATGCAGCCGCTAGGCCTGACACAGGCTGCTTTGGCCGAAGCGATGGGGGTCCAGCGCAAGCATGTGAACGAATTGTGCAACGACCGCCGCAACGTGACGGCTGCCACTGCGCTCATTCTGGCGCGGGTCTTTGGCAACAGCCCGGATTTCTGGCTGAACGTGCAGCGCCGTGCCGATCTTTGGGCGGTCATGAATTCGCCCGACGAGCGCGCGCGTGTCGATCGCGCCAAGCCTTTGGCGACTGCGGCATAGAAGAAAACTTGCAGCACTCGACTGCCGCTCAATGCAGCGCCTTCACCAGCGCCCCCACCAACGCTTGCGGCCGATAATTGAGCTTGGCCGGCGTTAGCCCGAGCCGCACCACCACCAATTGCTCGGATGGAATGATGGCGACGGTCTGCCCGTCATGGCCTTCCATCCAGTAAGTGTCCTTCGGCAGGCCGGCGGCGACGCCGGCACCGGGATTTTCCTCGTCGCCCGGCGCTTCGATCCACAACTGGCCCTTGCCGTAGACTTTCGAGGCGGATGCCGGCTCGCGCATCCAGTCGACGAAGCCGGCCGGCAGGACCTGGTTGCCGTTCCATACCCCGCCCTGCAGCAGGAACTGGCCGAACCGGGCCCAGTCATGCGCGGTGGCGTAGAGATAGGACGAGCCGACGAAAGTGCCCTGCTCGTCGGTTTCGAGCACCGCGCTGTACATGCCGAGCGGCTCGAACAGCGCCATGCGCGGCCACCTCAATGCCTTCGCCTTGTCGCCGATCGCGTCCTGCCAGACGCGCGACAGCATCACCGCCGTGCCGCTGGAATAGGAAAACACCTTGCCGACCTCGCCGGTGAGGGGTTTGGAGCCGGCAAAACCCGCCATGTCGGGTTCGAGGTAGAGCATGCGCGTCACATCGGCGACGTCGCCATAGTCTTCGTTGAACTCCAGACCGCTCGACATCGCCATCATGTCGGCAAGGCTGATCGCGGCGCGGCCATCCACCTTCCAGGGCGTGAACAGGCCCTTGTTGTCGACCGCCAGCTTGCCGTCCCTGATCAGTGTGCCGACGATGGCGGCGTTCACCGTCTTGGTCATCGACCAGCCGAGCAATGGCGTCTTGACCGAAAAGCCGTCGCCATAGCGTTCCGCGACGACCCGCCCGTTCTTGACCACGACGATCGCGCGCATGCCGGTGCCGGCCATCGCGTCGTCCGCGATGATCTTCGAGACTTCAGGGTTCTGCGAGGCATCGACCCGTTCGCCCTCGGGCCACAGCGCATCCTGGCTTGTCGCCGCAGGCTCGGCATGAACTGTCGTGCGCCGCGCCTTGCCGACATCGCCGTCGGGAACCGAGACGCAGCCCAGCCCGTCGCGGGCAACCGCCTCGCTCTTGCCGAGGAAACCGAGCAGGCCGGCCGACACCGTCCCTCGGTTCTTGTCGACGGAGACCCGCATCAAGCGCAGCAGCGGGTGGCCGGGCGCCTGCACATCGACGGCCAGCACCTCGTTGGCGTCACGCCCGGCGATGAAGACGTTGGAGCAGACGATCTTGGCCGAATAGCCCGAGCCGACGCGGATAAGTTCCGGGGGCGCGATATAGAGCCAGGCAACCAGCGCGGCGATAGCCAGCACGATCAGGCCAAGCAGCCATTTGACGATCTTGACGATGATCCGCATCCATTGCCTCCCAGGCACTCGCCTGACGTTTATGTCATCGAATTGCCGCCATTGCTTCCGCAAAATCGGGCTTCTTGTCGAGCGCCATAAACCAGATATCAACCATGATCGGCGATCACAGGGATGCATGTCGCCCAAAAGTGCGCAGCATTTTTGCGACAACGACATGCACGAAAAGCGAATAGGCTGGGCGATGCGTGGGGCGATCGCCTGGAGGGGGCCAGACCAACTTCGGCCATCAAGTGCACAGACCCATCAGCGACCGGCTGATTCCGGCTTGGAAGTTGCGATGCGCCGTCTTGCGGTCCTTTTCATGCTGACGCTGCTCGGCGCCTGCTCGACCGTGGACGATCTCTCGCCGCTGTCGCCGTCCGCGTCGAGCAGTCCGACGGTGGCCGTGCGCGCGCCGCGCTTTGCCGATTCCAAGCCGCATGAGTGGGACAGCGGCGCGCCGTGGAACTATGCAGTCCACGGCACCGACGTCTCCAAATACCAGACATCTATCGACTGGCCGACCGCCAAGGCCAGCGGTATCTCCTTCGCCTTCATCAAGGCGACCGAAGGCGGCGACCGATTCGATGAATATTTCAGCGAGCACTGGGCGCGCACGAAAGCCAACGGAATTCCACGCGCGGCATATCATTTCTTCTATTTCTGCACGCCCGCCGCCGTGCAGGCGCGCTGGTTCATCCAGAATGTCCCCGTCGACCGCTCCGCATTGCCTCCGGTTCTCGACATGGAATGGAACCCGAACTCGCCGACCTGCCACCTGCGCCCCGACGCGGCCACGGTGCGCACTGAGATGACCACCTTCCTTGAGATCGTCGAGCGGCGTTACGGCAAGAAGCCGATCATCTACACCTCGGTCGATTTCTTCGAGGACAACGAACTGTCGAGCTTCCGCGGCTATCCCTACTGGCTGCGCTCCGTCGCCGGGCACCCGCGCGAGAAATATGGCAGCCACCCCTTCACCTTCTGGCAGTACACCGGAACCGGCATCGTCCCCGGCATGACCGGCAAGTCCGACATCAACGTCTTCAACGGCTCGGAAGCCGCCTGGAATAAATGGTTGCGGCAGAACACCCGCTGACGCCGTGGCAACGGCAGCGAAGGCGCCTCAAATAGGGTTGCGGCAGAACACCCGCTGACGCCGTGGCAACGGCAGCGAAGGCGCCTCAAATAGGGTTGAAGCAGAAGACCCGTTGACGCCGTGGCAACGGCGGCAAAGGCGCCTCAAATAGGGCTGAAGCAGAAGACCCGTTGACGCCGTGGCAACGGCGGCAAAGGCGCCTCAAATAGGGCTGAAGCAGAAGACCCGTTGACGCCGTGGCAACGGCGGCAAAGGCGCCTCAAATAGGGCTGAAGCAGAAG
>NZ_JAPYKQ010000003.1:0-108005 GCF_037179625.1 Mesorhizobium sp. Cs1299R1N3 | reverse complement strand
ACCCGTTGACACCGGGCCTGCCGCCTGCTTTTCGACACTGCCAGCGGTAGAGAGTGCAACCGCAGGGCGTTGGGCTCTAGGCACGACAATGCCCTCTTCGTTTCGAAAGGAAGCTGATGCGACTGCGTTCCCAAGCCCTCGCGGCGCTATTTTTGTGCGCCACGGCCTTGCCGGCGATGGCGCAGGAATGCGGCGGCGATTTCGAAGCCTGGAAACAGGGCGTGGCGGCGGAAGCCAAGGCTGCCGGTGTCGGCGCCGTCGGTCTCGATGCGCTGGAGGACGCCAGGATCGACGAGAGGGCCCTGGCGCGCGACCGCGCGCAGGGCGTCTTCACGCAAACCTTCATCCAATTTTCCAACCGCATGATCTCTGCCTACCGGCTGAAGCAAGGTGCGGCGAACATGACGAAATACGCCGATGTCTTCGCCCGCGCCGACCAGCAGTTCGGTGTCCAGGCGCCTGTTATCACCGCCTTCTGGGCGCTTGAAACGGATTTCGGCGCCGTGCAGGGCGATTTCCATACGCTGAGCGCACTGGTGACGCTGTCGCATGACTGCCGCCGCCCGCAGCTTTTCCGCCAACAACTGGTGCCGCTGCTGGAACTGATCGATCGCGGCGTGCTGCCGGCCGATGTCACCGGCGCCTGGGCCGGCGAGATCGGCCAGACGCAGATCCTGCCGTCCGACTATCTTGCGCGCGGCGTTGATGGCGACGGCGACGGCGAGATCGACCTTAGAAACAGCGTGCCGGACGTGATCATGACCACGGGCAACAAGGTGCTGTCACGCGGCTGGAAGCGCGACGAGCCCTGGATCCAGGAAGTGCGCGTGCCCGACGAGATGCCGTGGGACCAGACCGGCCGCACCAACAAGCTGCCGCTGACGCAGTGGGCGCAGTGGGGCGTCACCAACCCCGACGGTTCGGAGCTGATCGACAAGGGCCTGAAGGCCGGCCTGGCGCTGCCCATGGGCCGCAAGGGTCCGGCCTTCCTTACCTACGAGAATTTCGACGTCTATCTCGAATGGAACCAGTCCTTCACCTACGCGCTGACCGCGGCCAATCTCGCCGCTCGGCTGGCGGGCGCGCCGCCGCTCGATCCGCGCAATCCCGAGCCGGGTCTCGACAACGAGCAGATGAAGGCGTTGCAGACCAAGCTCGAGGCCAGGGATTACGACGTCGGCACGGTCGACGGCATCCTGGGCACCAACACCCGCGAAGCCATCCGCAAGGAGCAGATGCGGCTAGGCCTGCCGGTGGATGGCTGGCCGACGCCGGAGCTGCTGGGAAAATTATAAGCGAAAGGTCGGTAGGGAAGCTACCCGCTACTCACTTCCTTCCTCTCCCGTACAAAATCGATGAACGCCCGCAAGGCTGGCGGCACATGCCGCACGCTCGGATGGTACAGATAGAAGCCGGGGAAGCTGGGCGACCAGGCCTCCAGAAACCGGACCAACTGGCCGTTCTCGATCCAGGGACGGACCTGATAATCAATCATGTATGCAATACCGGCACCGCTCAGCACCGCGTTGAGCAGCAAGTCGGTGTCGTTGACGGTCAGCCTGCCTTCGACCGCGATTTCCAGCGCCCTTTTGCCACGCGCGAACTCCCATCGGTAGATGTTGCCGCCGCCTGGCCATTGGAAGTTGATGCAGCGATGCTGGTGCAGATCGCCGGGACGACGAGGCGTGCTGCGTCCCGCGAGATAGGCGGGAGCGGCCACCGCGGCCATTTGCAGGTCCCCGCTCAGCTTCACCGCCACCATGTCTTTTTCCAGCCGCTCGCCGAGCCGAAGGCCGGCATCGAAGCGTCCTTCGACAATGTCTGTCAGCATGTCGTCGACGATGACCGTCAGGCTGATATCGGGATAGACGCGCTGGAAATCGCCCAGGATCGGCGCGATGAACCGCATCGCGGCCACGCGCGGCACGTTGATGCGCAGCGAACCCGCCGGCTGATCGCGCGAGGCATGAATATCGGCGACCGCGCCTTCCAGTTCCCTGAAAACAGGGCCAAGCCGCGTGAAAAGCGTATCGCCGGCCGCGGTCGGCGATACGCTGCGTGTCGTGCGATTGAGCAGGCGGACACCGAGACGTGCCTCCAACTGCCGGATTGTCTGGCTGAGGGCCGGCGGCGAAATCCTGAGCCTGGCAGAGGCGCGGATGAAACTGCCCTCCTCCACGATCGTCGCGAAAGCCTTGAGCTCGGAAAATTCGGACCCGCGCATTGTGTACCCCAGGCTTAACAGGCAGGTCAGATAATAGCCCATTATACGATCAATGGCTTCGGCCTATTTTCGACCGTGGAAGCCACATCGCGCGGTCACGAACGGTCGAAAGGAATTGATCATGTCTCAAACGCTTCAGGGCAAAACCGCGATCGTCACCGGCAGTTCGCGCGGCATCGGCCGCGCCATTGCCGAAGGGCTCGCCGCCAACGGTGCCAGCGTCGCCGTCAACTATGTCGACAATGCCAAGGCCGCTGGCGATGTTGTGGCGGCCATCATGAGCAGGGGTGGCAAGGCGATCGCCATCCAGGCCGACATTTCAAATGTCTCCGATGTCCGCCGGTTGTTCGACGAAGCAGAAAGCCAATTGGGCGGTCTCGACATCGTCGTCGCCAATGTCGGCGTCGCCGTGATCAAACCGCTGGTCGAGGCCAGTGAAGCGGATTTCGACCTTGTCTTCGATACCAACGCCAAAGGCACTTTCTTCACGCTTCAGGAGGCCGCTCGCCGTGTGCGGGACGGCGGTCGCATCATCGCGGTCTCCACAGGCGGAACGAAGATGTTTTTCACGCAGACCGCGCTCTATCTCGGCAGCAAGGGCGCCGTGGAACAATTCGTGCGCGTGCTGTCGCGCGAGGTTGGTCCACGCGGCGTTACCGTCAATAGTTTATCGCCAGGCTTCACCGACACGGACCTTCTGCCGGAGCGCGATCGCGCCGTGGCGGCCGGCATGTCGCCCTTCGGTAGGATTGGTGCGCCGCGCGATGTCGCCGACGTTGCCGTTTTCCTGGCCAGCGACGAGGCCCGCTGGTTGACTGGCGAGAACATCCAGGCCGGCGGTGGCGTGGCTTAATCCGCCATCGTCTCCAGGCTCGCAAACCCTTGCGGCGCGTCGCCCTCGTCGAAGGGCGTCGTCACCTCGACGAACGTGTCGGGATAAAAGCCGTTGAAGCGGGTCCTGAGTGACAGCGAGTAGGCGCCGATATGGCCGATCTCGATCCAGTCGCCGGTGTCGACGGTCTCCGGCAGCCAGAACGGCCGCGACAGGATGTCGACGGAATCGCAGGTCGCGCCGCACACCTTGAACGGCACGATCTTGTTCTCGTCGCCATTGCGCGCGCGGATCGCCGGATCGGGGATGAAGCGTGCCGGCAGCGTGATCTTGCCGGTCCATGAATCCGACAGCGACGCCCAGATGCCGTCATTGATGTAGAGCCGCTTGCCCTTGCGCAGGAGCACGCGCACGATCAGCGACAGGCAGCGCGCCACGATCACCCTGCCCGGCTCCGCCACCAGCGGAATCTGGTCGAACTGATATTCCTTCAGGTCGCCGGAAAGCCGCGACATGATCTGGCCGAGCGACGGCATCTCGATTTGCTTGCGATTGGGATCATGTCCGTATTCGGCCGGAAAGCCGCCGCCGACATCGAGCCCGGCGATGTCGAAAGTCAGCCGGTTACGCACCCAGTCGGCCGAGGCCAGTGCCCGCTCATAGGTGTCGGGATCCTCGATCTGGCTGCCGACATGGAAACAGAGGCCGACCTTATAGCCGGTGCGGTTCAGCCGCTCGGCGAGTTCGACCGCATAGGCAGGCCCAGCGCCGAATTTCTTCGACAGTTCGTAGGCGGCATGCCCCTTGGTCTGCACACGCACGAAGACGGTAACCGCGCCCGGGTCGATATCGAGGGCCCGCACCACCCGGGTCAGCTTGGTGATCTCGTCCTCGTGGTCGAGCGAGATGACGCGGATGCCGTATTTTTCCAGCGCGAGCTTGATGTCCGACTGCGCCTTGACCGGGTGCATGTAGAGCATCTCGGCATCGGGCGAGACGGCGCGCACAGCGGCGAACTCGCCTGGTGAAGCGACGTCGAAGGCGGTGACGCCGGCCTCGACCAGTGTCTTCAGCACGATCTGCTCGCCATTGGTCTTGACCGCATAGGCGGTCTTGCCGGGGAACATGCCCATGAACTGCAAGGCGTCGGCCTTGAGCACCTGCGGGCGGAAGCAGTAGACCGGGTCGTCCGGGCGAAGCGCCAGTGCCGCTTCGCTTGCATTCTCGAATCGCTGCATGGACGAATCACCGACTTCAGCTCGCACAATTAATCCAAGCTAGCGGCTAGCGCATGACCCCGAAAGTCAATTTCGACTTTCGGAAAGGATCATGCGCCAGGAATGAATCTCGCAGCGTCCTTTGCGCGTCTCTGGAGACGCGCGGCGCTGCAATGAAAACAATTCTGTGTCTCGCGCTGCTGACGGTGCGGCACTAGCCTTTTGTCGGGGAGCTTGGCTGTCGGTCAAGTTTCGGGTGGCCCTTGCCGGCGGACCGGATATGGCTTCTGCCTGGTTGGCCGGCATTCGAGCCGTCCGGGGAGGATAAATCACATGGCTATGGCAGCAGCATCTGCAGCACGCGGACCGATGACGCTCAGGGACTGGGGGCAGTTGCTGTTGCTCGGCGCGATCTGGGGCGGCTCGTTCTTCTTCGCCCGCATCGCGGTGGCGGAGCTTCACCCATTGGTGCTGGTTCTGTTTCGCGTCGCCATCGCCGCATTGGCGCTGCAGCTCTATCTCGGCTTGCGCGGCCCCTCCTTCCGTCTCGCCCTGCCGCATGCCGGCCTGTTCTTCCTGCTGGCCTTCACCAACAACGTCGTCCCCTTCTCGCTGATCTTCGCCGGTCAGACCCAATTGGGTGCCGGCGTCGCCTCCGTGCTCAATGCCACGACGCCGTTCTGGACGCTGATCCTCGCCAACGCTCTGACATCGGATGAAAAGCTGTCCTGGAACAAGCTCGCCGGCATCGCCCTCGGTGTCGCCGGCACGGCTGTGATGATCGGTCCCGGCCTGCTCGCGGGCCTTGGCGGCCCGGTCTGGGCCAAATTCGCGCTGATCGGCGCCTCGCTCTCCTATGGCGTTGCGCTGATGGTCGCCCGCCGCTTCAAGGGCGTGCCCTCGCCGGTCGTCGCCACCGGACAATTGACGGCTTCGACTATCATCATGATCCCGATCGTGCTCTTCGCCCACGGCCCGGCCGGCTTGTTCTCGGCCTCGCCGCCGGTGTGGACGGCGGTGCTGGCGCTGGCGCTTCTGTCGACGGCCTTCGCCTATATCCTCTACTTCAACCTCGTCGCCTCGGCCGGGGCCACCAATGCTTCGCTGGTCACGCTGATCGTGCCGGCCAGCGCCATGCTGCTCGGTTTTCTGTTCCTTGGCGAACGGCTGGAATTGTTCGAGATCGGCGGCGTGGTGCTTATCGGACTCGGTCTTCTCACAATCGACGGACGAGTGTTCGGTCACCGTTAGGGCCGGGCAAGGGATGGTCGACGCGAAAATCGAATGCGACTTTCGCGGCGGTAGCGCTGCCATGACACAGCATCGACACGCCACCGCCATAATTTATTCACAGGCCTGAAGCGGGTTTTTCCCGAAGGGTTTCAACGGTTAACGGCAAAACAGAGGTCGCGAATCTCACAATCACGTCGCAATGCAGCATATTTTCCGCTTGCCTGTGGCACAAATGAACCTAGACTCCAGGGGATAGCTCTTTAAGAGGAGGCTATGTCATGGGACTTACGAGGCCAATCAACGCATTGATGATTTGTGCTGCGTTTGCTTTCATCGGCGCCCTCATTATGGGCGTCCTTCCCTGAACCCGCCAAGACGGGGAAGACCAGCACCAGATAGTTTAACCAATTCGAAAGGCCGGGTTTTTTACCCGGCCTTTTGCTTTTCCAGCCGAGCCTTACGCAGCAGCGGAACCCGCCACCTCCGCCTCATGCGAGCGGATGCCGATCATGTGGCAGACGGCGAACACCAGATCGGCCCGGTTCATCGTATAGAAGTGAAAATCGCCAACGCCGCGCTCGACCAGGTCCAGCACCTGTTCGGCCGCCACGGCGGAAGCCACCAGCGCATGCGTCTGCGGATCGTTCTGCAGACCGTCGAAGCGCTCGGCCAGCCATGCCGGCACCAGTGCACCGCAGCGGCCCGAGAAATTGGCGACCTGGGTAAAATTGTGCACCGGCAGGATGCCGGGAACGATCGGGATGTAGATGCCGGCGCGGCGCGCGCGCTCAACGTAACGCTCGTAGAGATCGTTGTCGAAAAAGAACTGGGTGATCGCCCGTGTCGCGCCATTGTCGACCTTGCGCTTCAGCATGTCGATGTCGGTGGCGAAGTCAGGGCTTTCCGGATGCTTTTCCGGATAGGCCGAAACCGAGATGTCGAAATCGCCGGCGTCCTTCAGCGCCCCAACCAGCTCGGCACCATTGGCGTAGCCGTCCGGATGCGGACGGTAGGCAGCGCCGACGCCTTCCGCCGGATCGCCGCGCAAGGCGACGAAGCGCTTGACACCCATGTCAGTGAATTCCTGGATCACCGCATCGACCTGATGGCGGGCAGCATCGACGCAGGTCATGTGCGCTGCCGGCGTCAGGCTGGTCTCCTTCAGGATGCGACCAATGGTGCGCGCCGTGCGCTCGCGCGTCGAGCCGCCGGCGCCATAGGTGACCGAGACGAATTTCGGCTTCAGCGGCTCCAGCCTTGTGACCGTGTCCCATAGCCTCGCTTCCATCTCGTCGTTCTTCGGCGGGAAGAACTCGAACGAAACCCTGACCTTGTCGCCGATATCGGGACGGCGGGAAAAACGAAACTGGTTCATCAGGCGATTTCCCCTATCGAGCTCACTCTGGTCTGCTGGCTGGCGTTGGCGGGATCGGCGATCAGCAGGCGCCGGTCGCGGCCAAGCCAAAGCTTGACGGTGAGCCTGGCCTCGTTGCCGCTGCGCGGTTCGAATTCCTGGGCATCCTCGAGATCGAGGCCGGCTTCGGAGAACCAGTCCCCGATCTGCCGGTCGGAAAAGCCGAGACGCATATGCGCGTGCTCGTCACGCAGGAACTCCAGCGCGTGCGGCGCGAAATCGACGATGACCAGACGGCCGGCCGGGCGCAAAAGCCGCGCCGCCTCATGGATGGCGCGGGCCGGATCGTCGAGATAGTGCAGCACCTGGTGGATGGTGACGAGATCGAAGGCATCGCGCTCGACAGGCGGCGAAAAAATATCGCCCTGCCGCACCTGCGCATTCGAAACGCCGGCCTTGTCGAGATTGGCGCGCGCCACGGTCAGCATCTCGCGCGACATGTCGATGCCGATGCCGCGCCGGTAGAGCGGCGAGAAGATTTCGAGCAGCCGCCCGGTGCCGGTGCCAAGGTCGAGCATGGACTGGAACGGCCGCTTGCCGACCAGCTTCAGCATCGCGGCCTCGACGGCGCGGTCAGGCACATGCAGCGAGCGGATATGATCCCAGCTTGCGGCGTTCTGCGAAAAATACGCGGTGGCGCGGTCCTGGCGCTTGCGCTTGACCGAGGTCAGCCGCTCCAGATCGCGCTCGACCTGCGGGTCGGCGCCGCGAATGCTGGAAACCAGCCCCATCACGAAGTCTCGCGCCGAATCTGCGTCCGACAGGCGGAAGAATGCCCACGACCCTTCCTGGTAGCGGCCGATCAGCCCCGCCTCGAGCAGCAGTTTCAGGTGTCGCGAGACACGCGGCTGCGACTGGCCGAGAATTTCGGTAAGGTCGGAAACGGTGAGGTCGCCGCGCGACAACAGTGCCAATATGCGCAGGCGGCTGGATTCGGCCGCCGCCTTAAGCGTATCCACCATGGTGTCGAGCGAGACATGCATCAGCGTATTCTCTTTGAAAAAGATATAAACATATGTTTATGTCGATTTTGGCGGCCTTGCAAGCGCTATGTCGCTTCCGGACCAGAAAATGCCGCATGCGTGATTTCCCGGTCCAGGTCACCTGAAACGCGGTTTGAGACAATGGCATGCACCAGCACAGAGACAGGCCCAGCACAGAGACAGGCCCAGCACAGAGACAGGCAATGACCGGGCTGAGTGAGATGTTCGAGGCACGTGAAGGCGAGCAGAGGCTGGCCCAGGATCCGGCAACGATGCCTCCCGATAGCGGCATCGTCTTCATCGGCCGTATCGCCTCGCCATGGACCACCCGGGAAAGCTGCCCGAAAAACATGCGCGCAGCGCGCGAAACGGGACAGCCGGCGGCGCTCACCATCGAAGCGCCCTATCGCGAAGGGCTGCGTGGGCTGGACCGCGCCAGCCACGTCGTCATCCTGTCCTGGCTGCATCACGCGCCGCGGAATCTGATCGTTCAAAAACCCCGCCATGCGGCTGAAGCAAAAGGCGTATTCGGGTTGCGCTCCCCTGCCCGGCCGAACCCGATCGGCCTGCATGTAGCCAAGCTCGTCGGTTTGGACATTGCCACCGGGCGCATCGATCTCGACGCCATCGACGTGCTCGACGGCACGCCGGTCGTCGACATCAAGCCCTATTTCGCCTCGACCGACGCTATATCGGAGGCGACCGTTGAGGGGCGCGAGGAGCGATGAGCGCGCCGACCGGCCGCCGCCGCGCCATCGCCAAGGCGCTGACAGCACTTTTGCCGCTGGCGCCTTATGCCGACATGGAGAAGATCCGCACCGACGCCGGCTCCGTGCATATGAAGACCTTGCCGCCGACAATCGCGGTCTGGCTGGCGACGATTGCCCATATCCGTCACATGCACACCGACTACGAAAAGCTGCTGGCCGAGGGCTATGATCGCGACTCGGCGCGTTTCTTCGTCATCGAGCAAACCAACATCGTGCTCACGCGCTGGCGCGCCACCCGCCTGCTCGACGCCGATGACGAGGAGGAATGACATTATTGCCGGGCCGGATGGTGCTCACTCGTAATGCTGGCCGATCTTCATCTTGATTGAAGTCGGAGTGCTGGTTCTATGCACCCGGCCTGCCGCCGATAGCTTGTGACGCAATGGCAAGGAGCTGCCGATGAGCCAAATCGCACAGGATACACCGCCGCTGCCTATTGTGGGCGATCGCCATGTCGACCCGCACGCCTATCCCGAAGGCATTGCCTTCCTCGACGGCCAGTACTTGCCAATGTCACAAGCCAAGGTCTCGGTGCTGGATTGGGGTTTTCTGCACTCTGACGCCACCTACGATACGGTGCATGTCTGGAACGGCCGCTTCTTCCGCCTCGATCTGCATCTCGACCGTTTCTTCGGCGGCTTGCAAAAGCTGCGCATGACGATCCCGTTCGATCGCGATGGTGTGGCCGAGATCCTGCACAATTGCGTCGCGCTGTCAGGTCATCGCGCCGCCTATGTCGAGATGCTGTGCACGCGCGGCGCCTCGCCGACCTTCAGCCGCGACCCGCGCCAGGCGATCAACCGCTTCATGGCGTTCGCCGTGCCGTTCGGCTCGGTCGCCAATGCCGAGCAGTTGCAGCGCGGCCTGCGTGTCGCGATCAGCGACAAGGTGCGCATTCCGCCGGCCTCGATCGATCCGGCGATCAAGAATTATCACTGGCTCGACCTCGTGCGCGGCCTCTACGATGCCTATGATCGCGGCGCCGAGACGGCCCTCATTCTCGACTTCAACGGCAATGTCGCCGAGGGTCCTGGCTTCAACGTCTTCTGCGTCAAGGACGGCAGACTGTCGACACCGGCCATCGGCGTGCTGCCGGGCATCACCCGCCGCACCGTCTTCGATCTTTGCGCAGAGATCGGACTCTCGGCGACGGCCATGAATGTTAGCGTGGCCATGCTGCGCGGCGCCGACGAAGTCTTCATCACCTCGACGGCCGGCGGCATCATGCCGTTGACGGAGATTGACGGTGCCGACATCGCCGACGGCAAGGTCGGGCCGATCACCAGCCGACTGATGGCGCTCTATTGGCAAAAACACGACGACCCGGCTTGGTCGAATTTGGTGAACTACCCCTGATTCACACGATTTCTTGTTCTACTGGAAAGCCCCAAGTTCAAAAAGATTTCCGCCCGCCTCTGGAAAATCACGGGATAGGCCGTATATGCCCGAAAGCGGAGAAGCCTCCGCTTTCATCCAGAAATTGCGCCCGCAGGGGCAAGGATTCCACATCATGACATCAAAGGTTTGGTTCATCACCGGATCGTCCAAAGGCTTTGGCCGCGTCTGGGCCGAGGCCGCGTTGGCGCGCGGCGACCGCGTCGCCGCGACCGCCCGTGACACCGGCACGCTCGCCGATCTGGTCGAGAAATACGGCGACAACGTCGCCGCAATTCAGCTCGACGTCACCGACAAGAAAGCCGTAGATGCCGCTGTCGCCGAGGCGCACAAGCGCTTTGGCCGGCTCGACGTCGTCATCAACAATGCCGGCTACGGCCATTTCGGCGCCATCGAGGAAGTCAGCGAGCAGGAAGCCCGCGACCAGATCGAGACCAATGTGTTCGGCGCGCTGTGGGTCACCCAGGCCGCCCTGCCGATCATGCGCGCGCAGCGGTCCGGCCACATCATCCAGATCTCGTCGATCGGCGGCGTCAACGCCTTTGCCTCGCTCGGCCTCTACCATGCCTCGAAATGGGCGCTGGAAGCCTTCAGCCAGTCGCTCAGCATCGAGGTCGCGGAATTCGGCATTCATGTCACGCTGGTCGAGCCGGGCGGCTTCTCCACCGACTGGTCGGGAGCATCGGCCAAGGTCTCCAAGCCTATCGGGGCCTATGCGCCTGCCCGCGCCAGGATGGCCGAGCGCCGCGCCAACTCGGTCGCCGGCGATCCCGAGGCGACCGGTCCGGCCATGCTGGCCATCGTCGATGCCGACGAGCCGCCGCTGCGGGTATTTTTCGGCGATGGCGGCCTGCCGATGATACGTCAGGAATACGCCAACCGCCTCGCCACCTGGGACAAATGGGACCACGTCTCCGTCATGGCGCAAGGCGCCAACAAGAACCGCAAAGGCTGACATCAGGTGTTTTGCTGCGCCGCCGCCTCACAGGCGGCGTAGCTCTCACCTCAGCCACGATGCGAGCGCGCGACTATGCCTGATAAATCCATTGTTCCGGCACCCGCACCGATATCTCTTCGCCAGCCCTGACGATGCCGGGCCTTTCAACCCAGGCGACCACACCGCGCAACCGCTTCGCCGCCTTGGGAAACAACAGCGCGCCGGCTTCGACGTCGGCCATTCCAGCGTTTTCAGCGATCGATCGCCCGGCGATGCGGCATGGCCCGTTCTGGGCGTCGACCTTGAGGGTCACGCCGCCCTTGAAGAACAGTAGCGTGCCGGCCGGCAGCATCGACAGATGCGGCACGCCGTCGATCACCAGATTGGCGCCGATCCATTCCGGCTTGATTTCGGCGAGTTCCATCCGTTCAGCGACGATGCCCAATTCGTCCGCCGCCACGATCGATATCTGCCGTTCGTTGCGCATCTCGGTGCCGCGCGGATACCAGGGCTCGCGCCCGCCGGAGCGGCGCGTCGGTCCTGCATGGAAGTCGCCTGAAATGCCGTCGAAGCCGAGCCGCAATTCGTCCACCGGACGCGTCTGGAAATCGTCCGCTGGCGCGACGTACAGCGCGGCCGCGCGGGCGGTAAGCTTCTTCGACGGAATGATTCCGGCCGGCTTTTCAGCCTCGGGAAAGAGATCCAGCATGACTTCATTCCTTGGATGACGTGCCCTGGTTTTGCCCTTCACCCGGCAAGGCCGCAAGAGCGGTTCGGGCCATAATGCGCAATTCCTCCACCGATGCGCCGTCCCGTGCCTGGATCGACATGCCGTTCATGACGCCTGCAATATATTTGGCTAAGCCTTCCACGGCGAGGTTTTCCGGCAATTCGCCTTCTGCCTTGCCTTTGGCCAGCCGCGCCGCGATCGCCGCCTCGCTCGCCTTGCGATAGGCCTTGAGTTCATCCGCAATGGCTTGCGCCTGCGGCGAGGCCGCCAGCGCGCCGCTGACGAAAAGGCATCCGCCCGGCTTGCCGGGCCTGGAATAGGCCGCCGCGGCGCCCAGTAGCAAGCGCCGTATCGCCTCCCCCGTCGACACCGGCGCGCTCAGCGCTTCCAGCGCGAAGCTTATTTCGGTCTCGTGGTAGCGCGTCAACGCCTTGCGAAACAAAGTCTCCTTGTCGGTGAAGGCGTTGTAGATCTGTGGCGGCGTCAGCCCCATCGCTTCGCGCAGCATGGCCAGCGACGTCGCTTCATAGCCGTGCTCCCAGAAAAGATGCATCGCGGCATCGAGCACCCGGTCGGGGTCGAATGCGCGCGGCCGGCCACCGCGTGACTTGTCCGAGTTTTCCATAGTGATCGATACGAAACCTGTTGACTCACCTTTCCCACATAACATATCAATTGATACGTAACCAGGCAAACCGGAAGATGACCTCCCGGAAAGGCCGTGCAACCCAAGGAGAAAAGCAATGCCGATCACCGTGACCGCGCCGGAAGGCGTACTGATCCCCGCTGGAGAGCGCGAAATCCTGCCACGCCTGAGCGCTGCACTCATCGAAGCCTCCGGCGCCACCGGCAATTCATTCTTCACCGCGATCGTCGGCGGCACCGTCCATATCCTGCCGCCGCGCCACATTTATGCAGGTGGCGCCAACCGGCCGGTTGTCATGGTCGAGTTGAAGCTACCCAATATCGCCCTTGGCTCAATCGAAGCCCGCAAGATCTTCATTGCCGCCGCCGCCCGGATTGTCGGCGAACTCTGCGTACCCAGCCACAAGCCGGAAAACACCTGGATCAACATCGTCAACGCGCCCGACGGCGGCTGGGGCATCGGTGACAGGCAATATACCGGCGACGCGCTCATCGCGGCCGCCACCGCCGCCGCGCGGTGATGAACAGGATGATGCGGCTCTCCCCTTCGCTGTTCTTCACCACCAACTGCGAGCCCGCGCTGGCCTTCTACGAACAATGCGGCCTTGGTCGGGCAACGATCCTGCTGCGCTGGGGCGACAACAATATGCCGGTGCGCACCGAAGCCATGCGCGGAAAAGTCCTGCATGCACGCTTCGAAGGTCCAGGTGTGCTGTTCCACGCCTCGGACAATGACGACGCGGAGCCGATGAAGGGCTCCGCCATGATGCTTGATTTCGACGGTCTGGCCGCGATGCGCGTGCTTTTCGCACGCATGGCCGAGGGCGGCCGGATCACAGTGCCTTTTGCCCGGCAATATTGGGGGAACAGCTTCGGCATGCTGGTCGACGCCTTTGGTGTGCAGTGGATGTTCAGTTGCTCCAATGAATAGAGGCCGGTTGCAGACCGCTCGATCACAACCTTCTTACCGAAAAAACGCCGCCGCGCCCAATTGTCGCCGCGCTGCATCGGCTTCATGGTGAAGTCCGGACCGTCGACGGAGGTTCTCATGCGTCCCGGAGCGGCGATCGCAGCGCTTTGGTTGATCTGGGTGGTCACATGGATCGCGGCTGCCCTGTGGGCCGATCCGGCGCAAAAGCGCGCCACCATCGGGGCGGAGGCTCGCTATCGCGTCTTCTGGCTGGCAGGCACCGTCCTGCTGTTCGTTCCAGCGCATGGCTATGAAGGCAGGCTGAGGTTGTGGACGCCGACCCTTGCCGAAGCCTGGGCCTGCGTTGCCCTGATCGCGGTCGGCATCGGCTTCGCGTGGTGGGCGCGGATCCATCTCGGGCGGTTGTGGTCCCCCACGGTCACCGCCAAGGCGGATCATCGCGTGGTCGACACCGGCCCCTATCGCCTGGTCCGGCATCCGATCTACACCGGGCTGCTGCTGGCGGTGCTCGCCACCATGGTGGCGAAGGGCACGGTCTGGGGCGCTGCCGGTACGGCCCTGCTCATCATCGGCGTCGTCATTAAGGCGAGGCTGGAGGAGCATTTCCTGCGCGACGAACTCGGCCCCGCCTACGACGAGTACGCCAGGCGGGTGCCGATGCTGGTTCCGTTCACGCCGGCCTGACACGACATTACTCAAAGCATTCTGATAAGCGCGCCGCCTATCGAATACCCGGCGCCGAAGGCGCAGATCAGACCGAAATCGCCGGGCTTCATATCGGCATGGTTCTCCGACAGCGCGATGATGGCACCCGCGCCCGCCGTGTTGCCGAGCCGCTCCAGCACCATGGGCGCGCGGTCATGGCCGACATCATGGCCGAAGGCCAGTTTCAGGATCATGGCGTTCATGCGCGCATTGGCCTGATGCAGCCAGAAGCGTCGGACCGCCTGTGGCGTCAGCCCATGCTCGGCCAGGAATTCGACGATGAATTTGTGCCCGGCGACGGTGACTTCCTTGAACACCTTGTTGCCGACCTGCTTGATGAGGTTGCCCTCCAGGTTGATCATGTAGGGATCGTCCTGGGCGGTACGCGTGTGGTAGCCGAGATTGGTGCGGATGTTGTTCGACATCTGCGTCCAGATGCGCGTGTCCAGCACCTCGAAGCGACCCGGCCGCTTCTCGCCCTGGGCGAGGCCTTCCACCACCATCGACACCGAAGCGTCCCCGAAGATGAAATGCGTCTGCCGGTCGCGGAAATTGAGATGGCCCGTGATGATCTCGGGCGTGGTCACCAGGATGCGCTTGTGCGCGCCCGAGCGCACCAGATTGACCGCCATGTGCAGCGCAGCCGCCGCGGACGAACAGCCAAGTCCCATATCGAAGCCGGCGTCCCTCGTGCCCAGCGCCTCCTGCATTTCGATGGCGATGGCCGGATACGGCCTCTGCTGATGCGAGGACGAGCAGATCACCAGATCGATGTCCGACGCCTCGATGCCGGCGTGCTCGATCGCCTTCCTGGCCGAAGCGACACCGAATTCCGCCTGCAGCGAGAGCGCGTCGTCCGGGCGCGCCGGAATGCGGGGCGCCATGCGGGTCGGGTCGAGAATGCCTTCCCGCTCGATCACATGGCGGGCGCGCACGCCCGAGGCATGGACGATGAAGTCGGCATCCGATTTCTGCAGCAGCGTCTCGCCGGCAGCCTCGCGCCGCGCGTTCTCGGTGTCGACCCAGGCATTGAAGCTGGCGACCAGTTCCTCATTCGTGATGACAGGCTTGGGGATTTCAGCGCCGATGCCGCTGATGATGACGCGATGCATGTTTCCAGTCCGTCCCGTCCGCGGGCATTGCGGCTTCATGTGGGCGCCGAAACGCTTCGGCGCAACACTTTTCTCACTCGGCCGGTTTACGTCGGCTTAAACCAGGGTTTACGCCAGCCTATCCCGCCCGCTTGGCGACGATGAAAATGCGGGGGAAACGCAGCAGCACTTTGCCATCGGCGGTCTTCGGATACGCCTTGGCGACCTTGGCCGTGTAGCTGTCTAGGAACAGCTTGCGCTCGTCCGCGTCCAGCGGATCGAGGAACGGCTTCAGCCCGGTCGACTTCACCCATTCGACGATTGCCTCGGCGTCGGCCAGCGGATGGTTGTAGATGGTGTGCCAGATGTCGAGCCGAGCGGAGAGCGGCGACAGCAGGTCGTAATAGAACGACACCGGCGGCAGCGGTGCGCGGGCCGCACCCCTGATCTTTGCCGCGAAAGGCACTTGCGCCGCGGTTTCCCGCATCAGCCGATGCGAATCCTCGGCCATATTGTCAGGCATCTGGATGGCCAGCGCGCCACCGGGCGCCAGAAAACCCATCAGACGCTGGAACACCGCCGGATGCTCCGGCAGCCACTGGAAGACCGCGTTGGCGAAGATCACGTTGACCGGCTCGGCCGGCTGCCATGTCGAGGCATCGGCGAGGTCGAAGCTGACATTGGGCAGGCACGCCCTCGCCTTTTCGATCATGTCGGGAGACGTGTCGAAGCCGCTCACTTGCGCATCCGGCCAGCGCTCGACCAGAAGTTCGGTCGAATTGCCCGGCCCGCAGCCGATGTCGACGACGCGGCGCGGAAAATCCACCGGCACCTGGGCTGCGAGGTCACGCGCCGGCCGCGTGCGCTCGTCCTCGAATTTCAGATATTGGGCGGCGGACCAATCAGCCATTCGAGCTCCTCATGCCTGCTTGAGAATTCGCCGCCCCGGTGCCCCTTACCGCGTCAGCCTCTTGTAGGTCATGCGGTGCGGGTTGACGGCTTCGGGCCCGAGCCGGCGGATCTTGTCCTGCTCGTAGTCCTCGAAATTGCCTTCGAACCATTCGACATGGCTGTCGCCCTCGAAGGCGAGGATGTGCGTCGCCAGACGGTCGAGGAACATGCGATCGTGCGAGATGATGACGGCGCAGCCGCCAAAATTTTCCAGCGCGTCTTCGAGTGCGGCAAGCGTTTCCGTATCGAGATCGTTGGTCGGTTCGTCGAGCAGCAGCACATTGCCGCCGGTCTTCAGCATCTTGGCCAGGTGCACCCGGTTGCGCTGACCACCGGACAGATTGCCGACCTTCTGTTGCTGGTCGCCGCCACGGAAGTTGAACGAAGCGCAGTACGCACGGGTGTTGGCCTCGAACTTGCCGAGCTTGACCACTTCGGCGCCGCCCGAGATCTCTTCCCAGACGGTCTTCGACGGATCGAGCGCATCGCGGCTTTGGTCGACATAGCCGAGCTTCACCGTCTCGCCGATGCGCACTGAGCCCGCATCCGGCTTTTCCTGGCCGGTGATCATGCGGAACAGCGTCGTCTTGCCGGCGCCGTTCGGGCCGATGACGCCGACGATGCCGCCCGGAGGCAGCTTGAATTCGAGGCCTTCGATCAACAGCGTGTCGCCGAAGCCTTTCGACAGGCCCTCGACCTCGATGACCACGTTGCCGAGCCGCTCACCATGCGGAATGACGATCTGCGTATCCGTCGGCCGCCGCTTGTCGGCTGCATCGAGCAGGTCCTGGAACGCCTGGATACGCGCCTTGGACTTGGTCTGGCGGGCCTTCGGGCTCGACTGGATCCACTCGCGCTCGCGGCCGATGGCGCGCTGGCGGGCGTCGTCCTCGCGGCCCTCCTGCTTGAGGCGCTTGGCCTTGGCTTCGAGATATTTGGTGTAGTTGCCCTCATACGGGATGCCGCGGCCGCGATCGAGTTCCAGGATCCAGCCGGTGACATTGTCGAGGAAGTAGCGATCGTGGGTGATGATCATCACGGCGCCGGGATAGGCGCGCAGATGCTTTTCCAGCCACGCCGTCGTCTCGGCGTCGAGATGGTTGGTCGGTTCGTCGAGCAGCAGAAGATCAGGCTGGCGCAGCAGCAGCTGGCAGAGCGCGACGCGGCGGCGCTCGCCACCCGACAGCTTGGTGACATTGGCATCCTTGGGCGGGCAGCCCAGCGCTTCCATCGCCATCTCGACCTGCTGTTCGAGATCCCAAAGGTTCAGCCGGTCCATCTCGTCCTGGAGCTTGGCCGACTCGTCGGCCGTTTCGTCGGAATAGTTCATCATCAATTCGTTGTAACGCTCGATGATGGCGGTCTTGGCCGCGACACCTTCCATGATGTTCTCGAACACGGTCTTGTCGGGGTCGAGCGCCGGTTCCTGCGCCAGGTAGCCGACCGTGGCGCCTTCGGCGAGCCACGCCTCACCGCTCCAGTCCTTGTCGATGCCGGCCATGATCTTGAGGATCGTCGACTTGCCGGCGCCGTTCGGGCCGAGGATGCCGATTTTGGCGTCGGGGTAGAAGGACAGATGAACGTTCTCGAGCACCTTCTTGGTGCCATAGGCCTTGTTGAGGCCGGCCATGTGATAGATGAACTGGCGTGCCACGCGCGCTTTCCCTGAAAAATGACTGGATTTGTCGAATTGAATGGAGGTTGGCCGCTATGTAGGCGATGCGGCGCCGAACGGCAATCGCTTTTGCCACATCGAGCCAACCACAAGGACAAGTGTGCACCGACAGCCAAGTTTTCAACCGGTCGATCGCGCGCGGAAATCCCTGGTTAACCCTTCCGCGTCAAAACAGGATCGGGTGGAATCGCCGGCTTGCCGCGATTTCCAGAGAGAGATCGGATCGACGGCATTGCTGAACAGTTTCCTGCTCCTTGCCGAAGCGGTCGTCTACTTCAGCGTTATGGTGACGCTTTTCCGCTTCCGCAAGCGCATCGGCCTTGGCGTCTTCGTCTGCGCGCTTGGCGTCATGCATTTCCTCGAGACCTATCTCGCCAGCGTCTTTTATGTCGCCCTGCCGTTCGGCATGGTGTCGCCGGGCTCGGCGGTGCTCTTTTCCGGCAAACTGGTGATGCTCCTTCTGCTCTACATAAAGGAAGATGCCGCCACCGTGCGTCAGCCGATCTATGGCCTGCTGCTCGGCAATGCGGTGATGATCGGGCTGGTTCTGCTCCTGCGCCTGCACGCCATCGCTCCGCTTCCCGATGGCCGGCTCCCCGACATCGGCTTCATCGACGAGATGGGCTGGTTGATGGTGTGGGGCACGACGCTGCTGGTCATCGACGCCATCCTGATCATCCTGCTCTATGAAAAGCTTGGGCGCACGCTGCGCAAGGCGCGGTTCGTGCGCATCCTGGTTTCGGTTGCCTGCGTGCTCACCTTCGACCAGGCCGGCTTCTTCACCGCGCTGCATTTTGTTGCCGGCGCACCGATTGCGGTCTTCTTCGGCGGCTGGTTCGCCAAGATGGCGGCGGCACTGACTTTCAGTGCCATGCTGGTCGCCTATCTCAAATGGTTCGAGGTCCGCGACGTCCAGATGCCGCGCGGCCTGACCGACATTTTCGAGACGTTGACCTATCGCGAACGCTACGAAGCGCTGGTCGAGCATGTCGGCCGCGACGGTCTGACCGGCCTGTTGCATCGCGGACGCTTCGATGCCGACGGTGAAGCCGCCGTCCAGGCCAGCCTGCGCACGGCGAGGCCGCTCAGCCTGCTCATCGTCGATGTCGACCACTTCAAGTCGATCAACGACCGTTTCGGCCATGCCGAGGGCGACAAGGTGCTGAAGGCGGTTGCAACCGTACTTTGCGAGGCGGCAGGCGCCGAGGACCAGGTGTTCCGGATCGGCGGCGAGGAATTCGCCATCCTGAGTTCGCGTCCGCATTCCGTCGCCAGGCTGTTTGGCGAAAGCGTCCGCACCGCGCTCAAGGCGTCGGCCGCCACCAGCCGCTTCGAGCTGACCGTCAGCGCCGGCGTTTCCACCGTCAGCGAAACGACGCAGTGCCTGGCCGATCTGTTCGCGCTCGCCGACCAGCGCCTTTACAAGGCGAAATCGACCGGACGCGACCGCGTCGTCGGCGAACCCGGTGGGCATGAGGCCGACGTCGCCATTGCCTGGACCAGGTCAGCCCAGATCTAGCTCTCTCCGCGACGGCCGCGCCGGCTTACCGGAAGCGGCGATCCCGCACTTACTGGAAGCCGATCGGATCGACCGTCCCGGTCGGGCAACCGGCCTTGTTGGTCGGCACCGAGGCCAGCAGCAGGTCCTTGAGCGAACTGTTCGGGCCGATCGGACCGGCAAGGCCAAGCGTCAGTTCGCCGATCATCCGCCGGCCACTCGACGGATCGATAAGGCAGGACACCCGCACCCGGTCCCCTGCTCCCGCGCCGAAGGCCTGGTCGAAGGCGCCGCGGATCTGATCCGCGGTCAGCTTGCCGCCGATATTTTTGGCGAAGAGGTCGCGCACCGGCGAACTGTTGACCTCACGCATCAAATGAAGAGCGTCGGAAAAATACTCCTGCTGGCTTTTGCCGTAGCAGGTGCCGTGCTTGATCCATTCATGCCGTTCCAGCTTCGAGGCGGTGCCGGGCATCACCTTGTCGAGCTCGGTGCGGGTGTCGGCATCGAGGTTGACCGGCGGCAGGTCCTGCCAGTGAGCCGGATTGTCATTGGCCTTGTCGCTGGCCGAAGCCTGGCAATAGAAATTGCCGTTCGGCTGCGGCCACAGACCGTGCAGCGTGAAGTTGGTGGAATCGAACTCACTAGGGTTTTGCGCCTTGCATTCGGTCTTGTTCGACTTGGTCTCACAGAAGGCCGGCTGCCAGCTCAACGCGAAAACGTATTCGGGTTTCCCCGAGGGCGCGGGCTTGCCTTGCCCGCCCGGAGCCGCCGGCACGGTCGCGGCACTGCTGCCCGAGAGATGGCCGCAGCTGACCTTCACCCAGCGGCGCTCGGGATCGGCACCCGGCACCAGGATGAGGTAGTGGGTCGGGGCGTCCTTGTTGCCGGCCAGCAATTGGTAGGTCTTGCCCGCATCCGTCGAGACATTGCCCGGGTTCTTGCCGTTCTTGATCGCCTGCGTCGCCGGACAGGCAGCGTCGGCCACGAAGGTGCCGCTCATCTTGACGTCGGCATGCGCCGCGCCCGCCAGCGATCCCGCCAGCAAGGCCAATCCGAAAACAACAGCAATGCGCATGCAGAATCCCCTGCTGGAAAGTGGGCGACAGACTGAAGCTGTCTCCATGTCAGAATTGCGATATTTTGCGGGCTCGTGGCAAGAAAGATCGTCGTCGAAAAACCGGCAGGCCGGATTGACGCAAATCTGGCACCGGCGCACACAGTTTGGACATCACGAGGGCGGAACCAGGGAGAGACCGGCCGGCATGCCATTCAGCCAGCAGCGCGTGGTTCGCTCGCCGACCGGCGCCGACCTCAATCTGTTCGTCCGGCAGGCCGACACCCCTCCGCGTGCGGTGATCCAGATCAATCATGGCCTGGCCGAACATGCCGCTCGCTACGACCGCTTCGCCGGTTTCCTCGCCGCCCGGGGCTTCCATGTCTATGTCCATGACCACCGTGGCCATGGAGCGACCAAGGCGCCCGACGCGCCGCTCGGCAGATTCGCCGACAAGGACGGCCCGGCCAAGGTGATCGCCGATGTCGACGCCATCCACGATCTCATCGCCCGCGAGCAGCCTGACCTGCCGGTGATCCTTTTCGGCCACTCGATGGGCGCCTCCGTGGCGCTGAATTTCATGCTGCGCCATTCGAACCGCATCCATGCCGCCGCGATCTGGAACGGCAATTTCTCGCAAGGCCTGCTCGGCCAGGTGGCGCTCGGTATCCTTGCCTGGGAACGGATGCGGCTGGGCTCCGATGTCCCGTCGCGCCTGCTGCCGAAACTTACCTTCCAGGCCTGGGGCAAGGCGGTGCCCAACCATCGCACCTTGTTTGACTGGCTGTCGCGCGACGAGGCGGAGGTGGCGAAATATATCGCCGATCCGCTCTGCGGCTGGGATGCCTCCATCTCGATGTGGCGCGATGTGGTCGCCTTGGCGCTGAACGGCGGCAAGGATGCAGGCTTTGCCACTGTGCGCCGCGACATCCCCGTCGCCATCGTCGGCGGCGAAAAAGACCCTGCCTCGGACTACGGCAAGGGCATCACCCATCTCGCCAGTCGCATGCGCGGGATGGGCTTTTCGAATCTGGTTTCAAAGGTTTACGCCGAAACCCGCCACGAAAGCCTGAACGAGGTGAACCGCGACACCATCATGGACGATTTCGCCAACTGGGCGGACACTGTCCTGAAGGCGTGACGGGTTGGCCCATTGCAAGGACCGTGACAGCCGCTGCCGGGCTTGATAGAGGCTCTGCTTTCGCGGCAATCAGGATGATTGCGGCAAACACGGTGATTTATGGCCGAACCCCCGCTGAAAAGCGTCCGCGTCGTCGAACTCGCCCGCATTCTTGCCGGGCCCTGGGCCGGGCAGTTGCTTGCCGATCTCGGCGCCGATGTCATCAAGGTCGAGAGCCCCGATGGCGGCGACGACACCCGCAAATGGGGTCCGCCCTTCGTCATGAGCCATGACGGCGAGAACCTGTCGGCCGCTTATTACCATTCCTGCAATCGCGGCAAGCGCTCCATCGCCATCGACTTCTCGACGCCGGAAGGCGCCGAGACGGTGCGCCGGCTGGTCGCGACGGCGGATGTGCTGATCGAGAACTTCAAACTCGGCGGCCTGAAGAAATATGGGCTCGACCATGACAGCCTGAAGAAGATCAACCCTCGCCTGGTCTACTGCTCCATCACCGGCTTTGGTCAGGATGGGCCTTATGCGGCCCGCGCCGGTTATGACTTCATCATTCAGGCCATGGCCGGCATGATGTCGATCACCGGCGAGGCCGGCCGCGAGCCGCAGAAGGCCGGCGTCGCCATCTCGGATATCTTCACCGGCCTCTATTCGGTCATCGCCATCCAGGCCGCGCTTCGTCATGCCGAACAGACCGGCGAAGGCCAGCACATCGACATGGCGCTGTTCGACACTCAGATCTCGGCGCTCGGCAACCAGAACCTCAACTATCTCGTTTCCGGCAAGTCGCCGGTGCAGATGGGCAATGCGCATATGAACATTGCCCCGTACGAAGTGCTTCCGGTCAGGGACGGCCACATCATCCTGGCTGTCGGCAATGACGGCCAGTTCGCCAAATTCTGCGCTGCGGTCGGGCTGGACGATTTGCCGGCCAATCCCGATTTCACCACCAATCCGGCCCGCGTCGCCAACCGCGTGGACCTTCGCGCACGCATCATCGAGGCGCTTAAGACCTGGGATCGCGATCCGCTGCTGGCGAAGCTCGAAGCCGCCAGTGTGCCGGCAAGTCCGATCAACACGATCGGCCAGATGTTCGCCGATCCGCAGACCATTGCCCGCGGCATGCGGCTCGACCTCGACGACGGCCATGGCAACCGCCTGCCGTCGGTGCGCGCGCCGATGGTGATGTCGGGCACACCGCTCACCTATGAGCGCCCCTCGCCGCGCCTTGGCGAGCACACTGACGAAATCCTTGCCGAACTGGAGAAGTCTGGGAAATGAAGACCGGTGGACAACTGATCGTCGACGCCCTCGAAGCCAACGGCACCGACCGTATCTTCTGTGTGCCGGGCGAATCCTACCTTGCGGTGCTTGACGCCCTGCATGATTCCTCGATCCGCACCATCGTCTGCCGCCAGGAAGGCGGTGCTGCCATGATGGCCGATTGTCAGGGCCGGCTGACCGGCAAGCCCGGAATCTGCTTCGTCACCCGCGGCCCCGGCGCCACCAACGCTTCGGCAGGCATCCACATCGCCATGCAAGATTCGGTTCCCCTCATCCTGTTCATCGGCCAGGTCGCCAGCCACGCCAAGGAGCGCGAGGCTTTTCAGGAGGTTGATTACGTCAGGTTCTTCGGCGACATCGCCAAATGGGTGGTTGAGATCGACGACGCCTCGCGCATCCCTGAATTCGTCACCCGCGCTTTCGCCGTGGCGACGTCAGGCCGTCCCGGCCCGGTCGTCATCTCGCTGCCGGAGGATATGCTGACCAGCATGGTCGAAGCGCCGGAAGCACTTCCGCACACGCCGGTCGAGACCTATCCCGGCAAGGCCGAACTCGACGCACTGGAAATGCTGCTTGCCGGCGCGAAGCGTCCCTTCGTCATCCTTGGCGGCACGCGCTGGAACGCGGATGCCGTGGCGCGGATGCATGAGATCGCCGAGGCCTGGTCGCTTCCTGTCGGCTGTTCCTTCCGCCGCCAGATGCTGTTCGACCATCTTCATCCAAACTATGCCGGCGATGTCGGCATCGGCATCAATCCGAAGCTGGCGGCGGCGATCAAGCAGGCCGAGGTCGTTCTCTTGATCGGCGGCCGCATGGGCGAGATGCCATCTTCGGACTACACGTTGCTGAAGAGCCCCTATCCCGACCAGGCACTGGTGCATGTCCATGCCGATGCCGGCGAACTCGGCCGGGTCTACCGCCCGACGCTGGCGATCAACGCCTCGCCAGCGGCTTTCGTCGAGGCTTTCGCCAAGCGCAAGCCCGCCGGAACGCCATCATGGGCGGCCGAGACGCCCGGGCACCATGCGGCCTATCTCGAATGGTCGACGCCACCACAGACCGGCCCCGGCGGGGTCCAGATGGGTCCGATCATGGACTATCTGGAAAAAGTGTTGCCCGACGATGCCATCCTGACCAATGGCGCCGGCAATTATGCGACCTGGGTTCATCGCTTCCACCGCTCCCGCCGCTTCGGCACGCAGGCCGCGCCGACGTCGGGCTCGATGGGTTACGGCACGCCGGCGGCGGTCGCGGCCAAGGCGCTTTATCCGGAGCGCACCGTGGTCGCCTTCGCCGGCGACGGCTGCTTCCTGATGAACGGGCAGGAATTCGCCACCGCCGTGCAGTACGATCTGCCGATCGTGGTGATCGTGGTCAACAACGGCATTTACGGCACCATCCGCATGCATCAGGAGCGCGAATATCCCGGTCGTGTCGTCGGCACCGATCTGAAGAACCCCGATTTTGCAGCACTTGCCCGCGCCTATGGTGGCCATGGCGAGACGGTGGAGAAGACAGCTGATTTCGCGCCTGCCTTCGAGCGCGCGCGAACCAGCGGCAAGCCTGCGATCGTCGAGATCAGGCTCGATCCCGAAGCGATAACGCCGACCCGGACGATGACGCAGATACGCGACAAGGCTTAAGGGTAGCCTGGCCGAGTTTCCTGGCGCCCCCTGTCCCGCCGGCCCTCGGCCGCTACATCGCCTTTTCGACCTGACCGCGGATCTCGCCGTCCTTGTGGGCGGCCGTGTGCACGTTGACGTAATATTTGCCTGCCTCCAGGTCAGCGGCCTGCGCATCGGTCAACGTCGCCGACCCCTTGATCGGGCTCTTGAGCTTGCCTTTGAACGGGATCACGGGATCCGCGTTTTCACCCATTGCCGCCGGGCCGTGGATATGCGCGGCCGACGCCGGGCCGCTGAGGCCGGAATACTTCACGTTCCAGCTGAGCTTCTTCTTCGTGGTGTCGAAGGTGAGAGTGGCCGTCCCCTTGCCCTTGGTGGTGACAGCTGGGCTCTGCTGGCCGCCATCGAGGGTCGCCTTGTATTTTACCATCTCGGCCATGGCCGGTGACGCGAACAGGAAAGCGGTGGAAATAGCGAGCGCCGATAGCGCCGGCAGGAAGGGGTGTGCGCGCATGAAGAACCTCCGATTGAAGCTATGCGTCACGGCTCCCCGCCGCGCGCATGCTTCAATGCAACGGCTGGTTGGCACAATGTATCCCCGCACACGGTTTTGTGATCGGAGCGAATTGAAAAGGGGCGGTCGCCCGCCCCTTTTGGTGTCAGCCGTCAAACCGGTCGCGGGCGCCGTTGATTGCGCCTGCCAGGCTTATTTGACCGCCTTGTCCGTGATGGCGGTGGTGTAGGCGCCTTTCGGCTCCTTGGTGATGATCTTCTGATCGAGCAGCGCCTTGGCGGTGCGCTCGTAGGTCGCCGGGTCGAGCTTGCCGTCGGCGTTGTCGATCAGCTTGGCGACTTCGCTCATCATCCGCTTCTGGTGGTTCTCATCCTGGCCGCCGCCGTCCATGACAATGCCTGCCGCCTCGTCATTGTTGTCAATGGCGTATTTCCAGCCCTTCATCGAAGCGCGCACGAAACGCACCATCTTGTCCTCGAAGGCCGGATCCTTGAGCTTGTCTTCCGACGCATAGAGGCCGTCCTCGAGCAGGTCGTTGCCCATGGCCGAGTAGTTGAAGACGGTGAGTTGTTCGGGCTTGTAGCCGGCGTCGATCAGCTGCCAGTACTCATTGTAGGTCATGACCGAGATGCAATCGGCCTGCTTCTGGATCAGCGGCTGCACATCGAAACTCTGCTTGAGAACAGTGACACCATCAGGGCCGCCATCGGTCTTGAGGCCAAGCTTGTTCATCCAGGCGTAGAACGGATATTCATTGCCGAAGAACCAGACGCCCAGCGTATGACCCTTGAAATCGGCTTCGCTCTTGATCGGGCCGTCCTTCGGGCAGACCAGCTCCATGCCGGCCTTCTTGAACGGCTGGGCGATGTTGACCAGCGGCACGCCCTTTTCGCGCGCGGCGAGCGCGCCGCCCATCCAGTCGACGATGACATCGGCACCACCGCCGGCGATCACCTGCTCCGGGGCGATGTCGGGACCGCCCGGCTTGATGTCGACGTCGAGCCCTTCGGCGTCATAGAAACCCTTCGCCTTGGCGACATAGTAGCCGGCAAACTGCGCCTGCGTGACCCATTTCAGCTGCAAGGTCACCTTGTCGGCGGCTATTGCCTGGAACGCGGCCAGCGACATCGCGCCGGCCAGAAATGGAATAATAAGTCTTTTCATTTTTTTACCCTCTGAAGTTAGTGCCCTAAACCCACCGCCCCTATCCACCACGGACAGAGGGATGCCAAAACGTGACGGCCCTTTCGACAAGGGCGACCACGCCATAAAAGACCGAACCCGCAAGTGCTGCAACTGCGATTTCGGCCCAGACCATGTCGATGTTCATCCGCCCGACCTCGGTCGAAATGCGGAAGCCCATACCGACGACCGGCGTGCCGAAGAACTCGGCGACGATGGCGCCGATCAGCGCCAGCGTCGAGTTGATCTTCAGCGCGTTGAAGATGAAAGGTGCTGCCGCCGGCAGCCGCAGCTTGATGAGCGTCGGCCAATAGCCAGACGCATAGGTGCGCATCAGGTCGCGCTCCATATGGCCGGACGCGGCGAGCCCGGCGACCGTGTTCACCAGCATCGGGAAGAAGGTCATGATGATGACGACAGCCGCCTTGGACTGCCAGTCGAAGCCGAACCACATGACCATGATCGGCGCCACGCCGATGATCGGCAGCGCCGAGACCATGTTGCCGATCGGCAAGAGCCCGCGCCGCAGGAACGCCACGCGGTCGGCGAGAACAGCGGTGACGAAGCCCGCACCGCTGCCCACGACATAGCCGAAGAGCACCGCCTTGAAGATGGTCTGCCGGACATCGGCTCCGAGGATCGGCAGCGAACCGGCGATGCGCGCGCCGATGGCGCTCGGCGGCGGCAACAGGATGAAAGGAATGCCGGCGCCGCGTGTGACAGCTTCCCAGATGATCAGGATCCAGGCACCGAAGATGGCGGGGATGATCAGGCGCAGAGCGGTCCGCGTCGAGCCGTCCGTCGGGCGCAGTCCAGACAAGACCGCGACACAACGCCAGCCAAGCAGCCAGGCGGCCGCGAGCAGCAGGAAATATGGCGCCCGCGCCAGACCTTCGAAGCCGGCAATGCCCCCGATGAGCAGCCAGGCCGCCAGATGCGCACCGATGAAAAGCACGACAGCTTCGACCACGGGCGGTACTTTGGCCATCGGGATCAAAGCGGCGAGAAGCAGCGCGCCGAAGATCAGCCAGCTCGTCGCGGCATAGGGATAGATCAACGTCCCCGCAGGCTGCGCCAGCGGATCAACTTTTGGCGCTGCGATCGCTCCGAGCGCAACGGCGATCAGGCACGCCAGGATCGCCAACGTCGCTTGCCAGGAAGGTTTCAGCCGGTTCATGCCGGCCTCCCGCCCATGGCGCGGTCGACGAGGCGGCCGGCGATGCCAACCACCATCACAAGCAGCGCCGCCACGATCGAGCCGGCGACCAGCGCCGACCAGATGTCGATGGACTGGCTGTAATAGGCGCCGGCCAGAAGCTTGGCGCCGATGCCGGCGACAGCACCCGTCGGCAGTTCGCCGACGATGGCGCCGACCAGGCTTGCCGCCACCGCAACCTTCATCGAGGTGAACAGGAACGGCACCGAGGCCGGCACGCGCAGCTTCCAGAAGGTCTGGGCCTGGCTGGCATTGTAGGTGTGCATCAGGTCGAGATGCATGAGTTCGGGCGAGCGCAGCCCCTTCACCATGCCGACCGTTACCGGGAAGAACGACAGGTAGGTCGAGATCATCGCCTTCGGGACCAGGCCGGTGATGCCGACCGCCGCCAGCACGACGATGATCATCGGCGCCACGGCCAGGATCGGAATGGTCTGCGAGGCGATGATCCACGGCATCAGGCTGCGATCGAGCGTCGCCACATGGACGATGCCCACCGCGATGACGATGCCGAGCGCGGTGCCGAAGGCAAAGCCGAGCAACGTCGAGGACAGCGTCACCCAGGCGTTGTAGACAAGACTGCGGTTCGAGGTGATGGGCCGCAGAAACGTGTTCTCGAAGAAATTCACCGCCACCTGATGCGGCGCCGGCAGCGTCGGCTTCGGCTGCGACAACGTCTTGCCGATGAGTTCGCTGAACGTCGAGGTTTCGTTGGCCCGCCGGTCGAGATCGCGCTGGAAGGGCGCGTTGAGGAAGACGGCGAAAACGTACCAGAGCACGACGACACCAACGAGGATCGAGGTGACCGGGATAAGCTTGTCGCGGAAGGTGTCCATCTAGCGATCCTCGCCGGGCTGGCGCCCTCCTCTCCCCAACGGGGAGAGGGTGGCCGGAGCGAAGCGGAGGTCGGGTGAGGGGGTAGAAATCTTTCCGTCAAGGCAAGCCAAGATCGTATCAAGGACCGCTCGGCGCTCGGCCAACACTTCGTGGTTCCAGAATCTCAGAACGGAATACCCTTGGCCGTTCAGCCAAGCGGTTCTCACGGCATCGGCTGGAGAATCCGCGTGCTGGCTGCCGTCAAGTTCGACAATCAGGCCGTTCTCGCGGCAAACGAAATCGGCGATGAAAGGTCCGAGAGGCACTTGCCTCACAAATTTGTAACCGTTGAGATGACGGCCTCTCAGTTCGCCCCAAAGTCTGTATTCAGCCTCGGTCTCTTCAACCCGCAGCCTTCGGGCGCGTTCGGTTGCCCCGATCTTCCTCTTGGTCGGATCTGTCGGCGCCGCCCCCTCACCCGACCTCCGCTTCGCTCCGGCCACCCTCTCCCCGTGGGGGAGAGGAGGAAACTCATCCTGCCCCCACTCAATCATCATAGCTATGCCCTGCCCTCAACCCGTCCCGCACCCGTGCGGCGATCGCCAGGAACTCCGGCGTCTCGCGGATGCCGAGCGGCCGCTCTTTCGGCAGCGTCGATTCAATGACATCGCTGACCCGGCCCGGACGTGGCGACATGACGACGATGCGTGTCGACAGATAGACCGCCTCCGGGATGGAGTGTGTGACGAAGCAGATGGTCTTGTTCGTCCGTCCCCACAGTTCCAGCAATTGCTCGTTGAGGTGGTCGCGCACAATCTCGTCCAGCGCGCCGAACGGCTCGTCCATCAACAGGAGGTCGGCGTCGAAGGCGAGCGCACGCGCGATCGAGGCGCGCTGCTGCATGCCCCCGGAAAGCTGCCAGGGATATTTCTTCTCGAAGCCGCTGAGATTGACGAGGTCGAGCGTGCGCTTGATGCGCTCCGCCTGCTCGGCCCTGGACAGGCCCATGATCTCCAGCGGCAGCGCGACATTGCGCTCGATGGTGCGCCAGGGAAACAGGGCGGCGGCCTGGAAGACATAGCCGTAGGCGCGTTTCTCGCGCGCCTGTTCAGCTGTCATGCCGTTGATCGAAATCGCCCCCGAGGTCGGCTTCTCCAGATCGGCGATGACGCGCAGCAAAGTGGTCTTGCCGCAGCCCGACGGCCCGATGAAGGAGACGAACTCCCCCTTGCCGATGGTCAGGTCGACATTGGACAGCGCCTGCACCGGCCCGTCATTGGTCTGGAAGGTGAGCCCAAGTTTGCTTGCCGAAACGACGGCTGGCGAAATTCCCGTCATCGGTTGCGGCCTGCCTGTTCCCGTGGCGCCGTCCCGATTCCGATTGCTTTTATCGCGATGTTGTTTTCCATTCGACCCATCCCATTGGCCCCAGCCCTGCTGAGCTTGTCCCACTCAATCGACGCCCGGAGTTTCCCCGATGTCGCCTAAACCCACTTGTCATCTTATCCGCCCTGAAAGCACTTATGAAGGCAAGCAGGGTCTAACCTATTTCGCAGGCATCGCCACCGAGTCGGTCGGCTCTTCCGGCATCTGCATGCATGTGCTGACCATGCCGCCCGGCGCCCGCGCCAAGGCGCATCTGCATGAGAACCATGAAACGGCGATCTACGTGCTCTCCGGCGAGGTCCATACCTGGTATGGCGACCGGCTGGAGCATCACATCGTCGTCAAGGCCGGTGACCTCTTCTACATTCCGGCCGGCGTGCCGCATTTGCCGGCCAATCTGAGCAACGCCCCCTCGTCGGCTGTCATCGCCCGCACCGACCCCAACGAACAGGAAAGCGTCGTCCTGTTGCCGGAACTGGATGCACTGGTCGCTTGATATCCTCGAACGAGGGACGCTGGCCGTCATCGGCACCGTGACACTTCCCCGTAGACGGCACCGTCCTCGTCGGCAATCACCAGCTTCTTGGCGTTCTTGGCGCTGCGCTTGATGGTGAACTGGATCGTCGACTGGCCTTCCTCGCCTTCCGCCTGGCATTGCGCCTTCGCCACCAGCGAACCGTCGGCCTGTACCTGCTTTTCAGTGAAGGTACAGGCGCTGGCAATGGTGATGAAGTCGGTATCGGTCAGCAGCAGCATGTCCTCGGCATAGAGCTTCTGACCATTCTTGTTGATGCAGCCGGTCTTGTTGCCATAGGGCTTGGACAGGTCGATGCCGGCCGCCGAGGCGGAGCCGGCAGCCAGAACCAGAACGGCGGCGAGATAGAACCCCGCGCGCCTCACCGTCAAACCCCGGTCGCCGGAATGCCGGTCCGCTCGACCTTGCGCGGCGCGGTGATCTCTTTCCAGGTCGACAGCGCCCGGTTGACGGCGGCGTTCGGCTCGCGGCCGACGAACTCGCCATGACCGGGCTTTGCCTTCACCTCGGCTTCCTCGATCGACAACTCGCCTCGCGAGAAGACGAAGCGCGGCAAGCCCGTCACCTCGACGCCTTCGAATACATTGTAGTCGATGACAGACTGCTGCTTCTTCGAAGAAATCGTTTTCTTGGCGCTAGGATCCCAGACGATGATGTCGGCATCGGCACCTTCGACGATGGCGCCCTTTTTTGGATACATATTGAGGATCTTGGCGATGTTGGTCGATGTCACGGCGACGAACTCGTTCATCGTCAGCCGCCCGGTGTTGACGCCCTTGGTCCATAGCACCGGCAGCCGGTCCTCGAGGCCCCCCGTGCCGTTGGGAATCTTGGTGAAATTGCCGACGCCGAAGCGCTTCTGCTCGGTGGTGAAGGCGCAATGATCGGTCGCCACCACCTGCAGCGATCCGGCCTGCAGGCCCGCCCATAGCGAATCCTGGTGCAGCTTGTTGCGGAAGGGTGGGCTCATCACGCGACGCGCTGCATGGTCCCAGTCCTTGTCGAAATACTCGCTCTCGTCCAGCGTCAGGTGCTGGATCAGCGGCTCGCCGAACACCCGCATGCCTTTCTGGCGCGCCCGGCGGATCGCCTCGTGGCTCTGCTCGCAGGAGACGTGCACGACATAGAGCGGCACGCCGGCCATATCGGCGATCATGATGGCGCGGTTGGTCGCCTCGCCCTCCACTTCCGGTGGGCGCGAATAGGCATGCCCTTCGGGGCCGTTGTTGCCGGCGGCGAGCAGCTTCTGCGACAGGGCGGCGACCACGTCGCCATTCTCGGCATGCACCAGCGGCAGTGCGCCGAGGTCGGCGCAGCGCTGGAACGACGCGTACATCTCGTCGTCGTCGACCATCAGCGCGCCCTTGTAGGCCATGAAGTGCTTGAACGAGGTGATGCCCTTGTCGACCACGGTGGCCATCTCGTCGAACACCTGCTTGCCCCACCAGGTGATCGCCATGTGGAAGGAATAGTCGCAGGCTGCCTTCGAGGTCTTGTTGTCCCACATCTGCAAGGCTTCGAGCAGCGACTGCTGCGGGGACGGGAGGCAGAAATCGACCACCATCGTCGTGCCGCCGGCCAGGGCAGCCCTCGTGCCGGATTCGAAATCATCGGCGGAATAAGTGCCCATGAAGGGCATTTCAAGATGGGTATGCGGGTCGATGCCGCCTGGCATGACATAGCAACCGGTGGCGTCATACTCATGGTCGCCGTGCAGGTTGGAACCGATAGCGACGATCTTGCCGTGCTGCATCAGCACGTCGGCCTTCCACGTGCGGTCGGCCGTGACGATGGTGCCGTTTCGGATGACCTTGGACATTTTCTTGTTCCCTTGTCTTTTCGCGCTTCTTGGTGAGCGGCGTTTGGAGGTAAATCTTCTTAGTTCACTCCACGATGACGGCCGTCTCCACCACCGCGTGGAACAGAACGTCGGCGCCGGCCGCGGCCCATTCCTTGGTGATCTCTTCCGCCTCGTTGTGGCTTAACCCATCCACGCATGGGCACATCACCATCGCGGTCGGAGCGACGCGGTTGATCCAGCAGGCGTCGTGGCCTGCGCCGGAGACGATATTGCGATGCGTATAACCGAGCCGCTCTGCGGCGTCGCGGATCGCCTTGACGCAGCCCTTGTCGAAGGTGACCGGATCGAAATGACCGACCTGCTCGATCTCGTATCGGATGTCGAGCGCATCGCAGATCGTGTCGATGCCTTCGCGGATGCGGCCATCCATGGCATCGAGCACTTCCTTCTCCGGCGAGCGGATGTCTATGGTGAAGACGGTGCGTCCGGCGATGATGTTGCGCGAATTGGGATAGACTTCCATGTGGCCGACCGCGCCGACGGCGTCGGGCTGGTAGTCCATGGCGATCTCGTGCACCAGTTCGATCACCCGGGCCATGCCGAGCCCAGCATTGCGGCGCTTCGGCATCGGCGTCGAGCCGGTATGCGCTTCCTTGCCCGTCAGCGTCACCTGCAGCCATTTCAGGCCCTGGCCGTGGGTGACGACGCCGATGTCGATATCTTCGTCCTCAAGGATCGGGCCCTGCTCGATATGCAGTTCGAAGAAGGCGTGAATCTTGCGGTCGCCGACCTTCTCGGCGCCCTTCCAGCCGATGCGCTCCAGTTCGTCGCCGAACTTTTTGCCCTGCTTGTCGGTATGCTGATAGACATCCGCCTGGTCGAGCACGCCCGCGAATACGCCGGAGGCCATCATCGCCGGAGCGAAGCGCGCCCCTTCCTCGTTGGTCCAGTTGGTGACGACGATCGGGTGTTTGGTCTTGATGTCGAGATCGTTGAGCGAACGCACGATCTCCAGGCCGCCGAGCACGCCGAGCACGCCGTCATACTTGCCGCCGGTGGGCTGCGTATCGAGGTGGCTGCCGACATAGACCGGCGGCAGGCTGGGATCGGTGCCCTCGCGGCGGGCAAACATGGTGCCCATCTCGTCGACGCCCATTTCGAGCCCGGCCGCATCACACCAGCGCTTGAACAGGTGCCGGCCCTCGCCGTCCTCGTCGGTCACGGTCTGGCGATTGTTACCGCCGGCAATGCCGGGGCCGATCTTCGCCATCTCCATGATGGAATCCCACAAGCGGTCTGAATTGATTCGCAGATTCTCGCCGGGTGCGGCCATTCAAAGTCCTCTCCTATTGCGCGGCGTCCCCCTCCCCCTCGAGGGGAGGGAAAGCTGCATCCAGCCCTTCAATCGATCGACCGCAGCACTTCCCGCACATGGTCGATCAATTCGTTGATCTGGCCCTTGGTGATGATCAGCGGCGGCGACAGTGCGATAATGTCGCCGGTGGTGCGGATCAGCGCGCCGCGCTCGAACGCCTTGACGAAGGCCGAGAACGCACGCTTGGTCGGGCTGCCGGCGATCGGCGCCAGTTCGATCGCGCCGATCAGGCCGATGTTCCTGATGTCGATGACATGCGGCTCGCCCTTGAGCGAATGCAGCGCATCCTCCCAATAAGGTGCCAGTTCCTCGCCACGGGTGAGCAAGCCCTCTTCCTTGTAGGTATCGAGCGTGCCGAGTGCGGCCGCACAAGCGATCGGATTGCCCGAATAGGTGTAGCCGTGGAAGAACTCGATCATGTGCTCGGGGCCGGTCATGAAGGCGTCGTGGATTTCCTTCTTCACGAACACCGCGCCCATCGGGATGACGCCGTTGGAGACGCCCTTGGCAGTGGTCATGATGTCGGGCGTGACGCCGAAATAGTCGGCGGCGAACGGCGCGCCGAGGCGGCCGAAACCGGTGATGACCTCGTCGAAGATCAGCAGGATGCCGTGCTTGGTGCAGATTTCGCGCAGCTTCTCGAGATAGCCCTTCGGCGGCAGGATAACGCCAGTGGAGCCGGCGACCGGCTCGACGATGACGGCCGCGATGGTCGAGGCGTCATGCAGGGCGACGATACGCTCCAGCTCGTTGGCGAGCTCCGCGCCATACTCCGGCACGCCTTTCGAAAAAGCGTTCTTCTCCGGCAGATGCGTGTGCGGCATGTGGTCGACGCCGCCCAGCAGCGTGCCGAACATCTTGCGGTTGGTGACGATGCCGCCGACCGAGATGCCGCCGAAATTGACGCCGTGATAGCCGCGCTCGCGACCGATGAGCCGGGTGCGTGAGCCCTCTCCCTTCACGCGGTGAAAGGCGATCGCCATCTTCAACGCCGTCTCGACCGATTCCGAACCGGAATTGGTGAAGAATACATGGTCCATGCCCTTGGGCGCGAGGTCGACCAGGCGGTTGGCCAGCTCGAACACGATCGGATGGCCCATCTGGAAGGCCGGGGCGTAGTCGAGTTCGGCGGCCTGGTGCTGGATCGCCTCGGTGATCTTCGGGCGGCAATGGCCGGCGTTGACGCACCACAGGCCGGCGGTGCCGTCCAGCACCTTGCGGCCGTCGCTGGTCGTGTAATGCATGTCCTTGGCGGACACGAACATGCGCGGCGCCTGCTTGAACTGCCGGTTTGCCGTGAACGGCATCCAGAATGCGCTGAGATCGTTCGGCGTGACTTTCAGCCGGTTGGACATGACCAAGACTTCCCCTTGTAACCTGTTTCGCTGCGCCCAACGCTTGGTCTTTGCCGCGCTTTCATGCTACGCAAATTTTGACCGATTGGACAAACGTTAGCACCGCCATGTCGGCGGTCAATGGATTACTAGCGGAAATGCGGCTCCTGAAGTGCGTTCCACAGGTTGGAGAAAAACTGGTCCAGAGAATTGGTCCAGTTGACCGTCGATGCGAGGGTCCGCAACGGTGACCACGAGCACGCAAGCCCCTCGCCGCACCCGCATCCAGCAGGAAAAGCGCGAACTGATCCTGGAGGCCGCGCTCGAAGTGTTTTCCACCAGCGGCTTCCGCGGTTCCACCATCGACCAGATCGCCGAAGCCGCCGGCATGTCGAAGCCGAACCTGCTCTACTATTTCCGCCGCAAGGAGGACATTCACGAGACATTGATGGAGCGGCTGCTCGAAACCTGGCTGGCGCCGCTCAGGGAACTCGACGACATCGGCGATCCGATGACCGAACTCAGGAGCTACATCAGGCGCAAGCTGGAAATGGCCCGCGACTTTCCGCGCGAGAGCCGGCTGTTCGCCAACGAGATCCTGCAAGGAGCGCCGCGCATCATGCCGCTGTTGGCGGGCGAGTTGAAGACGTTGGTCGACGAGAAGGCCGCCGTCATCAAGGGCTGGATGCGCGCCGGCAAGATCGCACGGACCGATCCCTGGCACCTGATCTTCGCGATCTGGGCAACGACGCAGCACTATGCCGATTTCGACGTCCAGGTCCGCGCCGTTCTGGGGCCGAACCGCGGCGGCGACGGCCGCTTCGAGGACGCTGCCCGCTTCCTGGAGCAATTGTTCCTCGATGGGCTGAAGCCAAACGGCTAGCGGCCGACCCACCGGTTGCTTGGTTCTTGCTGACCGTGGAGGTTAGCGGAGGCGCTCATCATTTCGTCATCCACGGGCGGAGCAAGGAGCGTAGCGACGCGGCGCAGACCCGAGGATGACGAAGCTGAGGGGTCTCACGCGCTACGCCGTTCGGCCGGCATCGCCTCCAGCAGTTGTTGTAGCTTGGCGATCGAGTTCTGCTCGGCGAGCGGCGTATAGACGATCAGCCGCATGTCCGAGCCGTCGTCGATCGACAGGCTCATATGCTCGAAAGCCATCAAGCCCGCCTTGGGATGCCGGACGTGCTTCACGCCGGTCAGTTTTCGCGCCACGTCGCGCCGGGGCCACCAGTCGCGGAACTCGGGACTTGAGTTCATCATCAGCGCGATCAGCCGTTCGAAATCTGGATCGCCGACATATTTGGCGCTTTCGGCACGAAACGAGGCGAGCACCACGCGGGCGAGTTCTTCCCAGTCGACCAGCAGGCGGCGGTGGTGCGGGTTGGTGAACACCATGTGGACGATATTTCTGCTATCGCCCTCCAGCAGGCCATAGTCGCCGAACACCGCCACGGCCGCTTCGTTCCAGGCAAGAACGTCCCAACGCCGGCCGACGACATAGGCGGGCTGCAGCACCAGGCTTTGCAGCATATGCGACAGCGTGGCATCGACCTTTTCCGGCGCCGCCACACGACGCTCCGGCTGCTGGCGGCCGGCCAGGATGAACAGATGCCGCTTCTCGACGGCGTCGAGGCGAAGCGCCTCGCAGAGCGCCGCCAGCACTTCCACCGAGGGCCGCACATCCCTGCCCTGTTCGAGCCAGGTGTACCAGGTGGTGCCGACACCGGCGATCATCGCCACTTCCTCGCGCCGCAGACCCGGCGTGCGCCGTCGCGGACCTGTCGCGATGCCGGTGGCCGACGGCGCCAGCTTTTCCCGGCGCGAACGCAGGAAGGCGCCGAGTTCACGCCGGCGGCTCTCGTCGGCTGATCGGGTGGAGGCAGCGGGAGCGTTCATGCCGGCTATTATAGCAGTATCGATACCAGGATAAAGTTTGAACTGTTTGACATGGGCAAAGCGCCCCATCTTGCGTTCAGGGCAACAACAGGAGGCTCTGAACATGGAATTGAAAGGCAAGACCATCCTCATCACCGGCTCGACCGACGGCGTCGGCCGGGTCGTGGCGCAAAGCCTGGGTGCCGCCGGCGCACGGGTGCTGGTGCATGGCCGCGATGCAACCCGTGGCAAGGCCGTTATCGCCGACATCGAAGCCGCTGGCGGCAAGGCCGAGTTTCTCGCTGCCGATCTCGCTTCACTGGCGCAGGTAAGACGCCTCGCCGAGGCCGTGCGCGGCAGCACAACCCGCCTCGACATCCTCATCAACAATGCCGGCGTCGGCACCGCCGGCGACAAGCGACAGACAAGCGCCGATGGCTACGAGTTGCGCTTTGCCGTCAACTATCTCGCCGGCTTCCTGCTGACCTCGGAGCTTCTGCCGCTGCTGAAGGCGAGCGCCCCGGCACGCATCGTCAATGTCGCGTCCGCCGGCCAGCAGGCGATCGATTTCGACGATGTCATGCTGACCCGCGGCTATAGCGGCGTGCGCGCCTATTGCCAGAGCAAGCTGGCGCAGATCCTGTTCACCGTCGATCTGGCCGAGCAGTTGGAAGGCAGCAGCGTCACCGTCAACGCGCTGCATCCGGCGAGCTATATGAACACCACCATGGTCCGACAGGCGGGCGTGACGCCGTGGAGCTCCGTCGAAACCGGCGCCGAAGCTATCTTGAACCTCGCCACCTCATCCGCGCTCGAAGGCCGCAGCGGCCTCTATTTCGACGGACTGCGCGAATCCCGCGCCGACGCCCAGGCCTACGACGCCAGGGCAAGACAGCAATTGCGCAGCATGAGCCTCGACCTTGTCGGCGTCGCTTCCCCATCGAAGAAAGAACAGTCATGACCGACAGAACCGAACACACAGTCATCATCGGCGGCTCGTCCGGCATCGGCCTGGCGACAGCGCGCAAACTGCTCGGCCCGGGCATGAAGGTGACCATCACCGGGCGCAACCAGGACAAGCTCGTCAGCGCCTGGAAGAGCCTTGGCGGCGCTGCCGACAAGGCCGCCTTCGACGCTTCGAAGCCGGATGACGTACGCCAGTTTTTCGAGCGCCTCGGCCCGTTCGACCATCTCGTTCTGGCAGCCAGCGGCGGCAAGGGCCTCGGTCCATTCGAAACCCTCGACCTTGCAGACATCGCCGGGGGCGTCGACGAAAAAGTGCGGCCGCAACTCTCCTGCCTTCAGGCCGCCTTGCCGACGCTAAGCAAGAGCGGATCGGTCACATTCATTTCGGCGGTGTCGGCCCAGGTCGCGATGCCAGGCGTCGCCGGCATCGGCGCCATCAACGGCATGCTGCTGACCGTCGCGCCGATCCTGGCGATGGAACTGAAGCCGTTGCGCGTCAACGTCGTTGCGCCCGGCGTCATCGACACGCCGTGGTGGGATTTTCTACCGGTTGAGCAGCGGCAGGCGGTCTTTGCCGAATATGCGGGGAAAACGCCGGTCGGCCGCATCGGCCGTGCCGAGGACGTCGCATCGGCGATAGCCTTCCTCGTCTCCAACAGCTTCATGACCGGCCAGGTGCTGACCTGCGATGGCGGCCTGCGATTTGCGGCCTGAGCGTTTGGCAGTGGTCGCCAGGCGACCACTGTTCCATGAACAAATTAAAGCGACTGCGCAATCAGCGTCAGGAACCCTCCGCTCAGCGCGACATTGCCCACGAAACCGTTGATGCGCGTTGCCCGGTCTGGACCCTGATGATCCCAGAAATTGTGGAACATTGGCGTCGCCACGACCAGGAACATCACCAGCACCGCGCAGGCAATCGCGGTGCAGAGGCCGGCCATCACCAGCACCCCGGCGATGATCTGCAGGACAATGCCGGCCCACAGCGCCAGCCGGGCCTGTGGCACGCCACGCGCGACCATCAAACCGCTCAGGAATGCCGCGTTCTGGATGTTGCGCAGGCCGGCGAAGACAAAGGCGCCGCCGAGCAGCAGGCGGCCGAGAAACAGCAAGGTCGAAGGCAAATCGACAGGCATTAAACTCTCCCTTTGAAAACAGTAGAAGCGCCGCCTTCGTCGGCGGCGCTCCAATAGACACCAGGCCGGTCAGGCCGCCTTGGCGGCCGGCATCGGATGGATGGCATGGAACGGGATGCAGAGCCGGTTCCAGGTGTTGATCATGCCGACCGCCACGGACAGCTTGACCAGTTCCTCTTCCGAAAAATGCTCGAGCGTGCTGACATAAAGTTCGTCCGGCACACCATTTTTGGCGATCAGCGTCACCGCCTCGGTCCAGGCGAAGGCGGCGCGTTCGCGCTCGGAGAAGAGCGGCGATTCCTTCCAGGCGGCGACCAGATAGAGCCGCTGTTCGGTCTCACCGTCGCGCCTGGCTTCGCGGCTGTGCATCTCGACGCAGAAGGAACAGCCGTTGATCTGCGAGGCCCTGAGCTTGATCAGGTGCAGCAGGCTCACCTCCAGCCCGCATTCGTCGACCGCCTTGTTGAGTGCCGTCACCTTCTTCATGATTTCCGGCGCCTTGGCGAAAAACTGCAGTCTCTGTTTCATCGTCTTTCCTTTCGCATCTTTGGGGAGGTTAGGCTTGGTTGGTTGAACGGGATTTCTGCGGCCGCTGATGACGCTCGACAAAGGCGCAGCTCGCGGCAAACGATCTGGGGTCGCCTTCCGCCGCGTAGTCCGCCACGATGTCGGACAGCTTCACCTCTGCCAGCGCTGCCCGGTAGGCGCGCTCGGCCTTCAGCATCGCGGCATTGATGCCGCAGGGTTTGACATAGGCCGAGGCGTCGATCTTGACCGGACCGTTGCGGCGGATCTCGCCGCAGCGAAACGCCGGCTCGCGCCCTTCGACGGCCAGCACGATGTCGAGCAGCGTGATGCGCTCGGCAGCCCGCGCCAGCCGGTAGCCGCCGGCGGGACCCGGCACCGATTCCAGGATCCGCGCCGCGCTCAACATGTTGAGATGCTTCAGGAGGTAGGTCGGCGACAGGCCAAAGGCCTCCGCCAGGGCCGCGCCCGGCATCGTGCTGTTGCCCTCGACACTGGCCAGCGTGGCCGCGCAGTGAATGGCCGCTTCAACGCCCTCGCCCAGCTTCATGATGCCAATCTCCAAATCGTGGATATCTTTTATCGTGGATAATTTTTATCTGCAATAGGGAAATGGAAAAAACGGCGCCCGAAGGCGCCGCTTTCTCGTCGAATGTCTGCTCCCTACTCCGCCGCCACCTTGGCCATCGGGTTGTTCGGATGCGTCGTCCAGTTGGCATAGACCGGCGACACCGGGCTGCCGGTGCGTTGGTCCAACGCGCCCGCCGCCAGCGGCTCCATGGTGATGCAATTGTCGACCGGGCAGACATTGACGCACAGATTGCAGCCGACGCACTCGGCCTCGATCACCTCGAAATGCCTGACGCCGTTGACCATGCTGGTGATCGCCTGGTGCGAGGTGTCCTCGCAGGCGATGTGGCAGCGGCCGCACTTGATGCAGGCGTCCTGGTCGATACGCGCCTTGGCGACATAGTTGAGATTGAGGTACTGCCAGTCGGTGACGTTTGGCGTGGCACGGCCGATGATGTCGTCGAGTGAGCGGTGGCCCTTCTCGTCCATCCAATTTTCGAGGCCGGCGATCATCTCCTGCACGATCTTGAAGCCATAGGTCATCGCCGCCGTACAGACCTGCACATTACCGGCGCCAAGCGCCATGAATTCGGCTGCGTCCCGCCATGTGGTGATGCCGCCGATGCCGGAGATCGGCAGGTCGCGGGTTTCGGGGTCGCGCGCGATCTCGGCCACCATGTTCATGGCGATCGGCTTCACCGCCGGGCCGCAATAGCCGCCATGCGAACCCTTGCCGTCGATGGTCGGCATCGGTGCGAAACTGTCGAGGTCGACGCCGGTGATCGAATTGATGGTGTTGATCAGCGACACCGCGTCGGTGCCACCGGCATGCGCTGCCCGCGCCGGTTTGCGGATGTCGGCGATGTTGGGCGTCAGCTTGGTAATGACGGGCATGCGCGTATATTGCTTGCACCAGCGCACCACCATTTCGATATATTCCGGCACCTGGCCGACGGCCGCCCCCATGCCGCGCTCCGACATGCCGTGCGGGCAGCCGAAATTGAGCTCGATGCCGTCGGCTCCGGTCTCCTCGACCAGCGGCAGGATGGATTTCCAGCTTTCCTCGACGCACGGTACCATAATGGATGCGATCAGCGCGCGGTCGGGCCAGTCCATCTTGACTTGCTTCATCTCGCGCAGATTGGTCTGCAAATCGCGGTCGGTGATCAGCTCGATGTTGTTGAGGCCGAGCAGGCGCCGGTCGGCGCCCCAGATCGCGCCGTAACGCGGCCCGTTGACGTTGACCACCGGCGGCCCCTCTTCGCCCAGCGTCTTCCAGACCACACCGCCCCACCCCGCCTTGAAGGCGCGGATGACGTTGTAGGCCTTGTCCGTCGGCGGCGCCGAGGCCAGCCAGAACGGATTGGGCGATTTGATGCCGACGAAATTGTTGCGGATGTCAGCCATGACAGGTCCCTTTCAACCGAGACGAAGGAGCATTTCCACGGGAGCAAGAATGCCGCCTTCAAGCGCGGCGGTGAGATTGGCGATCTTGGTGCGGGCATCCTCGCCCATGACGAGGCCGACGCCGGGCGGCGGCTTTTTGCCCTCGGCCTGTGCGGCGGCCATGCGGGCGCGCATCTTCGCGAAGAATTCTATGGCGAAAGCACCGCGTGGGCGCTCCGCGGTCACCGAGAAGCCCGCCGCGGTGGCCGCCGAACGATAGTTGTCTGGCGTGGCGACAAAGGACATGGTCTCGTCGGATGCCCATGGCAGCGGATAGGTCAGCGCGCCGTCCTTGAGCCGCATCACGTCGTAGACAGCGAAGACGCCGCCGGACTTGAGCACACGGGCGGCATCGCTCATCAGTTTGCGCTTGTCGGGCAGGTTCATGCCGACATGCAGGATCATTGCCGCATCGAAGCTGGCCTTGTCGAACGGCATGTCCAGCGCGCTGCCCTGCACGAAGCGCGTCTTGCCGTCCATTCCCACCTGTTTCGACAGGCTGGCCGCGATGTCGACATAGCTTTGCGTGAGGTCGATGCCGGTGACGTCGGCGCCGGCATTGTTCGCGGCAAAACGGGCCGGGCCGCCGATGCCTGAACCGATGTCGAGAAGCCGGACTCCAGGCTTCAGCCCCATCTGGTCGACGAGTTCCCTGGTGGCGGCCACGCCGCCAATGTGGAATTCGTCGACTGCGGCGAGATCGTCGGCGCTCAGAAAGGCGATTTCCACGCCAGTATCGGCAAGCGCGGCAAGAATCCGCTGCTCCAGGCCTGAACTCTCGTAGTGACGGGCAATGCCCGGTTCCACCGTGGCCATGATCCTTATCCCTGGGTCAGGCTCCTGTGGATGCTCTCAGCCGCATCGCGCCCTTGCGCCACGGCCGAGACGGTCAGGTCGTCGCCACCAAAAATGCAGTCGCCGCCGGCCCAGACCTTGGCCAGCGAGGTGCGCCCTTCCTCGTCAACCTTGATGCGGCCGGCTTCGAGGTCGATTGACGCCCCGCCGCCGTTGAGTGCGACCGGCACAAAACTCTGGCCGATGGCCTTGAACACCTGGTCGGCAACCAGCGTCAGCGTCTCGCCGGTGCCGGCAAGCTTATCCCCGATGAGCGCGGTGTATTCGAGTTCGATGGCACTGACCTTCCCACCTTCGGCGATCACCCGCTTCGGCTGCAGCCAATGGCGGATGGTCACGCCGTTGGCGGCGGCCAGGTCCTGCTCGAACTCGGAGGCGTTCATATGCTCCTGGCCGCGCCGGTAGCAGATCGTCACCTCCTCGGCGCCAAGCAGCTTCGACTGCACGGCGGCGTCAATCGCCGTCATGCCGCCGCCGATGACGACGACGCGGCGGCCGACCGGCAAGCCCGAGAGGTCGCTGGCCTGGCGAAGCTCGGCAATGAATTCGACCGCGTTGGTGACGCCGGCGGCATCCTCGCCATCGGCGCGCAGCGCGTTGACGCCGCCAAGCCCCATGCCGAGGAACACCGCATCGTAATTGCGGATCAGGTCGGAGAACTGGTAGTCGCGGCCGAGCGCCTTGCCGTTCTGGATGTCGATGCCACCGATCGCGGTGACGTAGTCGACCTCGGCCTGGGCGAAGTTGTCGACGCTCTTGTAGGCGGCGATACCGTATTCGTTGAGGCCGCCGGCCTTCGGGCGCGCCTCCAGGATGGTCACGTCATGGCCGTGGCGGGCGAGCCGGTGCGCGGCGGCAAGGCCGGCCGGGCCGGCGCCGACCACGGCAACCGTCTTGCCCGTCGGCTCGGCGCGTGGATAAAACTGCTTGTTCTCGCTCATCGCGACATCGGTGGCGTAGCGCTGCAAACGGCCGATCTGCACCGGCTTGCCTTCCGCCACCTCGCGCACGCAGACCTCCTCGCACAGCGTCTCGGTCGGACAGACGCGGGCGCACATGCCGCCCAGGATGTTCTGGTCGAAGATGGTCTTGGCCGACCCGATAGGGTTGCCGGTCGAGATCTGGCGGATGAACATAGGAATGTCGATCGAGGTCGGACATGCATTCATGCACGGCGCGTCGTAGCAGAAATAACAGCGGTCGGATTCGACCAGCGCCTCGTGATGATCGAGCGGCGGATGCAGGTCGGAAAAATTGTCCGCGTATTGGTCCGGCAGGAGCCGGCCGCCGACAATACCTTCTTTGAACTGGCCCACTGGCATCTTCAGTTCCCCATGTTTTCGTTTTGGGAAAGGCTAGCACGTTTTGTTTTTTTATCAATTGGTCAATTTTTGACGCAAGCCGCTGAAAAGGCTGAACTAAAAGATGACAATCAAATTCAAGTTAAGGTGACGGCAATGCAGGGATAGAGCTGCCGCCCATGCCAATGCCGTGGATCAACCTGATCTCATCAGCGACCAATTGTTGCAATGTCCAAAGATTGCGGTCGCGGATGCCGAATTCCTCGAGATGGCTGACCGTGTTGTAAAGATATTCCGCCCCGGAGCCGACATGGCCGCAGGCGCGCGCCAGCACTTGCGCCACTGTCTCCAGCGGCTGCCCGAGCGAAGTGCCTCTGCCCGTCACCCCGACCCAGAAACCCAGCGCCCGCAACTGCGCTAGCGCCGTACGCACCGGGACCCACCTGACCGACGCGACGCTCTCATGATCGTCGATCTCGCGCCGCAACAGCCTTTCGATCTGAGCAGCCTTCTCCCCTTCCGGTAGACGATAGATCACACCATCGCATCGCCCGCCGCGTTCGAGCGCCATCATCAGTCCTGGCTGCGCGACACTGCCGCGCCAGCGGACCATGTCGATGCAGAAGGAGCGATGCCAGCCATGGGCGGTGGCGCGCTGGCGTTCGACGGACTCGAAAGCTGGCTTCCAGATCAGTGAGCCATAGGCGAACACCCATAGCGGCCCCGCATCGGCTTCATCGGACAGCCGCGCGGAAAGGACCCGGAAATCCTCGTCACTCAGCTGCGTCCAGCTGCCGCTGGGCCCGGGATCGGCCTCCTCGCGATGGCACAGTGCGACAAGCTCGGCTGTAAGCGACATCTGCCGCATGGATCGAGGCCCCCTTCTCGAGCCCAAGCAAAGGCGAAAATCGCAAGGCGCGCAAGATACCAGGAGGCTGGCCTTGCCGTTCCCGATTTCTAGCCCAGATGTCGGATTTCTGTCGTCGAGATCGTCCTAGGATGGATCGAACGACGATCGGTGCACAACGGTGAGGAGACCGACCATGCCAAAATCCCCGATGCCCTTCTTCTGGTACGAACTGATGACGTCGGACCTCGACGCCGCGGAGGCTTTCTACACAAAAGTGGTCGGCTGGAGGGCTGAGCCCTTCGACAAGGCCCCAGGCATGCCGCGCTATATCGTCATGAATGTCGGCGAGCGTGGCGTCGGCGGCCTGATGACGATGCCGGAGGATGCGGCCAATATGGGTATGCCGCCCGGCTGGCTGGGCTATATCCATGCAAGGGATGTCGATGCCGCTACGGCGTCGCTGGAAAAGGCAGGTGGTGCCGTTCACCGCCAGCCCGACGACATTCCAGGCGTCGGCCGCTTCGCCGTCGTCGCCGATCCGCAAGGCGCGACTTTCATGTTCCTGCAGCCGAACGGCCCCGACCAACCCGTTGTGCCGGCCAGCACGCCTGGCCATATTGGCTGGCACGAACTTTATACGAGCGACTGGAAGGCCGCGTTCGATTTCTATTCCAGCCAGTTCGGCTGGGCCAGTGCCGGCGAATTCGACATGGGCCCGATGGGCATCTACCAGACCTTTACCGCCGGCCCCGAATCCGGTGGCGGCATCATGAACAAGCCCGAGCAGATTCCGGTCCCGGTCTGGCAGTTCTATTTCAATGTCACCGGCATCGACGCCGCAGCCAAACGCGTCACCGACAATGGCGGCAAGATCCTGATGGGGCCGATGGAGGTGCCCGGAGGCAGCTGGATCGTGCAATGCCAGGACCCGCAAGGCGCGCATTTCGCTCTGATGGCGCCGGTGCGGTAAGCGTCCGCGCCAACCGCTGAAATCACGCCTGCTTGCGTCGGCTCATTCTGGCGCCAGAACCGCGACCTTGAGGGTCTCTTTCTTGGCACCACTGAACTGGACGGTGGCTTGGCCCGCCGCCAGCTTGAAGCGCACGCTCTTGCGGATGCCGGGGCAGGTTTTGACACCGCTATAACCCGCCGATTTCACCGCATGGCCGTCCTGGATCACATCGATCCAGGCCTCGCCCGACAGGCTGATCTGGATGGCCCCCTCCGGCGGCACCGCCACGCTGGCCACGGCGCCGAACGTGCCCTCCGCGGGGGCCCGTTCGGGCGGCACCGCGAAACCGGCTTTCTCGGCCGGCACCAGCGCCAGATCCGCGGCGGCACCCACCGCGAGCGTCGCTCCGGACGGCGCTGAGGGCGCAGCGGGAAACAGCGCCTGTTCGCGCGTCACCGGCCATTTGAAGGCCTCGCAGCCGGCGTCCTCGGCCATGGCGAAGCTGGTGGTGCCCATAAGGATTGCGAACAGGCCGATGGCGACTTTTTTCATGGCGAGGGGACCCACATGTCTGGAGTGTCCATAAACTAATACAACCACAGCGATACAATTGCAACCCTAACGGGTACAATATCAAAGGTCAGGCCGGGGAACATTTCCAATCACCAATTGTTGATGGCAGGCCAGGGGAAGTGAATGGTCCATAGCCGGGCGATAACCTATGGCCGACCCGAGAAGCCAATGGAGTTTTGGATGAAGCTTTTCGATGGCCTTGCCAGATACCAGCCGCAGGCGCTTGGCGTTCTGCGTATCATGACCGCGCTGCAGTTCGTCGAGCACGGAAGCCAGAAACTGTTCAATTTCCCCGCAGGCGAACACGCCGCCGCCGCGTTGAGCGGACTGCCGCTGGCAGCCGGCATCCTCGAATTCGTCGGCGGCATTCTGCTGGCACTGGGCCTTATCACCCGCCCGGTCGCGTTCCTTCTGGCCGGCGAAATGGCGATCGCCTATTTCGTGGCGCATATGCCTCGCGACTTCTTCCCCGTCAACAACGGCGGCGATTCGGCGATCTCGTTCTGCTTTATCTTTCTCTATCTGGTCTTCGCCGGCGCTGGCGCCTTTGCGCTCGACAACCGCCGCAACGCATGATCCCATGCGGGGTGCGCTCTCACCCCCGCATCCGTTCGAAATTAGCATCGAACAGCGGCGCCGCCTGCATGCGCGCCGCATGCCGCTTGCCCAGCAACTCGATCTCGAAGCCGTCGCTCTCGTCGGCGATCTCCTTCGGCACGTAGCCGACGGCGACCGACTTCTTCGAATGATGGGCGTAGCCGCCCGACGTCACCCAGCCCCGCACCACGCCGCCGAACCAGATCGGCTCGTCGCCGATGACATCGGCATCCTCGGCATCGACGATGAAGGCGCGCAGCCGCAACTTGCCGCCCTGTTTGCGCTCGGCCAGCGCCGCCGTCTTGCCGATGAAATCGGCATCCTTGCCGTAGGCGACAAAGCGGTCGAGGCCAGCTTCCAGCGGCCCGTAGATCGGCCGGTATTCGCGCCCCCATGAACCGTAGTTCTTCTCCAGCCGCAGCGCGTTGAGTGCGCGCGAGCCGAACAGGCCGATGCCGAATTCCGCCCCCGCCGCCATCAGCGCCTGATAGGCGGCGCGCTGATATTCCGGCGCAACCCAGATCTCGTAGCCGAGATCCCCGGTGTAGCTGACGCGGCCGACCAGGCACGGTGCCATGCCGATATCCATCTTGCCAATGGCCATGAAGGGAAACGCAGCGTTCGATATGTCGGAGCGTGTGGCTTTCGCCAGCACGTCCCTCGCCCTGGGACCGGCGATCGACAGGCCGGTGAGCTTTTGCCCCAGCACCTCGATATGGACCGAGCCATCGTCAGGCAGATGCTGCTCGAACCAGCGCATGTGATATTGCTCGGCAATGCCGGAGCCGGCCAGGAACCAGACATCGGGGCCCAGATTGGCCAGCGTGAAATCGCCGATCAGCCTGCCGTCTTCCTTCAGCATCGGCGCCAGGGTCATGCGACCGGGCTTCGGCAGCTTGCAGGCGAGCATCCGGTCGAGCCAGGCCGCCGCCCCCTCGCCCGTCACCTTGTATTTGGCAAAGCTTGATATCTCCGACAGGCCGACGCCTGAGCGCACCGCCGCGACTTCGGCGGCGACATGGGTGAAGTCGCTCGAGCGCCGCCATGAGAACTCGTCCTTGACGCCTTCCGGTGCGTACCAGAGCGGCACCTCCAGTCCATAGGCGACACCCCATTGCGCGCCCTTGGCCGACAACAAATCATAGACGGGCGTCGTCTTCAGCGGCCGCCCGGCCGGCAATTCCTCATTGGGGAAGCGGATCGAAAAACGCCGCGAATAATTCTCGCGCACCTTGGCGTTGGTGTAGGCCATGGTCGCCCAGTCGCCGTAGCGCGCCACGTCCATCGCCCAGATATCGGCGCCGGGGTCGCCCTCGATCATCCAGTTGGATAGCGCGAGCCCGACGCCGCCGCCCTGACTGAAGCCGGCCATCACGCCACATGCGACCCAGAAGCCCGGCAGGCCGCGCACCGGCCCGACCAGCGGGTTGCCGTCGGGCGCGAAGGTGAAAGGCCCGTTGATGATTTGTTTGATGCCGGTGTTCTGGAAAGCCGGGAAATGCCGGAAGCCGACCTCGAGCGACGGCGCGATGCGGTCGATGTCCGGCGCCAGCAGCTCATGGCCGAAATTCCACGGCGTCTGATACTCGGACCACGGCTTGTTGGCCTTCTCATAGGTGCCCATCAGCATCCCACCGCGCTCCTGGCGCAGATAGAGCTCGCCGTCGAAATCGACAGCGTGGATGACCTCGGTGCCGGTTTTGGCATTCCAGGCCGCGACCTCCGGCATATCCTCGGTGATCAGGTACATGTGCTCCATGGCGAGCACCGGCAGTTCGAGCCCGACCATGCGGCCGACCTCGCGCGCCCACAGGCCGCCGGCATTGACGACATGCTCGGCCACCACCTCGCCCTTGTTGGTTATGACGCGCCACATCCCGTCGGGACGGCGCACGATGTCCTCCACCTTGGTGAAACGTTCGATCTCGGCGCCCAGCTTTCGCGCCGCCTTGGCATAGGCGTGCGTGACGCCCGAGGGATCGAGGTGGCCGTCCTCCTTGTTGCGGACGGCGCCAACGAACTGGCTGGGGTCGAGCAGCGGCATCAGCTCGGCCGCCTCTTTCGGCGAGATTTCCTCCAGCTCGATGCCGAGATAACGGCCCTTGGCGACGACCCCTCGCAGCCAGTCAAGGCGCGCCTCGGTGGCAGCCAGAAGCACGCCGCCGGTCAGGTGGACCCCGGTCGCCTGCCCCGACAGCTCCTCGATCTCCTTGTAGAGGTTGATTGTGTATTTCTGCAGCTTGGCGACGTTGGGGTCGCCATTGATCGTGTGCATGCCGCCGGCCGCGTGCCAGGTCGAGCCGGATGTCAATTCATCGCGCTCCAGGAGCACGATGTCGGTCCAGCCATGGCGGGCGAGGTGGAACAGCACCGAGCACCCAACGACGCCACCGCCAATGACCACGACTTTTGCATGCGATTTCATAGATTTTTCTCTGATATCAGTGAGTTGGATGGGAGATATGAATCGGGACAGCAGGAGCCAAGGCGCCCCCCTCTGGCCTGCCGGCCATCTCCCCCTCTAGGGGGGAGATCAGCAGCTTTGGCAACCGCACTACGCTTTCAGCGTGGGCGATTGGCGAAAGCCGAGACAGCGGCCAATCTCCCCCCTTGAGGGGGAGATGTCCGGCAGGACAGAGAGGGGTGCCGCGCGCCGGCGCCAAGGAAATCACGGCTCGCCCTGCCCGATCGCTTCCTTGCGCTTGGCCACATAGGCCTCGAGCTCTTCACGTACGGCAATGTCCATTGTCGGCTCGACATAATCCGCCAGTGCCTTCTTCCACAGCCGCGTCGCGCGCGCGGTCGCGTCGAGGCCGCCGGCTTCCTGCCAGGCCTCGAAATTCTGCCAGTTGGAAAGCATTGGCTGGTAGAAAGCGGTGGCGTAGCGCTCCAGCGTGTGCGGCTCGCCGAAGAAATGACCGCCGGTCGGCACCGCGCCCAGCGCCTCGACGGCAAGCTCGGCTTCGTCGACCACGATCGGGCGCAAAAACTCCATCATGTGCTGGATCATCTCGACGTCGATGATGAATTTCTCGAACGACGCCGTCAGCCCGCCTTCCTGCCAACCGGCGGCGTGGTAGACGAGATTGCCATGGCCAAGCACCGCGCCCCACAGCGCCATCAGCGTCTCATAGGCGCCTTGCGCATCGGCGACGTTGGAAGCCGAGCCGGGCGTCGTCCGGTATGGCAGGCCGTAGCGCCGCGCCAATTGACCCGAGGCGATGTTGGCCTTGGTGTTTTCAGGCGTGCCGAAAGCCGGCGCGCCGGACTTCATATCGACATTGGACGTGAAGGCGCCGTACATCACAGGCGCGCCGGGACGCACGAGTTGCGTCAGCACGACACCGAACAGCGCCTCCGCATTCTGCTGCGCCAAGGCGCCGGCCAGCGTCACCGGGCTCATCGCTCCCATCAGCGTGAACGGTGTCACCGCCACCGACTGGCCGTACTCTGCCATGGTCATCAGCCCCTCGGCCATCATCTCGTCGAAGCGGCGCGGCGAATTGACCGAGATGATGGTGGCGATGCCGGGATCGCCCCGCATCTGATCCAGCGTCAGCCCGCGCGAAATCGCCATCATCTCGATACCGTCCAGAGCCCTGCCCCGGCCGATCGCCGAGACATGGAAGCTCTTGTCGGTCAGCGTCAGATTGGTGAAGTAGGTGTCGAGATGGCGTGAGTTGGCCGGCAGCTCGACCGGCGCGCAGACCTGATTGCCGAGCATGTGGATACAGTTGAAATGCTGCGCCAGCCGGGTGAGATCAGCATAGTCGCGCAGATTGCCGGCGCGGCGGCCGCGCTCCATGTCGTGGACATTGGGAGGACCGGCCACAAGCGTGAAATTGATGGTGTTGCCACCGAGATGGATTGACTTGGCTGGGTTGCGTGGTGTCAGCGTATAGGTAGATCGCGTCGTCTTCAGCGCCTCGTCGACCATGCCGCGATCGACGCGCACATTGGCCGAGGCGTGATCGACCTTGGCGCCGGCCTTCTCGAACAGCGACAGCGCACGCGGGCTCATCACCTCGATGCCGAAATTCTCCAATATATGCATCGACGCCAGATGGATCGCCTCGATCTGGTCTGGTGACAGCAACGCCATCGGCGGATAGGGATTCGTCACCCGCCTGGGCGGCAGCTGCGCGATGGGCGCTGGCCCCCTGTTGCTGGTGCGCTCGGCGCCGCGCTTGCGTCTTGGTTCGGTCATGCCGGCATCAAAGCTTCGGCAGCGCGGCCGGTCTGTCAGAAATACGCCGTTTGCCGGCGTGATTTTAGCCAAGGCGGCATATCTGCAATGTCTGTTTAGAAATGACGACAATTAGCGTCGGAATACCGATATGGCATTTTCTCACCTGCTCGTGCCGACCAGGCGTTAACGGCAGCAGCAAGATTCCCTTTATGATTTCGGCTTATTGCTCATCCAATGCGTAGGTCGAGTTTTAGTAAAATTGTAGCGGTGTGTGCGCTGCTGGCACTTTCGGCTTGCGCCACCGCGCCCAGCCACATCAACAATGTCTGCGCCGTCTTCGACCAGAATGACGGCTGGTTCGACAATTGGCAGTCGGCCGCCGAGCGCGCGTCCCAGAAATACGGCGTGCCGGTGCCGGTGCTGATGGCCACCGTGCGCAAGGAATCCGGCTTCAAGAGCAACGCCCGGCCGCCGCGCACCAAACTGCTCGGTTTCATTCCGTGGAAGCACGTCTCGTCGGCCACCGGCTTCTCGCAGGCGCTGGACGGAACCTGGTCGCAATATCAGAGCGAGACCGGCAACTGGGCGGCGCGGCGCACGAAATTCGCCGACGCCGTCGACTTCGTCGGCTGGTATCATTCCAAGACATCAGACGCATACGGCGTCGCGCGCAACGACACCTACAACCTCTATCTCGCCTATTATCTCGGCTGGACCGCCTATGCCCGAGGCAACCGTGGCGATGCCGGCGTCCAGGGCTATGCAAGGGCCACCGACAAGATGGCCCGCGACTATGCACAGCAACTGAGCCAGTGCGGCAACTAAAGGGTTGCCGCAACGTTCGTGGCTTTCAGCGCGGCTTCTTGCCGAACACCTTGATGTATTCAGCCTCGCCGCCCTTGGCTAGCGCCTTTGCCTGCCTGACCCAGTCCTCGCGCTCGATACGGCCGTGGAATCTCAGATGATCGTCAACCCACTCGCGCTCTGCCTTCTTCCATGCGGCGACCTGAGCGTAGGTGAAGATGCCGAGGCCATTGAGGATGCCTTCCGTCTTCGAGCCGACGCCGGAGATCAGCTTGAGGTCATCGGGTTTGGCAGGCCTGGCGATGCCCGACGGGCGGTTCTTGTCGACATTTGCGCCGGCCAGACGGGCTGGCTCCGCAGTCGCGCTCGCCTTTGTCGCACTTTGGCTTGATTTGGTCTGCCTCACCGCAGGCTCACCAATTGGTGCCACGCGTGCGTTCTCCGCTTGGCGGCCGTCTCCAAGCGTCCTTGGCGTGAACGGCGCGGAGGTGGCGTTGGCGGGCTTCGGAGAGGCATCGCCGGTCTCGGAGACCTCGTCCCGGACTTCGTGGCGGCGAGCCCGGGAAACGGCTTCGGCCTCCTCGGCGGCCTCCCCCACAGCGTCGGCTTCCGCACTGGTCGTCTTGCCATGTGGTCGGTTGGGCGGCGTACCGGCAAAGCCCGGACCGTCGCCATGCGGCGCATCGTCCGGCACGCCCTCATGGGCGGCGTGTTCCTTGTCGAACTTGATTACCGGCTCCATGGTCTTGAGCACGTCGTCGGAGAGCCAGCACAGGCTCATATGGCCGTCGCCGAGATTCTTGACCGGCGGCACCTTGGTCTCGCACAAATTGTCGGGAACCAACTTCTTGTAGCCGCAGCGTGTCTGGAACGGACAGCCGGACGGCGGGTTCATCGCCGAGGGTATGTCACCCTCCAGCACGATGTGCTTCTTGACCACGCTGGTATCGGCGATCGGGATCGCCGACAGCAGCGCCTCGGTATAGGGATGATAGGGCGGTGCGAAGATCTGGTCGGTCGTGCCCTGCTCGACGATATAGCCGAGATACATGACGACGACGCGGTCGGCGATGTAGCGCACGACGGACAGATCGTGGCTGATGAACAGCATTGTCGTCTTGTTCTTGCGCTGGATGTCCATCAGCAGTTCGGTCACCGCCGCCTGCACCGAAACGTCGAGCGCCGAAACCGGCTCGTCGGCCACAACTACCTTGGCGTCGCCGGCAAAGGCGCGTGCCACGCCGATGCGCTGCTTCTGGCCGCCGGAAAGCTGGCGCGGCTTGCGCGTCTCGAACGCCCTGGGCAGTTTCACCAGGTCGAGCAGTTCCAGCATGCGCTTGCGCCGGTCGGCGACGGTCTTGCCGACATTGAATTTTTCCAGCGTGCGGATGATCTGCGACCCGACCGAATGGCTGGGGTTGAGCGTGTCGAACGGATTCTGGAACACCATCTGGATCGACGACACAGTGTCGACGCTGCGCTTCTCGATGCCGGTCGACTGGATTTCCTTGTTGCCCAGCGTCACGCTGCCGGAACTGGCCGTCTCCAGCCCGAGCAGCACCTTGGCCAGCGTCGACTTCCCGCAGCCGGATTCGCCGACGATGGCGACCGTCTCGGATTCGCGCGCCATGAACGAGATCGTCTCGTTGGCCTTGACGACGCGGCCTTCGCTCGAGCCGAACACCTCGCTGCCGCCGACCTTATAATATTTCCGGAGGTCCTCGATCTTGAGCACCGGCGCGCCGGGCACGACACGTTCATTGACCTTCTTGGCGCCGGGCGGCAGCGCGTCCCAGTCGATCTCGTTGAAGCGCACGCAACGCGAGAAATGGCCTTCGTGACCCGCGACCTCGATCATCGGGATCTCGGCGGCGTTGCAGACGCCCTCGACGAAATGATGGCAGCGCGGCCCGAAATTGCAGCCTTTAGGCCGCTCGTGCGGCAGCGGCAATTGGCCGGGAATCGCAATCAGCGGCCGCGAGTTCTTGTCGGCGCCCGGCAGCGGGATCGAACGGAACAGCCCTTGCGTGTAGGGGTGGCGCATCCGGTCGAAGACGTCCTTGATCTTGCCCGTCTCCACCGCCTCGCCCGAATACATCACCGTGATGCGGTCGCAGGTTTCAAGGATCAGGCCGAGATTGTGCGAGACGAAGATCATCGAGGTGCCGAACTTCTCGCCCAACCCCTTCACCAGGTCGACGATGCCCGCTTCCACGGTCACGTCGAGCGCGGTGGTCGGCTCGTCGAGCAGAAGCAGCGCCGGCTTCGACAGCAGCGCCATGGCAATGACGATTCGCTGCTGCTGGCCGCCGGAAAGCTGGTGCGGATAGGAGCGCATCATGCGCTCGGGATCGGGAAGCTTGACCGAGCGCACCATTTCGAGCGCCCTGGAATAGGCCTCTTCCTTCGACACCTTGTCGTGGATCAACGGCACTTCCATCAGCTGCTGGCCGATCTTCATCGCCGGATTGAGGCTGGCCATCGGCTCCTGGTAGATCATGGCGATCTTGTTGCCGCGGATGGCGCGCAGTTCCTCGTCGGAGAGCTCGCCCATGTCCTTGCCCTGGAACTTGATCTTGCCGCCGACGATCTTCCCGATGTTGGACAGGTCGCGCATGATGCCGAGCGATACGGTCGACTTGCCGCAGCCGGATTCACCGACGATGCCCATCGCCTCGCCCGGCATGACCGTGCAGGAAAAATCCATCACGGCCGGTATCTCGCCCTTGCGGGTGAAGAAGGAGATCGACAGGTTCTCGATTTCGATGATCGGCCCAGTGGTCGGCCCATTGGTCGGCTTGGCGGGATTTCGAACTGCCTCGTTCATGGGTCGCTCCAATCCAAATTTTACCAGACGCGGGTCAAGGCCCGTCAATCAGTCTTTCATCGATTGCTCGCGCAGCGAATCGGCCAACAGGTTGAGCCCCAGCACGAACGACATCAGCGCGATCGTCGGCGGCAGCGCCGGATGGATGAAGGAGCGCAGCAATCGGCTGGCGTCCTTGATCGCGGTGCCCCAGTCCGGGCTCTCGGGCGCAAGCCCCAGGCCGAAATAGCCCAGCGTGCCGAGCAGGATCGTGGTGTAGCCGATGCGCAGGCAGGCATCGACGATCAGCGGTCCGCGCGCATTGGGCAGGATTTCCCACAGCATGATATACCACGGCGATTCACCGCGCGTCTGCGCCGCCGCCACATAGTCGCGCGTCTTGATGTCCATCACAAGGCCGCGCACGATGCGGAACACGCCGGGGCTGGAGGCGAACACCACAGCCACGAAAATGTTGAGCTGGTTGGGATCGATGTGGACGATGTGCAGCGGATCCCTGTCGAAGACCAGGCCGAGGTAGATCCAGCCGCCTATGATCAGCGTCAGGCCAAGCAGGATATAGATCCGGTCGGGCCGGTTCTTGTAGCGGGTCCAGAACAGCACGCTGAAGAAGATGATCGGGAACAGGAAGAAGACACCGGCCAGCGCATAGGGGATCGGCGTGTCCATGATGCCCGGCGTCACCAGCAGGTAGAACAGCAGGATCACCGGGAAAGCCAGCACGAGGTTGGCCAGGAACGACAGGATGGAATCGATCTTGCCGCCGTAATAGCCGGCCGGCAGGCCGAGCGTGATGCCGACCATGAGCGCGAAACCGGTCGCTGCGGGTGCGATGATCAGCACGATCTGGCTGCCATAGACCATGCGCGAGAACACATCGCGCGCCAGCTTGTCGCCGCCGAACAGGTAGACGAGCCCCGATTGCGGTTCGATGGCGCCGGGCAGCGTGTCCTTCATGATCGGGACCTGGCCGAGCGGATCGAAAGGCGAGATGGTCGAGGCGAAGATCGCCGTGAACAGCCAGAACAGGCAGATGAAGACGCCCGCCATGCCGACGCCGCTGTCGAACAGCTGGCCATAGAGCGCCAGCTTCTTCTTGTAGAGAAAGCTCGCGCCCATGACGATGAAAAGCGCGACCCAGACCGGCCAGAAGCGCCAGAACACTTCGAGGATGATGGTGGAGGCGCCGATATATTGAGCTTGCATGCGCCTTCTCCCTACTGAACGCGGATGCGCGGATTGAGGAACGCGTAGCCGACGTCGGAAATGAGCTGCGTGATCAAGACGATGAACACCGAGACCAGCGAACAGCCGAGCAGAAGATCGATGTCGTTGTTGCCGGCGGCCTCGACCAGCGTGTAGCCGAAGCCCTGGTAGCGGAACATCACCTCGACGATGACGACGCCGGTGAGCAGCCATGGAAACTGCAGCATGATGACGGTGAACGGCGCGATCAACGCGTTGCGCAGCGCGTGCTTGACCACGACACTCTTGAAGGAAAGCCCCTTCAGGCGTGCCGTACGGATATATTGCTGCGTCATCACCTCGACCATCGAGGCGCGCGTCATGCGCGCGATGTAGCCGATGCCGTAGATCGCCAGCGTGATGACCGGCAGCGTGAAATTGTAGAAGGTGATACCCTGGCTCGCCGAGGCGGCAGAACCGTTCAGCCAGCCGAGCCATGAGGCGAAGACGACGGTGAAGATGACGCCCGACACATATTCAGGTGTCGCCGTCGAGGCGATCGAGGCGACCGACAGCACGCGGTCGGTGCGTGAGCCCTCGCGCATGCCCGCAAGGATGCCGATCAGCAGCGAGACCGGCACCATCACCGCCAGCACCCAGAACATCAGGATGCCGGTGGCGCCGAGCGCAGGGAACAGCTTGGCCCCAACCGTGGTCTTGAACTTGGTCGAGCAGCCGAAATCGCCCTCGATGACACCGGAGAATGTCGGCACCGTCGGGTCGTTGCAGAAAGAGAAGCGCTGTGTCGTCTTCCCCGTCGCCGGATCCGTGATCGGCTGCTTGGGCACGACGCCGAGCCACTGGCCATAGCGAGCGAAGAAGTTCTGGCGGTAGCCGTGATTGACCAGCCAGCTTTCGAGTTGCTCGGCCGATGTGTGCATTTCGGTCTGGCTGATCGCCAGCTTCTTCAGATTGGGTTCGAGATTGACGAGGAAGAAAACGACCAGCGTCAGGCACAGCATCGTGAGCAGTATAGTGCCGATGCGTCTGATGATGAATGAGAACATTGTACCCCCTGCCGGCCGGGTTGGGGTCAGATATGGTCAACCCTGTTTCGAAAACCTTGCGACGTCACGCCGCCGCTGCATCCAGTGCAACGGCGACGATCCCGCGAATTCGAGGGGCCAGTCGCCCCTCGTATTCGTCAAGCTGTGGGTCACGCCTGATCGAGCCAAACCTTGCCGAAGTCGTGCTCGTAGGTGGGGTGCATCGAGTGGTTCTTCACCTCGGGCTTGATGTTGATGTAGAGCTTGCGCCAGTAAGGCTGGATGATGATGCCGGACTCCTGCAGCATCGTCTCAATGTCCTTCATCACGACCTTGCGCTTCTCCGCATCCGCGATGCCGAGGGCCTCGTTGACCTTCTTGTCGAAGTCCGGATTGGCATAAGCCGTCTCGTTCCAGGCTTCGCCGGAGCGGTAGGCGATGGCGATGACCTGGATGCCAAGCGGACGCATGTTCCAGTTGGTTTCCGAGAACGGGTATTTCGTCCAGTCGTTCCAGAAGGTCGAGCTCGGCAGCACGGTGCGCTTCACCTTGATGCCGGCCTCGCGCAGCTGGGCCGCGATCGCGTCGGTGGTGTTCTTGTGGTAGTCCTCGTCATTGCTGATCAGCTCGTGCTCGAAATCGATCACGCCGGCTTCCGTCAGCATCTGCTTGGCCTTGGCCATGTCGCGCTTGATCTTCGGCAGTTCGACATATTCCGGATGGATCGGCGCGACGTGGTGGTTTTCGGCCGGCGTGCCGGCATTGCCATAGCCGAGCTGCAGCACGACCGAATTATCGACGGCGAGGCACATCGCCTGGCGCACCTTCTGGTCGCCATAGGGCTTGGCATTGATGTTGAAGCGAGAGACCACGGTGGCCGCGGTCACGACTTCCGAAGCCGGCGCACCGACACCTTCGATGATCTTGACGTAATCGGCCGTGGTTTCGTGGTTGGTCTGCACTTCGCCCGATTCGAAGGCCGAGACCGTCGCGGCCGGATCGGTGCCGTAGTCGATGAACTCGACGCCATCGAGGAAGGCTTCGCCCTGCCACCACTTGCCGGTCGTGCGGCGCTTGTAGACCACCTTCTGGCCGACATCATAGGAGACGAGCTCGAACGGACCGGTGCCGATCGGGCAGTTCTTGAAGTTGGCGCCCTTCTCGTCGAAGGTCTTGTGGACGACGAGGCCGGGATAGTCGCACAGGTTCGGGATGATGGCGATGTCGGGCTTCGACAGCTTCAACTTGACGGTCATGTCGTCGACCTTGGCGATCGCCCCTTCGCGCAACTTCTTGGTCGTCTCATCGACGAGACTGCCAAGGCGTCCCGGCATCGAGTTGCCTTCCGCTGATTTGTCGGCCCAGCGGGTGAAATTGTAGATCACGTCATCGGCGGTGAACTTGTCGCCATTGTTCCATTCGACGCCAGGCCGCACATGCAGCGTGTATTCGGTGGCGTCGTCGTTGATGTCCCAGCTTGCCAGCAGATATGGCGCGAAGGTGTACTCTTTGGTGTATTTCACCAGCGGCTCGAGCGCCTGGCGCTCGGCGTTGGAAATCTCGGACCAGTCTGCTGTACGCGGATCCTTGGGATCCTTGACGGACATGGCGACCTTCAGCACGCCGCCCTTCTTGCCCTGGACGTCCTCGGCCTTGGCCGGGGTCGGAGCGGCAAGCCCGAGCAGCCCGTAGGCCATGGCCGTCGAGGCGCCGAAGACGCTGGCGAGCGCGAGGAATTCGCGGCGGTCGACCTTGCCCGACTTGGCTTCTTCGGCCATCGCCAGGATGTGATCCGGAACGCTGTCGCCATTGCTCTTATAGATTGTCATGACTAACTCCCATTGTTGGCTTTCCGCCGATTAACATTCCGCATCCAGGCCATGATGTCAAAGACGACATGGATTGGGAACATGTTAGCGAATGTGCAACTTTGAAAGGGGGGCAGTTCGCGTGATAGCGACAGTCTTGGCGCAAAATTGCTAGTGCGCTCAGATTTCGCCAAAATCTCTTCGGGCGATTAAACTGAGACATTCGCACTGGTTACGACAGCGCCAGTTGCGGCCAGGACGAGGGCCAGGCCGTCAATATTCCTTCTCGTAGAATATGCCGCCCTTGGCTTCGCCGGCGTCCGTCGCCTCGCCGCGCAATTTGACGCCGCGCCCGACATTGAGGTCGATGGTTGCCTTGCCGGAACCCGGCTTGTCGCCCTTCTGGATGGTCACATAGGTGCGGTCGTTGAGATACTTGCCGGCCGAGACCGCCGTGCCCCCCTGTTCGTCGGTGATGACGTCGAGATCGTCGACGCCGATGGCGCTGCGCAGATTCTCCAGCAGCGACGTCGAGCCGCCGACACCAGCCAGTTGGCCGGCCGCTTCTGCCAGTTGCGCGATCTGCAGCGGCGACAGGTTCGACATCGACCGCCCGAAGATCAGTTGCGCCAGCACTTCATCCTCCGGCAGCGCCGGCACCGAACTGAAGATGAATTTTGGATTGGTCGCCTCGCCCGACACCACGATGGTGACGGTTGCGCCGGTCGTGGTCGTCGTCGCCGTCAGGTTGAGGTAAGGCACCAGCGAGCCGGAGAATCCGACCGTGCCTTCGGTGAAGGTCAGCCGCTTGCCAAGGATCGACAGCCGGCCACGCTGCAAGGTGAAGGTGCCGACGGCTTGCGGCGACGATGCCGGGCCGGTCAGTTTGAGCGAGCCGCCGAGTTCGGCGTCGACACCCCTGCCCTGGATGAAAATCTGGTTCGGCGCATTGACCGTGACGTCGAGCGCAAGGCCACTACCGCTGCTCTTGCCGCTGGTCGTCGCCGGGCGCAGCGCCTTGTCCTGTGCCCTGACCGCACCCGGCGCGTTCTTGTGCTTGACGTCGAGTGCCGAGAGCGAGCCCGGCAATCTGTCCGGAACCGTGATGACGGTCTTGGCCAGGTTGACGGTGCCGGCAATGGCCGGTGCAGAAGTCAGCGGCCCCTTGATCGTCAGGTCGCCGCCAAGGTTGGCGGTCACCACGCGTCCATCCGTGTAGCGGCCATCGGTGAGCTTGATCGACAGGTCGGCCGGGAACCCTTGCGCCGGATTGATGCCGACCGTACCGCTGGCCGACAGGCTGCCGCGCGTCGACAGCGTTCCGGTCAACCGGTTGATCCTGGCAACGCCGTTGCCTATCGAGACGTCCGCCGCGATATCGTTGACCGCAAGGCCCGAGCGTGCGTCGACCAGCCGCGCGCCCGAGGTTTTGACGCTGCCGCCGATCACGGGCGATGTCGCCGGACCGCGCACCTGGACATTGACGTTGGCGTTGCCGGTCAGCGCCAGGCCCTGCGCGGCAAGCTTCTCGCCGAGGAGGCCGAATGGCACGGCGCCGTTGAAATCGAGCGCCAGCGCGGGCGTGCCCGCCGTCGTCACCGTGCCGCCGCCCTTGAGGCCAAGGCCGGCTCCATCGCTGATATTGGCGTCGAACGTCAGTTTATTGCCGGCAAAGGTACCCGACGAGGAAACACTGACCGCGCCGACGCCCGCGCCACGGGTCTGCGACGCCTGCACGCCGGCCGCGTCTATCTTGAAGGCAACGGCGGGGCTCGCCGGTGCGCCCGTCACCTTCACCGTGCCGGAGATGGAACCCGCGGCATCGAGACCGGGCGAAAAACCGTTGGCGAGCGACATCGGCACGCGCGCCAGTACTGCATTGATGTCGAGCGCCTGTCCGACCTTGCCGGTCACCGTCGCGGTGCCGCCGCCAAGGTTGAGCACCAGCCTGTCAAGCGTCGTCGTGCCATTGACGATGCTGACGGTCGAGGCCTGGGCGATGGCCGCCTTGATGCCCTGGACCGTCGCCTGCCCCGAAGCGAGCTCGATCGTGGTGGTGCCGCCGGCCACCTTCACGCGGCCGGCGGCCCTCGCCGGAATGCCCTTGACCGTGGCGCCACCGGAGAAGCCGGTCCAGTCGCCATCGCGCTTCAAATCGACATCGATGCCGCTGATCACGGTGCCGCCCGATGTGACGGTGTCGGCGTGGATCTTGCCGGAGATGACTGGCGCGGCGAGATAGTTGGCGATCAGCGCATCGATGGAAACGGCCTTCGCCTGGAGGTCGCCACGCGTGATTGAGGCGGTAGTCGCCTTGATGGCGACCTGGGGCGCCGCGCCATTCCTGGAGAAGGCGATCGTGCCGCGCACATCGCCCTCTGCCTTTTCAAGGGCCAGCGCTGCGAGCGGGCCGATATCGGGCAGGTCGAGCGAGATGGTGCCTTCAGGTACGAACTTGTCGTCCAGCGCCAGATCGCCTGAAATCCTGTTCTTGCCAAGCGAGAGGAGCAGGCCATTGATGGCGCTCTTGCCGTCCGCCGTTGCCAGCACGGCAGTCCCCTGCAGCGCCTGGCCGGCGACAATGCCGGTGAGCTGCACATTGGCTGCAGGGTTGGCGGCATCGGCCTTGCCGGTCGCCGTGAGCTTCAATCCGGTGATCTCGCGCGATGCCACCGAGAGCTTGTCGCTGTTGACGGTAAGCGACAGGTCCGGCGCCATGGCCGGCCCTTGCGCACTCAGCGCAAAAGCGATGGCGCCCTTGGCATCCTTCGACAATGGCGAGATGTCGCTCAGCGTCCCCCTGATATCGGCGGTCACCTTGTTGTCGGCGAGGCTTGCCTGGCCGTCGGCACTCAGCGCGCCCGAAATGAGCTTCAATCCGCCTATGTTGAGATTGCCGTTGGGCTCGCGCTTCAGCGTGGCGCTTATCTGGGCGCGGTCGCCAAGCATGCCGCGTGCCGCCGCCGGCAGGGCCGACGATGGCGCATCCGCCTTCAGGTTGAGATCGATGGCACCGTCACGCAGGGATACCTGGCCGGCGACCTGGCTGCTGAGCGCATCGCTTTTCAGCGTGCCGCTGTCGATGGCGACGGCGTCGGCGCTCAGCCGGGCGTTGAGCGCCGCCGTGACCTTGCCTGCGATGAGCGGCGCGATCGTTGCATTGTCGAGCCCAACCTTGTCCACCGACACCGTTCCGGAAACAGGCCCGGCGCGGTTCTTGAGATCGAATGCGTCCGAGTGCAGCGTCAGGGTAAGTCCGTCCACCTTCGCCGGGCTGGTGACGACCGAGGGCACGATCGCGGAAAAGTCCAGCCGGGCATGCGTGCTTTCGCCCGCGATTTTGGCCGACACTGATCGGATCTCGAGCTTGACCGGGCTCTCGATACTTCCGACCGACAGCGGCAGGCTGGGGCCGGACGAGGTCAGATCGATCGCGAAATCGCTGGCCCCGTTCGGGTTGATGGTGCCGGCGGCCTGGCCGGAGACCTTCTCGCCGGAGAGTGTGGCACGGTCGAGGGCGACGCCGCCGGCAATGGTGTAGCTGCCGACCGCATCGAAGGCGAGTGGGCCGAGCCCTGCTTGCCGGGTCTGGCTGGTCTCGGCGCCGGCCAGTTTCGCGTTGAACCGGATGTCGGGAGCTGCCGGGGCGCCGCTCACTTCAGCGATACCGTCAAGCGTTCCCGTGGCATCCAGGCCTGGCAAAAACGCATTGGCAAGCGTGGCAGGCAAAGCGGAGACCTGTGCCGCCAGATCGAGCGTCTCGCCCGCGCTGCCCGAGAGCGCCACTTTGCCGCCGCCGATATCGAGCGCCAGCTTGTCGATATTGGCTGTGCCGTCGGCGATGGTCAGAGCCGAAGGTTCGGCAATCGCCGCCTTGATCCCGCGAATAGTGGCGTCGCCCGAGGCAATCTCGACGCTGGTGGTGCCCTCGGCGATCTTCACCCGGCCGGCAGCGGTCGCCGGAATGCCCGCTATTGTGGCGCCGCCGGTGAAATCGGTCCAGTCGCCGTCGCGCTTGAGATCGACGCCGATGCCGCTGATTTCTGTGCTTCCCGAAGTGACCGCATCGGCCTTGATGGTGCCCGAGATCGCAGGCGCCTTGAGATAATTGGCGATCAGCGCATTGATGGCGATCGCTTTGGCCGTCACCTCGCCACGCGCGACCGACGTGCTCTTGGCATCGATGGCAATGGAGGGTGCGTCGCCGTCCTTGGCGAAGAGGATGGTGCCGTTGATGTCGCCGGTCACCGCCTGGCCGGCGAGCGCGGCCAATTGGTCGATTGCCGGCGCGGCGAGCGTCAGCGTTCCCAAGGGCATGAACTTGTCGTCGAGCGCCAGGTCGCCCGAGACCTTGTTGTCGCCCAGCGAGACCAGGAAGCCGTTGATCGAACGCTTGCCCTCGCTGGTCACCAGGGCGGCCTTGATATCGAGCGGCTGGTCGTTGACGGCACCGGTCAGCGAGACGTTGGCGGAAGGGCTCGTTATGTCGGCCTTGCCGCTCGCGGTCAGCTTGATGGCCCTCACCGTGCGGCCCGAAGCGGTCAGGCTGTCGCTGTCGGCGCTAACAGTGAAATCCGGCGCGGTGATCGCGCCGGTCGCCGACAGTGCGAAATCGACCCCGCCGGCAACCGGCACGCCGACCGTCGGCGACAACACTGAAACGTCACCCAATTTGCCCTTGATGTCGGCCTGGATGTCCGTGCCTTGCATGCTGGCCGTACCGCTGGCGCTGAGCGATCCCGAAGTGAGTTCGATCGAGTTCGCGGCGAAAGCGCCCTGCGGATCGCGCGATGCCGTGGCCGAGAATTTCACCCGCCCGCCGAGCACCGAGGCGATCTGCTGCGGGAACGCGGTCGCCACGGCATCGGCGTTCATTTTCAGCTGCATCGACATGTCGGCAAGCGCTACCGTCGCCGTCAGCGACGCATTGAGCGCATCGGAGCGCAGCGTACCCTGATCGATGGCAACAATGGCGTCCTTGCTGATTGAACCGGCCAGATCGACATTGACCTTGCCGGTGACCAGCGGCGCCAAGGTCGCGACGTCGGTTTCCAGGCCGCCAGCCTCCAGCTTGACGGCAACCGGGCCGGCGCGATTCTGGATATCGAAACCATCGGAATGGATTTGCGCCGCCAGATCGTCCAGCCGCGTGCCGCCGACGACGATCGAAACGAAGGACGCGCCAATGTCGACGATCGGCGCCTTGCCGTCGCCGAAGGCGCGCGCGGTAGCGTTCTTGATCGCCAGCGTGATCGGCTGCGCCTTGCTGCCGACGCTGATCACCACGGGCGGGCCCTTGGCGGCAAGTTCGACCGACAGGTCGCTGGCGCCGGCAGGATCGGCAATACCGGAGGCGGTGCCGTGCACCGCATCGCTCTCGATGCTGGCCCGGTCGATGCTGATGCCGCCAGCCGATGTGGCGGTGCCCGCGATATCGAAGCTGGTCTTGCCGGCAAACAGCGACTTCAGGTTTTCCGGCAGGAAGCGCGCAAAATCGCCGTCGCCCTTTGCCTCGACATGATTGCCCTTGTCGGTAAGCTGGTGGCGGCCGGTGAGCTGGGTGACGATCCGATGGTCGACGAGGAAGGTACCGACACCACTCCAGTTGGCAAGCGGGCCGCTGCCCAAAACCGCGATATCGACCGGTGGCGCATCCGGCAGCTTGAGCAGGTTGGCAATGATGCCGCCGGCCGGCTCCGACGCCTTGAGGTCGAGGTCCAGCTTGTTGTCGGTGGGTGCGAAATGGATCTTGGCATCGACATTGCCTTGTTTACCGTCGTGGCGGGTGACGTTGAGCACCGTCTGGACCGCAAGTGGCGCGGCATCGGCCTTGAGCATTCCCTTGGCTGCGAGCTCGGCGATGCCACTGCCGGCCAGCTGCTCGCCAAGCGCGATTTCCGGCAGGTCGATCTGCTTGATGTCGATGGAGACCGGCAGGGTCGTCGTGCCGCTCTGCGCCGGCGGCCGCGTACCGGCCACCGGCAGGCGCGCCAGTTCGATGCGCTCGGCCGCGATGCGATCGGCGCTGAAGCTTTTCGACAAAAGTGCCGTCGGCGACCAGTCGACGGCCACTTTGCGCGCCACCAGCCAAGCGCCCTCGCGATCCTCCAGCACGACATGATCGAGGCTGAGATTACCCGACCAGATGCCGTCGATGCCGCTGACGGTAACCTTGCGATCGTCGCTCGATGCCAGCCGCGAAATGATGCCGGCGAGGTTGTCGCGCCCGCGCTCGGTCTTGGTCAGCACGACGAGCGCGCCGATCGCACCCGCGAGCACGATCAGCAGCGTGTAGAGGACAATGCGAAGGATGCGCCAGACCATTTTCATCGTCAGAATGCCTGGCCAATGCCGGCATAGATGCCGAAATGCGGGTCGCCGGGATCACGGTTGAGCGGCACGGCCGCGTCAATGCGCAATGGTCCGAACGGCGTGACATAGCGCAGGCCGACACCGGCACCGACCTTGACGTCGGAGAAATTGGGAACCGACTTGGTCGACACCGTACCGGCATCGACGAAGGGCACGATGCCGATCGTGTCGGTGACGGCGATGCGCATCTCCACCGAGGTCTCGAAGAACGACAGGCCGCCGATCGGCTGGCCGGTGAAATCCTTGGGACCGATACCCTGATAGGCATAGCCGCGCACAGAGCCGCCGCCGCCGGAATAAAAGCGTCGGTCGGCCGGGACGCTCTGCAGCCCGGTACCGACGATCGAGCCGATGGCGACACGCTCGGCAAGCACGAATTTCGAGGCGGTGTCCAGCGACTGATAGGCCGATCCCTCGCCCTTCAGCTTGAGAAAGGCGGCACCACTCAATATGTCGTAGCTCGGCTCGGCATAGGCGAGCACCCTGAAGCCCCTGGTCGGGTTCAGCCTGCTGTCCCTGTTGTCGTAGACATATTGCAGCGGAATGCTGGCGATCAGGTAGGTGTGCTTGCCGAAAGCGTCGTGGATGCGCGAATAATCGAGCGCGACCTCGGCCGATACGGTCTGCCTCTTGTCGAGTTCATAGGACAGGCCGGTGCTGCCCTTGACCGAGAAATGGTCGTATGCGTCCGGATGCTCGAGCACGGTCTTCACGCTGGCGAAGAATTTTGACGCCGGCCCGATGACGCCGGGTTTCTCGAACATGATGCCGGCATTATAGTTCAGTTCGGACAGATTGTTGCTGCCGATCCCGCTGATGGCGCCGTCGATGCGCAGCTTTTCGGCACGGCCAAACAGGTTGCGATGGCCCCAGTACCCCTCCAGGCCAAGCCCCTCGGTGTTCGAGAAGGTGCCGCCGAGCCCGAAGAAGCGCGGCTTGCGCTCGCTGACCTGGACGTCGATCGGGATGTTGCCTTCGGCGTCGAGCTTGTCGGCTTCCTTGAACGTCACGCTGTTGAAGACCTCGAGCGCCAGCAGCCTGTCGCGCGCGTCGCTGATCTCCTGCGGCGAGTACTGCTTGCCGCGCTTCAGCCCGGTCATATATTCGGTGAAGTCGCGGTCGACCTTCTCGGTGCCTTCCACGGTGGTCGCGCCATAGCCGGCGACCGGCCCGGCTGCGACCGTCAGCGTCACGCCGAGTGTCGAGGTGGCGTGGTCGGCGACGATCTGCCGGTCGGTCACCCTGGCCAGCGGCCTGCCCTGCTCCTTCAGCGTCCGCACGATCAGCGCCTCGGCCTTCAGCACCGCGCCCGATCCGGCGTCGCCACCAGATATCAGCCCATAGTCGGCGCTCATCAGCCCCGCCGCGTCGCCCTCCAGCCTGATATTGCCAAGAGTGAATTTGGGGCCGGCCGAAATGGTGATCGCCACCGGAATGGGCTGCGGACCCTTGAATTCGGCGTCCGGCGGCAGTTCGTCGAGTGGCTTGCCGTCGATGGTGATGGTGACGACGCCTTCATAACGTGCATCGGCATAAAGTGCGGCGACCAGCTGTTCACGGTCGCTGCGCGCCTTGGCCATCAGCCCGAGCGAGCCCGAAACCGGCCGGTCCTCATCGCCTTTCAGCGCCGAGGCGTTTTCGAGCTTCTTGACGAGGTCCTTGTCGGCATCGGGTGCGGAGATGGTCACCGCGTAACGCAGGGGATCGGCAATATCGGCATCCTCGTCGCTGGAGGATCCCCACAGCTTGATGCCGAAAAGCTCGAACGCGGCCGCGTGCCTCGATTCGCAAAGCAGCGCCGACGAACACAGCATCACTAAAAGCAGGGCGCGCGGAAGCACGCGCCTTGGCGCGGTCCCTCCTGACATCTGCTCTTCATGCGCCGGCATTAAGACAACCTAGTTCGTAAACCTAAAATTGGAATGAAGTTCTGAAGCGCTCGTAAAGGGGCCACAATCCAATTGTCTGAAATAGGACGGGCTTGGAATTCACACCTTCTGCGTTTCCGCAAGAATGCGTGATCCCCTGTCCTATGGAGGTTACTGTCCGCATACCGGTCCTTGGCCGGAAAATAAACCGTTGGCAGGCGGCACCTGCCGCGTTCGCGCGTTGACAAGCCTGACTGAAGCTTGATCATGCCCGGACGTCTGCAATTGTCTGGAGGGTGTAATGGCAATGCGCGCGGCTCGTGGTCTGTCGATTCTCGTCCTTCTCTTCTTTGCCTGGGGCAGCGTCGCGCAAGCGGCCGAGGCCCGGCGAATCGCAACGACCGACAATTCCGACTATTTCGGTTTCGACCTCAGGTCGGACCAGAACGTCACGCTCGACCAGTGCAAGACGACATGTCTGGGCGATCCGGCCTGCCGCGCCTTCACCTACAACACCAAGGCCAAATGGTGCTTTCTCAAATCCGACTATAACCAGTTGAAATCCTTCACCGGCGCGATCGCCGGCAAGGTCGTCAACATCGACGGCGATCCCGATATCGGCGCGCCGCCGGAACTCGCCTTCTTTCCCAACTGGATGGCCGACCAGGCCCAGCAATATCGCAACAAGCTGCTTGGCCCGGCCTTCGACAAGCCGACGGAGGGCATGGCGGCGCTGACCAATGCCGCCGAACAGGCAGTATTGACCGGCGATCATCGCGCCGCCATGCAGAAATACGAGGCCGCGGTCTCGGTCATGCCTGACGATGGCCAGCTCTGGCTCAGGCTGGCCCGCGAAACGCTGGCCGTGCAGCCTGCCGCGAACACCTCCGAAGCCTCGACTTTGCCGGCAAACGGCACATCGGCCGCCTTCAACGCCTATAAGCTGCTGCGCACCACCAAGACGCGCGCCGAAGTGCTGGCGCTGCTCGGCAATGGTCTCGACAAGCGCGATCTCTACCGGCCGGCGCTCCAGGCCTATGAGGCCAGCCTTGCGCTGGAAAGCGCGCCCGCGGTGCAGGCCGACTATGCCGATTTGAAGGCCCGCAAGGGGTTCCGCGTCATCGATCACTCTGTCGATGCCGACACCAGCGCGCCGCGCATCTGCGCGCAATTCTCCGAGGATCTGGTCAAGACCGGCGTCGACTACGCGCAGTTCGTCACCGTCGACAACGCGCCGCCCAAGGGCGTAGAGGCCAAGGACAAGCAGATCTGCGTCGAAGGGCTCGAACACGGCCAGCATTATGACGTCACCTTCCGCGCCGGCCTGCCGGCCGCGATCGGCGAAGTGACCGCCGCCCCCGTGGTGCTGTCGATCTATGTGCAGGACCGCGCGCCGTCCGCCCGCTTCACCGGCGACAGCTTCGTGCTGCCGGCCGGCGCGCGCCGCGGCATCCCGATCGTCACCGTCAACATGAACGCCGCCGAGATGAAGCTCTACCGCATCGGCGATCGTTCGCTGGCGCAGCTTCTGTCGGGCTACCAGTTCCTGCACCAGCTCGACGGCTATGACATCTCCAACATCTCCGAGCAGATGGGCGCGCCGGTCTGGCAGGGCCAGCTCGACATCGTCAACGATCTCAACAAGGAGGTCACCACCTCCTTCCCGGTCGACGAAGCGCTGCCGCAGCGCAAGCCCGGCGTCTATGTGCTGACCGCGCAACCCGTCAACGACAAGAGCGACGACTACGGTTCGCTGGCCACGCAGTGGTTCGTCGTCTCCGACATCGGCCTGTCGACCTATACCGGCCAGGACGGGCTCAATGTCTTTGCCCGTTCGCTGGGCAGCGCCAAGCCAATAGCGGGCGCCGAACTGACGCTGGTTGCCCGTAACAACGAGGTTCTGGGCACCGCGACGTCCGATGCGAACGGCCACGCCGTCTTCAACCCCGGCCTGACGCGCGGTGACGGCGGCATGGTGCCGGCCGTGCTGATGGCCAAACAGGGCGACAATGATTTCGTCTTCCTCGACATGGCCAAGGCCGGCTTCGACCTGTCCGACCGTGGCGTCACCGGACGCGCCGCACCGGGCGCGCTCGACGTCTATGCCTGGACCGAACGCGGCATCTACCGCGCCGGCGAGGACGTCCACGTCGCCGCCCTTGCCCGCGACGGTGCGGCCAAGGCGGTCGAGAACCTGCCGCTGACCTTCATCTTCTCGCGTCCCGATGGCGTCGAGGACCGCCGCATCGTCAGCGACGGCGCATCGGCGGGCGGCCACGCCGTCGACCTGCCGCTCGAACCCAACGCCATGCGCGGCACATGGTCGGTGTCGATCTACACCGATCCAAAGCAGCCGGCGGTTGCCAGCCAGATGTTCCTGGTCGAGGATTTCGTGCCGGATCGCATCGAATTCGACATGAAGGCCGACAAGCAGGAGATCGCGCGGGGCGAAACCGCCAACATCAACATTGACGGCCGCTTCCTCTATGGCGCGCCGGCGGCGGGCCTGGCGCTGGAAGGCGAACTCACGCTGTCGACCTCGCGCGACTGGGACCGCTTCCCCAACTTTTCCTTCGGCCTCGCCGACGAGCAGTCGGCGGAGCCCACGGTCACGCCTCTCACCGATCTGCCGGCGGTTGGCGATGACGGCAAGGCGACCTTCCCTGTTACCGTCGACCAGTTGCCCTCGACCACCAAGCTGGTCAACGGCAAGGTGACGGTGCGCATGCGCGAAACCGGCGGCCGCGCCATCGAGCGCTCGCTCAACATCGGCATCCGCCCGCAAGGCCATATGATCGGCATCCGTCCGGACTTCGCCGACGGTGAAGTGCCGCAAGGCGGCACCGCCAAGTTCAGCCTGATCGCCGTTGATCCCGACGGCAAGCGCGAGGCGCTGAAAGGCGCGCAGTGGACGCTGGTCAAGGTCGAACGCAATTATCAGTGGTATCGCTCCAACAACTCCTGGAACTACGAGCCGGTGAGCTTGACCAAGTCGATCGCCAACGGTCAGGTCGACCTCGGCGCCGACGGCGACGCAACCGTCTCCGTACCGGTCGATTGGGGCCAGTACAGGCTCGAGGTCGAGACATCGGACCCGGAGGGGCCCGCCACCAGCTATGAGTTCGACGCCGGCTGGTATGTCGCCTCGACCACCACAGAAACGCCCGACGGCCTGGAGATTGCCCTGGACAAGGACAATTATGCCGCCGGCGAAGTGGCCAAGTTGAAAATCTCGCCGCATTTTGCCGGCGAACTTCTGATCAACATCGGCTCCGACAAGCTGCTGAAGACCATCACGGCGACCGTGCCGGCCGGCGGCAGCACCGTCGACATCCCGGTCGGTGACGACTGGGGCGCCGGCGCCTATGTCACGGCAACCCTGTTCCGGCCGGGCGATGCGCAGGAGACGCGCATGCCCGCCCGCGCCATCGGCGTGAAATGGCTGACGGTCGATCCGGGCGCCAAGAAGCTCGCCATCACGCTCACGCCGCCGGACAAGACCGTGCCGCGCCGGCAGCTGTCGATCCCGGTTTCCGTGGCCGGCGTGCAGCCGGGCACCAACGCCTATGTCATGGTTGCCGCCGTCGATGTCGGCATCCTCAATTTGACCAACTACAAGGCGCCGGATCCGGAGAACTGGTTCTTCGGCCAGCGCATGCTGGGCATGGAGATCCGCGACATCTACGGCCGCCTGATCGATGGCTCGCTGGGCACCGCCGGCAAGCTCAGGACCGGTGGCGACGGCGCCAACATGCAGGCGCAAGGCAGCCCGCCCACCGAAAAGCTGGTCGCCTTCTTCTCCGGCCCTGTGCAGCTCGATGCCGATGGCAAGGCACGGATCGACTTCGACATTCCGCAGTTCAACGGCACCGTGCGCGTCATGGCCGTCGCCTGGACCAAGGAGGCGGTCGGTCATGCCCAGTCGGACGTGATCGTACGTGATCCCGTGGTGATCACCGCCGGCCTGCCGCGCTTCCTGGCGCCTGGCGACAACGCCGTCATGCGGCTCGACGTGGCCGACACGGACGGCCCCGCCGGCGACTATGCGCTGTCGATCGACACGACGGGCGACCTGTCGACAGGCGACAAGCCCCTGCCCCAGAAGCTGACGCTCGCCCAGGGCAAGCGCCAGACCTTGACGGTGCCGCTGATCGCAAAGACGGCGGGCAATGCCTCGCTCACCATCAAGCTGGCACACGCCGACGGCACCAAGGTCGAGCAGACGCTCCATGTGCCGGTGCGCCCGCCCCAATTGCCGGTCACCACGCGCCTTGTGGTCGATCTCAAGGGCAACGGCGGCGCGTTGCGCGTCGACAAGGAACTGCTGGCGGCAAGCCTGCTTGAGGGCGCTTCGGTCAGCGTCGGCGTTTCGCAGGCGGCGGCCTTCGACGTGCCGTCGCTGCTGATGACGCTCGACCGCTACCCCTATGGTTGCGCCGAGCAGACCACCAGCCGCGCCATGCCGCTTCTCTACGTCAACGAGATGGCATCGGGCATCGGCATGGAAAGCGACCCCGACCTGCACGGCCGCATCCAGGATGCGATCTACAAGGTCCTGAGCTACCAGTCCTCGAGCGGCAGCTTCGGCCTGTGGGGTCCGGGCTCCGGCGATTTGTGGCTCGACGCCTATGTCAGCGAATTCCTGACCAGGGCGCGGGAGCAGAAATACGACGTGCCGGCTCTTGCGATGAACCAGGCCCTGAACAACCTGCAGAACTCGCTCGGCTACGACCAGAGCGTACAGGACCGTGGCAGCGAGATCGCCTACGCCCTCTATGTGCTGGCTCGCAACAAGAAGGCCTCGATCGGCGACCTGCGCTACTACGCCGACACCCAGCTCGAAGCGTTCTCGAGTCCTATGGCCGTTGCCCAGCTGGCGGCGAGTCTGGCGCTCTATGGCGACACGCAGCGTTCGGAGGCGACGTTCAAGACCGCGCTGCAGCTCGCCAAGTCGAGCACCGACTACGACTGGTACCGCTCCGACTACGGCTCGGCGTTGCGTGACGGCGCGGCGATGCTGTCGCTGGCGGCGGAATCGAAGCCCGTATCGACGATCGTGCCCGAACTGATCAAGCTGGTGACCAGGAAACGCGCCGAAGCCCGCTGGACCAGCACGCAGGACGATTCCTGGATGCTGCTGGCGGCCCGTGCGCTGAAGGAGGGCAATGATTCGATCACGCTGACCGTCAATGGCGCGCCGCATTCCGGCGGCTATTCCAACCAGGTCAACGGCTCCGACCTGGTCGACAGCCCGCTCGAAATCGCCAACACCGGCAAGCCCCCGCTGCAGGCCGTCGTCACCACCGTGGCGTCGCCGATCCAGCCCTTGCCGGCCGGCGGCGACGGCTTCACCATCAACCGCACCTACTACAAGCTCGACGGCACCGAAGCCAATGTGACCGAGGCGACCCAGAACGAACGCTATGTCGTCGTGCTCAAGGTGACGGAACAGAACAGCTGGCCGTCGCGCCTGCTGGTCACCGACCTGTTGCCGGCCGGCTTCGAGATCGACAATCCAGGCCTGGTTTCCAGCGCCCAGCTGTCGAACTTCTCCTGGCTGGCACAGACCGACGCCGCGCATCTGGAATTCCGCGACGACCGCTTCGTCGCGGCATTCAACCCGGCCGACGGCGACCACGACCACAATCTGACGCTTGCCTATGTCGTGCGCGCCGTGACGCCGGGCACCTACGCCCATCCGGCGGCAACGGTGGAGGACATGTACCGGCCGCAATATTCGGCCCGCACCGCCACCGGCATGATGGAGATCAAGGCACCGTAAGGTGCCGGTGGAAACGATCATGCACATGGCGGTTGCGTTCATCACAGCTACCTTCTCCCCGTCCCTATACGGGGAGAAGGTGCCGGCAGGCGGATGAGGGGCAGCGCCATGCTCACCAAAAGGTTCCTCCGCCGCACTGCCATCGTGGCAGCCTCCCTGACCGGGTTCATCGCAATCGCCGTCGCCACCCTCTGGGAGCTCGACCGCGCCTTCCCGCCCCCGCTTCCTGAAAAGCTCACCGTTTCCACCGAAGTTCAGGACCGCGATAGCCAGCTGTTGCGCGCCTTCGCCACCCCGGACGGCTACTGGCGCCTCGAAACCCGGCTCGACCAGGTCGACAAGCAGTTCGTCGACATGCTGGTCACCTATGAGGACAAGCGCTTCTGGGACCATGAGGGCGTCGATGTGCTGGCGCTGGCCCGCGCCGCCGGCCAGTTCGCCACCAGCGGCCACATCGTCTCCGGCGGCTCGACCCTGTCTATGCAGCTCGCCCGCCTGATCGAGCCGCGCGAGAGCCGCAGCCTCGGCTCCAAGATCAAGCAGATGTTGCGCGCCATCCAGATCGAACGGCGGCTGTCGAAACGCGAGATCCTCGAGCGTTACCTGACACTGGCGCCCTATGGCGGCAATCTGGAGGGCGTGCGCGCCGCTTCGCTCGCTTATTTCGGCAAAGAACCGAAGCGGCTGACCGTTTCCGAGGCCGCCCTTCTCGTCGCCCTCCCCCAACTGCCGGAAAAGCGCCGGCCCGACCGCAATCTCCAGATCGCCCATGCAGCGCGCGACCGTGTGCTCACCCGCATGGTCTCATCAGGCCTGATCGGCGAACGCGAGGCGGCACGCGCGGCACTCGACGATGTGTCCGGCTTGCGGCGCACCTTGCCGGCGCTTGCCGCGCATGCCTCCTATGCGATGCTTCCCAAGGCCCTCCCCGGTCAGCCGCTCAAGCTGACGATCCGCAAAAGCGTCCAGCAAGGACTGGAACAGGTGGCGCGCGACGCCGCCACCAAGCTCGGGCCGCGTCTCTCCGTCGCCATGGTGCTGGCCGACGCCCGCACCGGCGAGATTTTGGGCGAAGTCGGCTCGGCCAATTTCTTCGATGCCAGCCGTTCCGGCTGGATCGACATGACCAAGGTCGTGCGTTCGCCCGGCTCGACGCTGAAGCCGTTCATCTATGGCCTCGCCTTCGAGCAGGGACTGGTGGCGCAGGAAACGCTGATCGAGGATAGCCCGGTCGATTTCAGCGGCTACAGGCCGAAGAATTTCGACATGGGCTACCAGGGCGATGTCAGCATCCGCCAGGCTTTGCAACTGTCGCTCAACGTGCCGGCGATCCGCGTGCTCGACGCGGTCGGCCCGGCGCGGCTGACAGCGCGCTTCCGCCAGGCGGGCGTCAACCCGATCTTGCCGGTCAACGAAGCGCCGGGCCTGGCCATCGGCCTCGGCGGCGTCGGCGTCACGCTGCGCGACCTGGTCCAGCTCTACACAGGGCTCGCCAATGGCGGCAAGACGCACTCGCTGCGCGACGGCACCGAACCGGCCAACGCCCTGAGTTCGACCACCACCATCCTCAACGACCAGGCCAACTGGCAGGTCATCGACATCCTCTCGGGTGTGAAGCCACCCGAAGGCGCTTTCCAGCGTGGCATCGCCTACAAGACCGGCACTTCTTACGGCTACCGTGACGCCTGGTCGGTGGGCTTCGACGGCCGCTATGTGCTGGGTGTCTGGGTCGGCCGGCCCGATGCCGGCGCGGTGCCGGGTCTTTCCGGCTATGTCTCGGCCGCTCCGATTCTGTTCGAGGGCTTTGTCCGCTCGGGGCTGGCGACCGTGCCGCTGCCGGGCAAGCCGCCTGGCGCCTTTACCCCCAAGCGCGAGGACCTTCCGGTGACGCTTGCCCGCTTCGGCGCCGGCGCGGATGGCCTGGTGCAGGCGACGCCGACCGAACCCGCGCCGACCATCATTTTCCCGCCGGACGGCGCCCGCGTCGATCTCGCCACCAATTCGGCCGACGCCTCGCCACTGGTGCTGAAATTGCAGGGCGGCCGCGCGCCGTTCCGCTGGCTGGCCAACGGCAAGCCCCTCATCGGCCTCGACCGCCGCCGCACCGCGACATGGCAGCCCGACGGCGCGGGTTACTCGACGCTGACCGTCATCGATGCGGCTGGACGAGCGGCGAGTGTGAAAGTGTTCGTTGAGTAGAGTGAATCAAGGGATTCATAGAACTAGCTTCGAGAAGGTCAGCGGATAATCAGGATACTCGCCCCATGCCTGTTCCCAGGCACCCCCCTCTGGCCTGCCGGCCATCTCCCCCGCAAGGGGGGAGATCGGCAGTTCCGGCGTCTGGCCCATTTCTGCAATGGCGGAGGTTGGCGAAAGCGGCTGAGCGCTCAATCTCCCCCCTTGCGGGGGAGATGCCCGGCAGGGCAGAGGGGGGTGCCTCGCGCAATCCTCGATTGTCGATAGCGTTATCTGCGGCAGCGTTCGTTGTGACAATCCCTTTCTCTGCCTTCGCCGATCCCCTCCCTGCCGGCTTCGTCCGCCTCTCCGATATCGCCCCATCCATCCGCCAGGACATTCGCTACGCCAGCTCCAACAATTTCCTGCACCGCAAGGTGAACGGCTATAACGCACCTGTCTGCATTCTCACCGAGGAGGCAGCGAAGGCACTCTCCAGCGTTCAGAAGGCGATGATCGCCAGGGGCATGACGCTGGTCGTGTTCGACTGTTACCGCCCTGCCCGCGCCGTGGCCGACATGGGCGATTGGACGACCGCGGGTGGACCGCCGGATCCGCGGTGGTATCCGAAGGTCAAGCGCAGCGACCTCATCGCCAAGGGCTACCTCGCCCTGCAGTCGGCACATTCTCGCGGCGCAACCGTCGATGTTGCTATCGCGCCTGCCGACAGTCCGTCCGTGCCGAAACCGGCCTGCGGCGCTGTCGATGCCAACACCCTCGATTTCGGCACCGGCTTCGATTGTTTCGACACGATGAGCGAGACCGCGCATCGCCCGCTCGGCACCGAAGCGGCGGCAAACCGCAAGCTGCTCGTCGATGCCATGCGTGCTGGCGGGTTCAAGAACTATGCCCGCGAATGGTGGCATTTTGCGCTCGCCCACGAGCCATTTCCCAAGCAGCGCTTCGATTTCCCCGTGACCGCCGAGTAAGCTGCCCAAAGCAGACTTGCCCGGCAGCCGTGCATCCCTAGATAGGCCGGATGGCGGGACCGGCTCCGGTGCGGAGCAGCTGCAAGGAAAATATTTTCCCATTGCCGCGACAGATCGCCGAAGATTTTCTTCAGGAAGGCAAAAAAGGCAAACATTCAATGCATCTTATTTCTATCAATTCGGTAGATTTGGCGCGAGTTCAACGGAGGCAGAAATGACCAAACCTCATTTCCGGAAACTGCTCGGCGCACTGGTCGCCACATCTGTCCAGTTCGGCACGCTCGGTTTCGCGTTTGCCGACACCACCATTCTCAACGTGTCCTACGATCCGACGCGCGAGCTCTATAAGGCCTATGACGAGGCCTTCGCCGCCCATTGGAAGACCGAGACCGGCGAGACGGTGACAATCCAGCAGTCACATGGCGGATCGGGCGCCCAGGCCCGCGCCGTGATCGACGGCCTGGACGCCGATGTGGTGACGCTGGCGCTCGAAGGCGACATCAACGCCATCGTCTCCAAATCAAACAAGATCAATCCCGACTGGCGCACCAAATTCGAAAACAATTCAGCGCCTTACACCTCGACGATCATCTTCCTTGTCCGCAAGGGCAATCCCAAGGCCATCCACGACTGGAACGACCTGATCAAGGACGGCACGCAGGTGATCACACCTAACCCCAAGACCTCGGGCGGCGCGCGCTGGAACTATCTCGCGGCCTGGGCCTATGCCAACGCCAATGATGGCGGCGACGAAGCCAAGACCAAGGAATTCGTCGGCAAGCTCTACGCCAATGCTCCCGTGCTCGACACCGGCGCGCGCGGCTCGACCGTGACCTTCGCGCAAAAAGGCCTGGGCGACGTGCTGATCGCCTGGGAAAACGATGCCTATCTGGCGCTCGACGAGTTTGGCGCCGACAATTTCGACATCGTCTATCCGCCGACCTCGATCCTGGCCGAGCCACCGGTGGCAGTGGTCGACGCCAATGTCGACGCCAAGGGCACGCGCAAGGTGGCCGAGGCCTATCTGAGCTACCTCTATTCCAAGGAAGGCCAGACCATCATCGCCAGGAACCACTACCGGCCGTCCAAGCCCGATCTGGTTCCGCCCGAGGATCTCGCCAAGCTGCCGCCTATCAAGCTGATCACCATCGACGACCCGCTTTTCGGTGGCTGGAAGAAGGCACAGCCTTATCATTTCGGCGACGGTGGTATATTCGACCAGATCTACAAACCGGCCCAGTGAGCTAAACCTAGATCGGGACGACATGACCACAGCACCCGCGCAGGCGGGGTGGCGGTTCAGACAGCCGAGCGTCATTCCGGGTTTCGGATTGACGCTCGGCTTCTCGCTTGCCTACCTCACCCTTATCATCCTCATCCCGCTATCCGGGCTGATCTGGCGGTCGGCCGCTCTCGGCTGGGCCGATTTCTGGGCCATCGCCACCGATCGCCGCACGCTCAACGCACTTGAAATCAGCTTCGGCACCGCCTTCATCGCGGCTGTCGTCAATGTCGTTTTCGGTACGCTCGTCGCCTGGGTGCTGGTGCGCTACCGTTTTCCGGGCCGCCGCATCGTCGATGCCATGGTCGACCTGCCATTCGCACTGCCGACGGCGGTGGCTGGCATCGCGCTGACCACGCTCTACGCGCCGAATGGCTGGATCGGCAAATTACTGATGCCGCTCGGCATCAAGGTCGCCTACACGCCGCTCGGCATCGTCATCGCGTTGATCTTCATCGGCCTGCCCTTCGTCGTGCGCACCGTGCAGCCGATCATGGAAGAGATCGACAAGGAAGTGGAGGAAGCCGCCGCCACGCTTGGCGCCAGCCGCTTTCAGATCATCACCCGCGTGCTCTTTCCAGGCCTGGCGCCGGCCATCATCACCGGCTTCTCGCTGGCCTTCGCGCGCGGCGTCGGCGAATACGGCTCGGTCATCTTCATCGCCGGCAATTTGCCCTACAAATCCGAGATCGCGCCGCTTTTGATCGTCATCCGGCTCGAGGAATACAATTACCCGGCGGCGACCGCGATCGCGGCAATCATGCTGGCGTTGTCGTTCATCATGCTGTTGATCGTCAATCTGGTGCAGACATGGAGCCGCAAGCGCTATGGCTGAACCCGAGATCAAATCCTACGAACCGTTCCATGAAAGCCGCTCGGCGGCAGTGACCGAAAGCCGGCCGGCACGGGCCGTGCTGATGACCGTCGTCTTCGTCTTTCTCGCCGTCTTCCTGTTGCTGCCGCTGATCATCGTTTTCAAGGAAGCCTTCGCCAAGGGCGTTGGCACCTACCTGGAATCGCTGAGCGATGCGGACACCCGTTCGGCGATCCGCCTGACCTTGCTGGTGGCGGCGATCTCGGTACCGCTCAACATCGTCTTCGGTATCTCGGCCGCCTGGGCAATCGCCAAATTCGAGTTCAAGGGCAAAGCCTTCCTGACCACGTTGATCGATCTGCCCTTCTCGGTCTCCCCCGTCATTTCGGGTCTGGTCTACGTGCTTCTGTTCGGCGCCCAGGGGCTGCTCGGCGAGTGGTTGAAGGCACATGGCATCCAGATCTTGTTCGCCGTGCCGGGCATTGTGCTGGCCACCGTCTTCGTCACCTTCCCCTTCGTCGCCCGCGAACTGATCCCGCTGATGCAGGAGCAGGGCAATGGCGACGAGGAAGCCGCCCTTTCGCTCGGGGCCAATGGCTGGCAGACGTTCTGGTATGTGACCTTGCCCAATGTCAAATGGGGCCTGCTCTACGGCGTGCTTCTGTGCAACGCGCGCGCCATGGGCGAGTTCGGCGCGGTTTCGGTCGTGTCGGGCCACATACGCGGCCTGACCAACACCATGCCGCTGCATGTCGAAATCCTCTACAACGAGTACAATGCCGTCGGCGCCTTCGCCGTCGCCTCATTGCTTGCCGGGCTGGCGCTCGTCACGCTGATCTTGAAAACTCTGCTCGAGATGCGCTACGGCGCCGAACTCGCCGCGACGCGCGGACATTAGAAGGTTCATTGCATGGAAGTTCGCGTTGCCAACGTGCGCAAGGAATTCGAACGGTTTCCGGCGCTCCACGACGTGTCGCTCGACATCAAGTCGGGCGAACTGATTGCGTTGCTCGGACCGTCCGGCTCCGGCAAGACGACCTTGCTCAGGTTGATCGCCGGGCTGGAGCGGCCGACGCGCGGAAACATCTTCTTTGGCGACGAGGACGCTTCGCAAAAGTCGATCCAGGAACGCAATGTCGGCTTCGTCTTCCAGCACTACGCGCTGTTCCGGCACATGACGGTGGCCGACAATATCGGCTTCGGCCTCAAGGTGCGGCACGGGCCGACGCGGCCGCCGGCGGCCGAAATCCGCCGCCGCGCCTCCGAGCTTCTCGATCTCGTCCAGCTGTCGGGTCTGGAAAAACGCTATCCGGCGCAACTTTCGGGCGGCCAGCGCCAGCGCGTGGCGCTCGCCCGTGCCATGGCCATCGAACCCAAGGTGCTGCTGCTCGATGAGCCGTTCGGCGCGCTCGATGCGCAGGTGCGCCGGGAACTGCGCCGCTGGCTGCGCGAAATCCATGACGCTACCGGCCACACCACCGTCTTCGTCACCCACGATCAGGAAGAGGCGCTGGAGCTTGCCGACCGCGTCGTGGTGATGAGCCAGGGCCGCGTCGAGCAGGTCGGCACCGCCGACGACATCTACGACACGCCGAACTCGCCCTTCGTCTACGGCTTCATTGGTGAATCGAGCTCGCTTCCGGTCAAGATCGAGAATGGCGAGATCTGGCTCGCCGACCGTCCAATCGGATTGTCGGCGCCGCACGCGCCCCAGGGCGATGCGATGCTGTATTTTCGCCCGCATGATGTCGAACTGCTGGACGGCTGCAGCGGCTGCATCGCCGGCACCGTGGCCGCCAGCCGCCGCGTTGCCGGCACACGGCGCGTCGAGCTCGAAATCGGTGGCGAACGCCAGCGGGTCGAGATCGAACTGCCGGTCGATCATCCGGCGGCACAAAAGAGCCGGGTGGCATTCCGGCCGGGGCGCTGGAAGCTGTTTCCGGCTGCTTAGCGATCGCACCACTGTGAATCTCGTCACCAGGGTATCCTGGTCCGGTGGCGGTCGCTTACCCTTTCATCTGGCCTTCAACGACAACACCAAGGTCATGGGATTTTTCGGGGAAGCCGCAAAGCCGTAGTGCTCGTAAAAGGCTTTCGCTTCATCCGATATGGCATGAACAAAAACTCCGCGAATCCCCAGGATCGTCGCAGCTTGACCGGAGCGCAGGACGGCGTCTTGCAGAAGCGCCGCACCCAGCCCCTTCCCTTGCCAGCTTGCATCCACCGCGAGACGTCCGAGCACGACCATTGGAATGGGATCCGGCATGTTGCGGCGAATGATGCCGGGCGCTTCCGCCAGATCAAGCCCGCCCGAAGACAAACAATAGTAGCCGACAACGCGTGTGCCTTCCGCCACCACATAGGTCCGCGATGCGCCACTGACCTGGTTGGCCCGGGCCCGACGGCGAAGCCATTGGTCGAGGCTTTCTGTTCCGCTTTGGAAAAATTCGAGATCGTGGTGTTCCGCCAGCGGCGTGGGCGCCGATGGCATCAGTCCCGCCAAGGCCTGGGCACGTCCATAAGGCGTGCAAAACCTTCCCCGCTTGGCGGTTCATCGAGGATGTCGAGATAATGCCGGTAACTCTCGGGATCCACCTTGATCAATGTTTGGTCGAGCAGCGTATCCTCGGCCGCACGATAAGCGGCATCGATCATGAAGTCGGAACGGGTCTTCCCGCGTATCTTTGCGGCACGGTCAATTAGTATACGCATGTCCTCTCGGATGCGCAGATTGACGGGCTTGGCGTGGGTTTCGGGTGCGGCTTTCGCCATGGAAGACTCCTTTCGAACATCATAACATGGGGCATACACAATGTGTATCCATTTGTCGCCTCTCTCGGAAGAGACTGAAGAGGACCGGCCTCAAAAAGATGACTCCACGTGAAAGAAAAAACTACGATGCGCGTGTGGGGGAAACGGTTTTCTAGCAACAACCGCCAAGCCCTGAATCTATGCCTCGCCGCTCCTCTGCGCCCCGGCTATGGTCCAGTAATAGAGCATGACATCCGGAGCCTTTTCATGAAGCGATTTTTCATCGGCGTCGCCGCCGCCGCTGGCCTCCTCCTCACATCCTCCCAAGCCTGGTCGGCCGACAAGCTGCTGAACGCCTCCTATGACGTCGGCCGCGAACTCTTCGTGCAGGTCAACAAGGCCTTTATCGCCAAGCACCCGGGTGTGAGCATCGACCAGTCGCATGCCGGCACTTCCGCGCAGGCGCGGGCCATCGCCGAAGGCCTCGGTGCCGACGTCGTCACCTTCAACCAGGTCACCGACGTCGACTTCCTGGTCAAGAAGGGGCTCGTCTCGGCCGATTGGCAGAAGGATTTTCCCGACAACGCTTCGCCCTTCTATTCACTGCCTTCGTTTCTCGTCCGCGCGGGCAACCCCAAGCACATCAAGGACTGGAACGATCTCGTGCGCGACGACGTGCAGGTGATCTTCCCCAACCCGAAGACGTCTGGCAATGCCCGCTACACCTATCTGGCGGCCACCGCCTACGCCAAGGAAGCCTTCAAGGGCGACGACGCGAAGGTGAAGGAATTCATCACCAAGCTGTTCAACAACGTGCCGATCTTCGACACTGGCGGGCGCGCAGCGACCACCACCTTCGTGCAGCGCGAGATCGGCGACGTGCTGATCACCTTCGAATCCGAGACACGCGGCATCCGCAAGGAATACGGCGACGACAAATTCGAGCAGGTCACGCCTTCGGTCAGCCTTCTGGCGGAATTCCCGGTGGCGATCGTCGACAAGGTCGCCGACGAGCACGGCACGCGTGATCTGGCCAAGAGCTACCTCGACTTCCTCTATACACCCGAGGGCCAGGGCATCGCCGCCGACAATGGCTTGCGCGCACGCGACGCGGCTGTCGCGGCCAAATACAAGGCCGATTTTCCAGATGTGCGCCTGCTGACGGTGGAAGACGTCTTCGGCGGCTGGGACAAGGTCCAAAAAGAGCATTTCGCCGCCGGCGGTCTGCTCGATCAGGCTTATGGCAGTCGGTAAGGTCTCCGCGGCCCGATAGAAAGATCGAGGAAAGCCGGCCCCGGGCCGGCTTTCCTCGTTTATTCAGCCGATAGGGTAAAGCCGGCGCCCTTCGTGCAAAACGTTACAAAGAATCAACGCGTTTGTGCCTAACATGCCTTCCAATGGCCCTGTTTCGCGAAACGGCGGCGTGCGGAAGCAACGCCGTCATCATTTGCACACAAACAGCCGCCAGATGCGGGGTGGTTGGGGCTTCAACGGGTTGACTCGGGCATGCTGACGAAAAAAGGCAAATACGGCCTCAAGGCCCTCGTGCATCTTTCCAATCTTCCGGTTGGCCAACTGGCCTTCGTCAACGACATCGCCGTCGCCAACAACATCCCGAAGAAATTCCTCGATGCCATCTTGGGCGAATTGCGCAACGCCGGCTTCGTCCAGAGCCGCAAGGGCAAGGAAGGCGGTTACCGTCTCGCCCGCCCCGCTTCCGAGATCAAGATCGGCCACGTCGTGCGCGTGCTCGACGGGCCGCTGGCGCCGATACCTTGCGCCAGCCGCACGCAGTACCAGCGCTGCGAGGATTGTGATGAAGCGACCTGCCAGGTCCGGCACATGATGCTGGAAGTGCGCCAGGCGATTGCCGAGGTGCTGGACAACCGTAGCCTCGCCGCCATGCGCGATGCCGACAACGACGATTTCCCGGTCGAGTTGACATCGCAGATCTAGAGCCGGTGGATGAGGCTGTCGAGGTTTACGAGATCCCGAAAAGCCGCCCGCAAGCAGCCATCGGCAGCCAGCTTTCGCACCGAGATCATCGCCGACGTCTTTGTCCCCGAATATGCCGAGGACGTGCGCTTTTTCAGCCGCAAGGTGGTTAGTCCCGGCAGGCTCCGCCGCTTCTCCACCAGGGATCTTCGCGAGAGCCTGATTGCTCTCTGCTATCTCGCGGTCGCGGCGGCACTGCCGGTTCGCTGGTGGTCGCCGATCTGCGATTGGGCGTCGAGATTTCGCCTGAAGCGCCATATGCGCAAGGATTTCCGCTTCTATGCCGCCGCAACGCGCGCGGTGCTCGGCGACGGCATCGATGCACGCAAGCTGTTCGAGGCATTGCTCGCGGCGCGCCATCGCCGCCGCATGCAACTCGCCGCGCATCTGGTCGCCGGTCGCTGGACGCCGACGATCCGGCTGGAAGGGATCGAGGGCTTGCAGGCAGCCTTGCAACGCGGCCACGGCGCGATCCTCTGGTGCGATCAATTCACCGCCCAAACGATAATCGGCAAGCGCGCCATACATGAGGCCGGCATCGAAGCGCATCAGGTCAGCGTCAACACGCATGGCGTTTCCGAGACGGCATTCGGCCAGCGCTTCCTCAACCCGCCAATGGTTCATGTCGAGAACCGGTTCCTGAAAAGCCGGATCGTCTTCGACCGCGACGATGCCTATCAGGTCACCATCCGCATTCAAAAGATGCTGAAGCGGAACGGCGTCGTGCTGATGACCAACACCATCCATGCCGGCTCGACCTTCACCGAAACCGCCCTGGGCGAAAGCGGCTGGACACACCTTGCCTCGGCACCGGCGAATTTCGCCGCGCGAGGCAAGACGGCCCTGTTTGCCATGTCGACTTTCGAGGTGGTGCCCTTCCGGGAATACCGGGCCGTCTTGAGCCCGGAACTGATGCCGGCGGCACCGGCGCTCCCGGCAGTGGACACAACCAGGGACGGAGCCAAGAACATGGCCCTGCAGGCACACTATATCCTGCTGAAACGCGACCGCCTGCTGCAGGCGCTGAAGCAGTGCCCCGAGCAGATGATGTCCTGGTCGCGCCATGAACGGTTGACAGAGGCTCAGGACAGGATCGGCTTCAGCGAAGAAGAAGGCTCATGACCGGCGCATCGAGCGCATTGCCTGGGCGACGAGTTCGTCGACCGGCCGCGTCGCGTCGAGCGTCAATGCCCGCTCATCGGCACCTGGCGGCTCGAGGATGGCGAACTGGCTGTCAACAAGGCTTGCCGGCATGAAATGGCCCTTGCGGCCGGCGACCCGCTGCCGCGCGGTGGCGGGATCGATCTCCAGATAGAGGAAGACGATGTCAGGGCAGAAGCCGCGCAGACGCTCGCGATAGCCGCGCTTCAGCGCCGAGCAGGCTGCAACCACGCCCTGTCCCTTGGCGATCGACGCCGCGATGCGCTCGCCGATCGCGTCGAGCCAGCCTTCGCGCAGCTGGTCGGTGAGCGGTTCGCCCCGCGCCATGCGGGCAACGTTTTCGGGCGGATGCAGCCTGTCGCCCTCGATGAAGACGGCACCCAGCGCGTCGGCCAGCGCGATGCCGACGGCTGACTTGCCGCAGCCGGCGACGCCCATCACCACGACGGCCGGAGGCGCCAAACCGGAAGCGCCCGTCGGCGCCTGCGCTGCGTTTTCGTCCACCGTCAGCGGCTCGCCGGCGCGCGGCCATAGAGCAGGAGCATGGCGACGATGACGACGCCATAGATGATCTGCCGTCCCGCCTCCGGCATCTGCATGACCGACAGGATGGATTGCAGCAGCGTGATCAGGATCACGCCGGCGACCGTGCCGAGATAGGAGCCGCGCCCGCCGAGGATCGAGGTGCCGCCGAGCACCACGGCCGCGATCGACGGCAGCAGATAGGCGTCACCCATCGATTGCGCCGCCTTGGAGGCGTAGCCGGCCAGCAGCACGCCGCCAAAGGCGGAGAGTCCGCCGGAGACGGCGAAGGCGATCATCACCACGCGTCTCGTGTCGATGCCGGAGAGATAGGCGGCGCGCTCGCGGTTGCCGATGCCATAGACCGCGCGGCCAAAGCCGCTACGGCTCAGCACGAACACCATTGCGGCCCCGATCAGCGCCCAGATGATGACCGCGTTGGGGACGCCCGGAATGGTGAAGCCGGTGGCCAGGTAGCGCATGGCGCCGGTCGCCGAATCCTGCGGCGAGAAACCGCCGGTGTAGACCACCATCAGCCCTTGCGCGACGGCGTTGGTGGCGAGCGTGATGATCATCGAGGGGATGCGCAGATAGGCGACGCCGATGCCGTTGACGATGCCGATCAGCACGCCGCAGAAGATGCCGAACGGGATCGCCAATGCCACCCCGGCCGTACCGTAGGCGGCCGCCGCGCAGGCCATCATCGCGCCTGCCGCCACCGACCACGGCACCGACAGGTCGATCTGGCCGAGCAGGATGACCAGCATCATGCCGGTGGCGATGACGCCGAGGAACGAGGCGACCTTGAGCTGCTGCAAGAGATATTCAGGCGACAGGAAGCTGCGCGAATAGAGGCTGCCGACCAACAGCAGCACCACGATGCAGGCAAAGGCGGTCAGCACCGCCGGATCGGCGCGGCGGATGAATTTCGGCATGCGGCCGGCAATGCCGCCCAAGGTCGTATCGCTCACAGGAACCACTCCAGCCGGTTGCGGACCCGAAACAGGGCGAAGGCGCCGAGGCTGACGGCGACCAGCAGGATAACGCCCTGGAACAGCGGCTGCCAGAGCGGATCGAAATCGAACACGAACAACAGGTCGCCGATGGTGCGGAAGGCCAGAGCGCCGAAGATGGCGCCGATGGCGCTGCCCTTGCCGCCGAACAGCGACACGCCGCCCAGCACCACGGCCGCGATCGAGAACAGCGTATAGGCGTTGCCGCTGGCATAGGCGGCCTCGCCCGTATAGGTGAAAAAGGTCAGGAACAGCCCGCCGATCGCGGCCAGCAGCCCCGCAAGCGTGTAAGCGGCGAACTTGCCGCGCCTTATCGGCACGCCCGACATATAGGCAGCCGTTTCCGAAGAGCCGGCCGCGTAGGCGGCACGGCCGAGTACCGAGCGGCTGAATGGCACCCAGATCAACAGCACGACCGCCAGCAGCACGACCAGGCTTGCCGGCACCAGATCGAACAGACGTCCTGTCATAGCATCGGCCAGGTTCTCGTTGACCGAGCCGCCCGGAAAGGGCCGCAGCAAAAGGCCGATACCGTAATAGACCGCCCCGGTGGCGATGGTCGCGACGATCGGCTGCAGCCTGCCATAGATCACGATGGCGCCGTTGATGGCGCCGCACAGAAGTCCCGCCACCAGCACGGCGATGACGCCGAGTGTGGTCTGCATCGGCGTGCCGACCACCAGCCAGGAGGCCAGGCAGTTGGTGAGCAGGAAGATCATGCCGACGGACAGGTCGATGCCGGAGGTGATGACGACCAGTGTCTGCGCCATGGCGACGAAGGCAAGCAGCACGCCCTTGTTCGCCGCCGTCTGCACGACATTGGCGGTGAAGCCCGCCGGATGGTTCGAGGTGTAGATGACGAACATGACGATGAAGATGCCGAGCGCCAGCAGCGTTCCGCGCTGCTCGGCCAGCCAATAGCGCCAATCTTTCACACGCTTGCTCCCAGGCCCACGGGGCTCTCCTCGCCATGGATGTTGAGCGCGCTCGATATCAGCGCCCGTTCGGTGATCTCGGCGCCGACCAGTTCGCGCTTGATCGCCCCGTCATAGAGCACCAGCACCCGGTCGCAGCAGCCGATCAGCTCGTCATAGTCGGTCGAATAGAACAGGATCGCCGCGCCCGCGTCCGCCAGCTTGCGCATCAGTTGATAGATTTCCTGCTTGGTGCCGACATCGATGCCGCGCGTCGGATCGTTGAGCAGGATGATGCGCGGCTGGCGCATCAGCCATTTGGCGATGACCACCTTCTGCTGGTTACCGCCCGACAGCGCGCCGACCGGAATATCGAGCCCCGCCGTCTTGATCGCCAGAAGGCCGACCATGTCGTCGATCAGCCGCTGCTCGGCGGCGCGGTCGATGATGCCGCCTTTCGACAGCCGGTCGAGCGCGGCGAAGGACAGGTTTTCCCGAACTGTCATCGGCAGCATCAGTCCTTCGGTCTTGCGGTCTTCCGGGATGAGCGCCATGCCGATGCCATCCTCGCGGGCCACCGCCGGGCTGGTGATCGTCACCGGCTTGCCGTCGATCAGCACCTCGCCCGAGAGGCCGCGCAGCACACCGAAGAAAGCAAGCAGCAATTCGCGCTGGCCCTGGCCGTCGAGCCCGCCGAGGCCGACCACCTCGCCTGCCCTGACGGTGAGCGAGATGTTATCCAGCCGGTCGGCCCAGGACAATTTGCGCGCCTCGAGCCGGGGGGCGGCGCCGGCCGGTGCCGCCGCCGGCTTGGGCGGAAAAATATGGCTGTATTCGCGGCCGATCATCAGCTCGACCACCTCGTTGTCGCTCTTCGAGCCGGCCTTGTAGCTGGCGACATTGCGGCCGTTGCGGAACACCGTGCAGTGGTCGGCCAGTTCGGCGATCTCGTTCATGCGGTGCGAGATGTAGAGCAGCGCCAGCCCTTCCAAGCGCAGCCGCTTCAGCACGCCGAAGATCTTCGCGACATCCGCTGCCGTCAGCGCCGACGTCGCCTCGTCGAGGATGAGGATGCGTGGTTTGCGCGCCAGCGCCTTGGCGATCTCCACCATCTGCCGGCGCGACAGCGGCAGGTCCTTGACCAGCGCCAGCGGATGGATGTCGGCGGCGCCCGCGCGCGCCAGCGCGTCCTCGGCGACGCGGCGTTGCGCCTTGCGGTCGATCATGCCGAAGCGTTTGGGCGGATCCGAAATGACGATGTTGTCGGCGACGCTGAGTTCGGGGATCAGCGACAATTCCTGGAAGATGCAGACGATGCCGGCCTTGTTCGCCGCACCGGGCGAGGCGAAGGTCACTTCGCGGCCATCCAGCATCATGCGGCCTTCGTCGGGCGCCACGACACCGGCCATGACCTTGATCAATGTCGACTTGCCGGCGCCGTTTTCACCGAGGATGGCGTGGATGCTGCCGGTGGAAACCGTCAGCTCGGCCTTTTCCAGCGCCCGCACGCCGCCATAGCGCTTGGAAATGCCTTCCATGCGAAAGAGTGGAGCCGCACCGTCCATCAACCCTCCCCGGGGCGATTGTGGGATTGCAGGCTGGCGCCGCGGGATCATCCGCGGCGCCAGATAATAGCCAGTGACTACTGGTTTTCCTTGCTCTGCCCCATGATTTCCTGGGCACTGAAATTGATGCCGCAGGTCGGGAAGGAGTTGCCGACGAAGAAATTGTCGGACTGGTCGGGGAAGAAATCCTGGCCTGCCTTGAAGTTCGGATCCTCGACAATTGCCAGCGGCAGCTTCACCGATTGCGGCACGACATTGCCTTCGAGGGCCGCGATTGCCGTCTTGATTGCCACGGCCACCTGGGCGGGGCCGGTGCCGGCGGAAGAGCACTTCAAGCCGTCGGCGGCATGCGCGGCGCAGAACTTGCGAAAACCGTTCTCCGTCTCGCCGCCGAACGGAACGAATGGATGCTTGGCATCCATCATCGCCTGGACGATGCCGGTGTCGCCGCCTTGCCCGGTGATGCCGTCGAAGGGTCCGTTGGTGGCAATCGCGTCCGCCGTAGCTTTCTGGGCAACGCCGTCGTCCCACTTGCCGACCACTTCGGTGACTTCCCATTTCTTGCCCGAGCCGTCGAGCACCTCGTGGATGCCGGCATGACGGTCCGTGTCAACGGAAGTGCCGGCGACGCCGCGCACTTCGAGCACCTTTCCGCCGTTCGGGACATGTGAGACCAACCACTTGCCCCACAATGCGCCAAGGCCCTTCTGGTCGACATTGACGTTGATGGCATCCTTGGTGTCGAGAATGTTGTCGAAGGCGACCAGCACGACCCCCGCCTCCCTGGCGCGCTTGATGACTGGCCCGAAGGCGGTCGGGTTCTGCGCGTTGACGACGATGGCGTCAAAGCCGGAATCGATGAAATTGTTGATCGCGGAGATTTGCGCCGGGACGTCCTCGCCGGTCGACACGACCTTGAATTCCTTCAGCTTTTTGGCGACATCCGGCTGTGCCGCATACGCCTTGGCGGTCTGCACCATCTGGATACGCCAGGTGTTGGCGATATAGCCGTTGGCGAGCGCAATGCGATATGGGCCGGCCTTCTTGGGGAACTTGAAGAATTGCGTATCGGCTGCCCAGGGGGCAAAGCAGTCCGGCTCGGCTGCTGGTCCCTTGACGACTTCTGGGCCTGCGGCCATCGCCGCTGAGCTCAACATGACGAATGCAGTGGCGGCAACGATGCCACCAACGAGTGACTTGATCATCGATATTCCTCCCAGTTGCAGTTCTGACTTGTTTGTTTAGCTGCAGTACAATGACGTGTTCGCCCCAGCACCTCCCGCCTTGGCCCGCCACGCACGTCAGGTGGCCCCGGCCAACCTGTTCCTCCTCGTTGCTTCCTTAAGCTGCAACGAAAGTATCATATTATCAATAATAAACAAGGAACATTCTGTCGCTTATGTATAATAAACAACAGCCGGACTTCACACTGGCTGGAATGGTAGCGCTACCAAGAATGCCTGTAAAGGCTGATTTCAGCAGGTTCTAAACTGCTTCAACGTGCCGTGCTCTCGCGGCGCTTGAGCTCGAAACCAAGGTCGACGACCCGCTGCTCCGGCCTGTCACCCGATATCGCCGCCAGCGCCATGGCGACCGCCCGCCTGCCGATTTCGTAGCGATGGGTGCGGATGCTGGTGATCGACGGAAAGGCCACCTGCATCATGTCGAGATCGTTGAAGCCGACGATGCCGATGGTCTTCGGCACGTCGATCGAGGCGCGATGGCATTCGAACAGTATGCCGAGCGCGATGTCGTCATTGTTGCAAAACACGCCGTCGAGTGTCGGCATTTTGGCAAGCGCATCGCGGAACAGCTCGCGGCCAAGCGGCACGCTGGAAGGCACCGGCGTGGTGGTGATCAGGCGCGGGTCCAGCAGGCCGGCCTTCTCCATCGCCAGCCGGTAACCAGCCAGGCGCCGCTGCGAGCGCGGGTCCATGCGCGCACCGATGAAACCGATCCGGCGATACCCCGCCTCGATCAGGTGCTGGGTCGCCGTCCTGCCGCCTTCGAGATGCGAGAAACCGACCATCATGTCCACGGGATCGGGTCCGGTCTCCATCACCTGAACCACCGGGCAACCGGCATTTTCCAACAGCTTTCGCGAGGTAGGTGTCTGGTCGATGCCGGCAACGATCAGCGCTGCCGGCCGCTGGGAGCCGAACACCTGCAGCAGCCGCTCTTCCTCCAGTCCGGAATAGTGCGTGTTGCCGAGCTGGATGCGGAACGGGCTATCCGACAAACTGTCATAGATGCCGCGCACCACCTCCGCAAAGACGTTGTTGGTCAGCGAAGGCACCAGCACGCCGAACACCTCGGCCCGCGCCGAGGCCAATGCCCGCGCGTTGGGATCCGGCACATAGCCAAGCTCTTCGATGGCGGCCAGGATCTGGCGGCGCAGGTCCTCGGAAACGCGCTCCGGCTCGCGCAGCGCGCGTGAAACGGTGATGGCGCCGACGCCGGCCTTGCGTGCCACGTCAGATAGGGTCGGGCGGCCACCGCCCCGGCGCGAGCGCGGCTTGATCAAGGCCTTGGCCCATGCGCCTGGCCATTCAAGCACGCCCGCAATGCGGTCTTTCCAGCTATCGCCATCTCACCGGCCTGTTTCAGCACCACTCGGCCCTGGCGTCGCGCAGTGACTGCCTGTTGTCAAGCTGAGCTACCGAGTGGCTGTGCCTTCCTCAGGCGGCTACGGCCGCCCTGTGCCTTGCCTTCCACATGAACAGGCCGATCGCCAGTATGTTCAGCAGGTTCCAGGCGATGCCGTTCAGGAACGCGGCGGCGTAGGAGCCCGTCAGGTCGTAGATCCAGCCCGACATCCAACCGCCGATCGCCATGCCGAAAATCGTCGCCATCATGACGATGCCGATGCGCTGGCCGGCCTCCTTGGCCGGCAGGTATTCGCGCACGATGATCGCGTAGCAAGGCACGATGCCGCCCTGCGACAGGCCGAAGACCAGCGACACGACATAGAGCGAGGCGAGCCCGTCGAATGGGATATAGAACAGCAATGACAGGCATTGCAGCACAGACCCGATAAGCAACGTTTTGACACCGCCTATGCGGTCGGCGACAAAGCCCGAGGCAAGCCGGCTGACGACGCCCGCGGCCATCATGATCGACAGCATGTCGGCGCCATGCGCCATGCCGTAGCCAAGGTCCATGCAATAGGCGACGATATGCACTTGCGGCATCGACATCGCCACGCAGCAGCCCAGTCCCGCGACGACCAGCAATATCTGCAGCATCGCCGGCGACAATGAAATCGGCTGCACAGGCCGGCTTCCGGGCGAGCCGGCGGCCGTCGCTTCCGGAGCGCCGCGCCGCAGCAACAACACAAGAGGCACCATGGTGACCAGGCAGAAGATGCCGATGGCGGCATAGGTGAAGCGCCAGCCTTCCGCCTTGATCAACGTCGGCATGACGGTGGGCCATATCGCTCCAGCGAGGTAATTGCCCGCCGCCGCCGCCGTGACAGCCACGCCGCGCCGGCGGTTGAACCAGTGCGAGATATCGGCAATCAGCGGCCCGAAGATCACCGATGTGCCGACACCGATCAGCACCCCTTGAGCAAGGGTGAATTGCAGGATCGAGGTCGACAGCGCCGCGAGCAGGAGACCGGCGGAGAGCGCGATCGAGGAAAACAGCGCCGGGATCCAGTAGCCCATGCGGTCAATGGCGCGGCCGACCAGCACATTGCCGGCGGCGAAGCCCACCATGGTCGCGGTGTAGGGCATGGATGCCGCGGCGCGGTCGACGCCGAACTCGGCCTGTACCGCTGGCAGCACGACGACAACGGCCCACATGCCGACCGCACCGATCGTGGCCAGCAGCATCGAGATGGCCAGCCGCATCCAGGCGTAGGAACTGTCGATGCCGGGGCTGGGCCGGCTCACGTCGGTTCGCGTCAAAGGCGTTTCCTGTCGGCGGTCTCAACCGTTGCTGTTTTGGCCACTATCGACGCATTCTCGGCGCACAGCAGCGCCACAGCGGGCAAATCCGTGGCTCCAGGCCGACACGAATGCGGGAACCGACGCCAACATCTGGAGTTTCCGATCAGCAACCTTGCAAAGGAGTCCCAGCCATGACCGCCACCAAGCAGAAATGGTCGGCCGAGGTGACCGAGCACAGCAATGCGATGGATCTCGAGGAGCATGTCTTCGAATCCGACGACGCCAAGAAGATCGCCGCCTCGCTCAAGCGGTCGGCCGAACACAGCCACCGCCTCAAGGCCGAGCCCTTCCAGTCCGCCATGTCGATGCTGAATTTCTACATCAACAGGGCCGGCAAAAACCTGCCCGCGGCGCGCAAGAAGATCCTTGAGGACGCCAAGGACGAACTGCGCGCCGCATTCGGGCGTCCAAAGGAGGATTAGCCGCCCTCGCCCGCCAACGGCACCTGACTGAAAGGGGCGCTCTACTGTTTGATCTCGGGTTCGACGAGCTTGGCCAGGTTCCGTAGCGACTCCTGCCAACCGAGATAGCAGGCTTCCGCGGGAATGACATCAGGGATGCCGGCCTGGGTGATGTTCAGTTCGGTGCCCACGGACACATTCTTCAACGTCACGGTCACTTCCATCTCGCCGGCCAGATTGGGATCGTCGAACCTGTCGGTGTAGCGCAGGAGTTCGCCCGCGACGAGTTCGACATACTCACCGCCAAACGAGTGGCTGTCGCCAGTGGTGAAGTTGCGGAACGACATCTTGAACGTGCCTCCGATCTTGCCCTCGAAGTGATGGACCGTGCAGGTGAAGCCGTTCGGCGGAAGCCATTTGGCAAGCGCATCCGCCTCGAGGAACGCGCGGTAGACCTTCTCCGGGCTGGTGGTCAGAACGCGATGCAGACGAACGGTGCTGGGCATGTCAAATTCTCCTTCCTGGTTTCCTGTTCGATACCCCAAGGACGGGGACCACACAGCCCATCCGACACAGGCTCTCGAATTTTTTGGCGGTGCCGGCCCGAATTGCTTCGACGGCCTGCAAGGCCGAAACGCCTGGGTGCCGAATGGCTGTGCCGGTGAATTCTACCGCGAACGGATGACGTTGTCGGTATTGGCCAGCAGCTTGCGCACGGCATTGCGCGCCGCATCGGGCCGCTGCAGGCGGATATTCTTTTCGATTGCCTCGTGCATCTTCTGGGCGAGCTGCAAATCGTCAAGTTCCCGGGTCGTGTAGGTGAACAGGTGATCGAAGGCGGATTCGATGAGCACGCCGAGCGGCACCAGCAGATCATTGCCCGAGGCGCGCAGGATGGCGAGGTGGAAGCGGGTGTCGGCGCGGGTCCGTTCCTGCAAACTTTTCGCCTCGCCCATCTCCTGGCAGGCCTGGCTGATCTCGGCCATCTGCTCGTCGGTCCGCCGCATGGCGGCAAAGGCGGTCGCTTCCGGCTCGATGATGTGGCGGAATTCCTGCACCGTCCTCAAGAACACCTCGCGGTCCGGCGACGTCGCGTACCAGGCAAGTACATCGCGGTCGAGCAGGTTCCAGCGTTCCTTCGGTTCGACCCAACTGCCGATCTTGGGGCGCGATGCCAACAGGCTCTTGGCCATCAGCATCTTGATCGCCTCGCGCACCGCCGACCGGCTGACGCTGAAGGTCTCCGACCATTTGGCTTCATTGGGCAGGATGGTGCCGGGCGGATAGTCGCCGCGCACGATCCGCAGCCCAATCTCGCTCGCCAGCGACGCATGCACGCTGGAGCCCGGGATACGCGCCGCGTCAGGCCGGCGAGCACCGGTCGGGCGCTCGGCGGCTACAGCCTTTTTGGGCGATTTTTCCTTGTTCGGCCTCGCGTCCCGCATGGGTTCCAGAAAGGCCGGTTTAGGGAAGCTGTCAAGCGCGGTGCGGCCGTGGGGCGGCAAAGCCGGCTTCTATGCACAACCCAGCCGCGATTCGACCTCGCTCAGGCTGTCTTGACGTATTTGCGCCAGCTATGCTCGGGCCGGAAGCCGAGCATGTCACGCGCCTTGCGGTTCGACAGCAGCGTCTCATATTCACCGAGTTCACTCTTGACCGGCACGCCGGGATAGAACCGCTTCAGGAGTTCGGCGGTCGGCAGATCGGACGAGGTGTCGTCATTGGCGGCATTGAACACCTGGTAGCCCAGCCCGTCCTTCTCGATGGCGCGCAGCGTGATCTGGCCCAGGTCGCGCGCGTCGATGTAGCTCCAGGCAATACGTTTGCGAAAGCCCGGATCGGCGAACCATTTCGGAAACAGCGAATACTCATGCGGCTCGATGACGTTGCCGATGCGCAAGGCATAGATGTCCGTGCCATTGCGCTGCGCGAAGGCGCGCGCCGTCTTCTCGTTGACGATCTTGGACAGCGCATAGCTGTCCATCGGATCGACGTCATACTCCTCGTCGAGCGGGAAATGCGTGGGGTCGCGCGGCTCGTTGGCGAACACCAGGCCGTAGGTCGTCTCGCTGGAAGCGATGATCACCTTGCGGATGCCGAGCTTCACCGCGGCCTCGATGACATTGTAGGTGCCCATCGCGTTGATGCGGAACACCTCGTTGTCGGGCGTGATCATGATGCGTGGGATAGCGGCGAAATGCACCACGGCGTCGACCGGCTGCGGACGTAGCGACGGATCGAATTCGTGCAGCCCCATATAGCTCGACAGCGCGTTGAACACCTGGCCGCTGTCGGTGATGTCGGTGATCAGCGTGCGCACCTTGGGATTGTCGAGCGGCCTGGTGTCGATGTTGAGCACCCGGCAGCCCTGCTCCACCAGATATTGCACGACATGGCGCCCAGCCTTGCCGCTGCCGCCGGTGAACATGATCCGCTTCGTCATTTCTGGTCTCCACGAAAGTCCTGGGATTGACGTGTATTGTCAGACAATATTGCATTCTGCAACCATCCATGGCTAAAACTGCGGCAACATTATCGATAATCGCAAACAGGACAGACAGCATGAACACCACCGCCACCAGCGAGAAGATCGGCTTTGTCGGCCTTGGCCTGATGGGTCACGGCATCGCCAAGAACATCGTCGACAAGGGGTATTCCCTGACCTTCCTCGGCCGGAAAAACCGCAAGCCGGCGGAGGATCTCCTCGGCCGAGGCGCCCACGAGGCATCGACCTCCCGCGACGTGGCGGCGGCATCCGATATCGTCTTCATCTGCGTCACCGGCTCGCGCGAGGTGGAGGCCATTATTCGCGGTCCCGGCGGCCTCAAGGAGGGGTTGAAGAAGGGGGCGGTCGTCGTCGACTGCTCCACCTCCGATCCGGTCTCGACGGTTGCACTTGCCGCAGAACTCAACGCGCTTGGCGTCGACTATGTCGACGCGCCGCTCAGCCGCACCCCGAAGGAAGCCTGGGAAGGCACGCTCGACGCCATGGTCGGCGCGCCCGACGCCGTCTTCGCCAGGGTCAAGCCGGTGATCGACACCTGGGCCGGCCGCATCGTCCATATCGGCGACACCGGCGACGGCCACCGCATGAAGCTGCTCAACAATTTCATCTCGCTGGGCTATGCCGCGATCTATTCCGAGGCTTTGGCCCTGGCGGAGAAGGTCGGCATCTCGCCGCCGCGTTTCGACAGCGTCATCCGCAACGGCCGCATGGATTGCGGCTTCTACCAGACGTTCATGCGCTGGACGCTGGAAGGCGACCGCGACGCCCACAAATTCACCATCGCCAACGCTTTCAAGGACCTGACCTATCTGGAATCGATGGCGGGTGCGGCCGGCATCGCCAACCCGCTCGGCAACGCCACCAAGAACTCCTTCGCCGGCGCCCACGCAACCGGTCCGGCCGAGCAGTTCGTGCCGATGCTGGCCACGCACATCGCCAGAGTGAATGGCGTCGACCTGATGCCGATGAAGGATGGAAAGAAGCAGACGATCTGAGACCCGGACCGCCGGCGGGCCTTACCGCCGGCCCCTTCCGATCCCCTCATCGGTGTCGGCAAGCAGCTTGTGCACGGCGTTGCGCGCCGCCGCGGGCCGCTGCAGGCGGATGCTCTTCTCGATAGCCTCGTGCAGTTTCTGCGCCCGCCGCTGATCGCCGACCTGGCGCGTGGTGAAGACGAAGAGATGGTCGAGCGCCGATTCGATCAGCACGCCGAGCGGCACCAGAAGGTCGTTGCCCGAGGCCCGCAGGATGGCGAGATGAAAGCGCGTGTCGGCACGAATGCGCTCGGGCAGGTTGGCCGCCTCGCCCATCTCGCGGCAAGCCAGGCTGATCTCGGCCATCTGCTCGTCGCTGCGCCGCATGGCGGCAAAGGCGGACGCCTCCGGTTCGATGATATGGCGGAACTCCTGAACGGTGCGCAGGAACGCCTCGCGATCCGGCGCGGTCGCATACCAGGCCAACACGTCGCGGTCGAGCAGGTTCCAGCGCTCCTTCGGCTCGACCCAGCTGCCGATCTTGGGACGCGACGCCAAAAGGCTCTTGGCCATCAGCATTTTGATCGCCTCGCGCACCGCCGAACGGCTGACATTGAAGGTTTCGGCCCATTTGGCCTCATTGGGCAGAATGCTGCCAGGCGGGTAGTCGCCGCGCACGATCCTGAGGCCAATCTCGCTGGCGAGCGAGGCATGGACGCTGGACCCGGGAAAGTGCGCCGCATCCGCCCTGCGCAAGGCTGCCGGGTCGCGACTGGCTTGCGCCCTGGCCCGGCCGGCTTTTCTCTTTGCCTTCTCGTCCGGCATCCACGTTCCAATAGGTCGGCCGCCCGTCACCCGGATTGATCTGAACCCGCGCGGCGCACCGATCCGTTGCCGAAAATCCAAACCACGGACGCGTCAAAGCCGGAGCCTGTTGCCCCAACCAAGGCGTCCTGTTGAAGAATTGGAGGAAACGGGGCGCTCGTTGGCGAGCGCCCCGAATCTCGGCCTATTTCTGGATGCAGGTGTCGACCGTGTCCTTGGTGCATTCGTCGAGACCGGTGAACACCGGATCGTCGACCTTCTTGCCTTCGACCAGGTCGATCATCACCGATGGCGCCTTGTAGCCCATTTCGAAGGGCCGCTGGCCGACCAGCGCGGTGACAAGGCCGTCCCTGGCGATCGCCACCTCGTCGCCGATCGTGTCGGCGGCGCCGATGACGAAGTCGTTCTTGGCCAGCCGGTCCTTCAGCGGTCCGACCAGGTCGCGATAGGGCTGCGGCGCGCCGAACAGCGGCCAGCCACCCATAATGCCAAACGCATCGAGCTTGGGGTTGGCGGCGAGGATGTCGGTCATCGCCTGAACGCCCTTGGCGCCGTCGTCATTGGTGAACACCGGGCAGCCGGCGACTTCCGTCCAGCCGCCTTCGCCGGCAAGTGCCGTGAGGCCTTCCTTGCCTGTCAGCGCGTCGCGCATGCCTTGCGCGCGGCGCAGGATGTTGTCCGCCGCGGGATTGCCCTCGATGGTGCAGATCGTGCCACCATTCGGCTTGGCCTTCTTGATGTACTCGCCGATCTTCTTGCCCATCAGATAGTTGTCGGTGCCGAGATAGGTCTTGCGCAGTGCCGCGTCTTCCTTGGCGAGGTCGGCGTCGACGGTCATGATCGGGATCGACGGATTGGCGCTCTTGATCGTTTGCGCGATCAGCGGCGCGTTGGACGGCGAGATCGCCATCGCCACCGTGTCGGCCTTGCTCAGCATATCCTGCACGATCTGCGCCTCGCCGGCCTCGTCGGAAGTCGATGCCGGGCCGGTGTAGAAGCATGCATATTCCGAGCTGGCGTTTTCCTTGTTCCACTTCTCGCAACCCTGGTGGATGGCTTCGAAGAATGGATTGTCGAGACCTTTCACCACGATGACGAGCTGCTTCTTGGCCAAAGCCGGCCCGGCGCCCAACGCCATGGCGGCGACGGCGGCGAGCAATACTGTTTTCCTCATGTCAGTCCTCCCTTGGAAACAGACGGACACGGCGTGCCCGCCACACAAACCAGCCCGGATGCGAGATGACTGAGACGCGTGCGCTCATTCAATCCGGCTGGGCCGATATGCATTTTCAGATGCGACCAGCTCAGCGATTACGCCGGCAGATCACCAAAACCCTTCTGCCGGTAGCGCGCCGATGGCGTCGTCAAGCCGGCATGTCTTCCTCCGACGCTCAACTAATAACGGCTTGCCGCCAACGTCAATGCTATTTGTCCTACAAAACAGATTTTTCAAAAACAGCACGGCACTATTCGTCTGACAATTGCCTGTTCGACAATTGACGCCCGCGACGCCATTCGCGTAAATGACCGCATCGCTGTCCCCGGGAGGAGCTGGGGAAAGCCATTGGAAGCCGTCGCCTGTCCGTGGGCGGATGGGCCAGACATGGGAGGCAAAGACTGGTGGCAGTTCTCGAACTCACCAACATCTCGAAGCATTTTGGCGCCATCCAGGCTGTCAACGACGTGTCGCTGTCGATCGAACCGGGCCAGGTTGTCGGCCTGATGGGCGACAATGGCGCCGGCAAGTCGACGCTGGTCAAGATGATAGCCGGCAACTTCCGGCCGAGCCACGGCACGATGCGGATGGACGACAAGGAACTGATCCTGCACAAGCCGGTCGAGGCGCGCCAGCACGGCATCGAGATCGTCCACCAGGACCTGGCGCTCTGCAATAACCTGACAGCGGCGGCCAATGTCTATCTCGGGCGCGAATTGCGCCGTGGCGTCGGCCCGTTCCGCATCCTCGACTATGCCGCGATGTACAAGCGCGCCGGTCAGATTTTCGCCGAGTTGAAATCCGAGACCCGCCCGCGCGACCTGGTCAAGCAGATGTCGGGCGGCCAGCGCCAGGCGGTGGCGATCGCCCGCACCATGCTGTCGCAGGCCAAGATTGTTCTGATGGACGAGCCGACGGCGGCAATCTCGGTGCGGCAGGTCGCCGAAGTGCTGAACCTCATCCGTCATCTGCGCGACCAGGGCATCGCGGTGGTGCTGATCAGCCACCGCATGCCCGACGTCTTCGACGTCGCCGACCGCGTCATCGTCATGCGGCGCGGCAGGAAGGTCGCCGACAAGGCGATCGCATTGAGTTCGCCCGAGGAAGTTACCGGGCTGATCACCGGCGCCATCGAGCAGGTGGCATGACAATGGCGAACCCGGATTTCACCGCGCATCGGCAGCGCAGGAAAGGTCTATAATGGCAGTCACCCTTGATCAGACGATCGCGCAGAAGCAGCACAGCTTCCTGTCGCGCCTGTTCTCCAGCCAGACTTTCTGGGTGGTGATCGCCGTCATCCTGGCCTGTATTTTCCTGTCCTTCGCCACCGACGCCTTCGCCACCTCGAAGAACCTCTACAACATCACCCGCAACATCACCTTCGTCGCCATCGTCGCGCTCGGCATGACGTTCGTCATCATCACCGGCGGCATCGACCTGTCGGTCGGCTCGGTGCTGTGCCTGTGCTCGATGGTGCTGGCCGTCACCATGCATGCCGGCTATTCGATCGAGATCGGCATTCTGGCCTCGATCGCCACCGCGCTCGTCATCGGTGCCTTCAACGGCATTTTTATCGCCTACCTGGGCTTTCCGCCCTTCGTGGTGACGCTCGGCATGCTGTCGATCGCCCGCAGCCTTGCCATGGTCGCCTCCAACAACACCGTCGTCTTCCAGTTCGGGCCGGACCACGACAAGCTTCTGGCACTCGGCGGCGGCGCCTGGGTGTTCGGCATCGCCAATCCGGTGCTCTACATGATCCTGCTGGCGCTGATCACCGGTTTCATCCTGCGCTGGACGAAGTTCGGCCGCCATATCTTCGCCATTGGCGGCAACGAGCACGCCGCGACGCTGACCGGCGTGCCGGTGCGCCAGATCAAGGTCGCCGTCTACATGATCTCGGCGCTGTCGGCCGGTATTGCCGGCATCATCGAGACCGGCTGGCTCGGCGCCGTCACCACCAATCTCGGCAACGGCATGGAACTGCAAGTGATCGCCGCCACCGTCATCGGCGGCGCCAATCTGGCCGGCGGCGTCGGCACCGCCTTTGGCGCCATCGTCGGTGCTGCCCTCATCGAGGTGATCCGAAACAGCCTTGGCCTGCTTGGCATCAATGCCTTCTGGCAAGGCACCTTCATCGGCGGCGCCATCCTGCTGGCGGTTCTGTTCGACCGCATCCGCAATTTCAGGCGCAGCGACTAGCGCTGCATCCTCCTTCCCCCTTTGTGGGGGAAGGTGGCCTCGCGAAGCGAGGTCGGATGAGGGATGTTCCAGGGGATACCAACGCCTCACTCCGCTGGAACACCGCGCTGGAGCGCTATTCCTTTCGCCTCCTATCGCTCAGTCTGAAAATCCGTCGACAAGAACCCTTGCGAGCGCACGCCCCGGCCCCGTAGCTTGACGCGAGCCAGCACTCAGCCGCACAATCCCCCTGCAGGCGAAGGGAGGCCAGTCGCTTGCGGGAGGATATACCCATGACGGAAGCGATCAGGCTCTACTGGGGCCGGTTCGGACATGTTTCTGTCCTGAATGTCGCGAGCGACTTCGTCACCCATGCCCATGTCGAGGCACATCTGATCATCTGGCTCGAAGGCACCGCCGGCGAGATGACAATCGGCCGCGAGACGGTCCGCCTCGGCCCGGGCACCGCCGCCGGCATCAACTCGCTCCAGCCGCATAGCCACGTCCTGTCCCAGGATGGCAGGCCGGGCCTGTTCCTGGCCTTCTACATCGACCCGGACTGGGCGCGCCGGCGCCGCGACCTGCCGTCCAGCGCGCCGCTGTTCTCGCGGGCGGCGATCGCGCTCGAACCATGGCTGCACCAGGCCGCCGCCAGCCTGCTCGATCATCTCACCGACAATGAAAGCGTCGACGATGTCGCCAATTACGAGATCGAGCGCTTCATCGACTCGGTGCTCGATGCCGCCGACGCTTCGGCACCGCAGGAGGCGCGCGGCCGCATAAACACGATGCAGGATTTCCGCGTCCGCAAGGCGATCCAGCTGATGAAGGCCAATGTCTGCGAGCGCATCTCCTTCGATGACGTCGCCCGCGCCGTTGGCCTGTCCAGGCCGCATTTCTTCGCCTTGTTCAAGGAACAGACCAATCTGACGCCCAACGTCTACTGGAACACGCTGCGCATGGAGGAAGCGGTGCGGCAGTTGCAATGGTCGCGGGAGCCGCTGATCTCTGTCGCCTGCAATCTCGGCTTCACCACGCAAGGCAATTTCTCGCGCTTCTTCCGCGATCATGTCGGCGTGCCGCCGACGCTCTACCGCGAGGCTGCGCGGGCGACGGCCTGAACCGGCAGCCATCTGTTTTTCAGACTGGTTGATACACGCTCAAGACGCATTGATAAGCGCTAACCGCTCTGGCGTCCTACCCTTGCCGCAACGATCATTCGGAAGGGAACATTTTATGGCGAAAGTCACCATCTCCAGCGTCATCGACGCGCCGGTCGAAAAGGTCTGGGCGCGCATACGCGACTTCAACGGCCTGCCGGGCTGGCATCCGCGCATGGTCGAAAGCCATATCGAAGACGGCAAGGATGCCAGCACGATCGGTTGCGTGCGCAATTTCCAGCTCGCCAGCGGCGCCCGCCTGCGCGAAAAACTGGTCGATTTTTCCGATGACGATTTCCTGGTCAGCTATTCCATCCTGGAAACGCCGCAGCCGCTCACCAACCACAAGGCGACGCTGCAGCTCAGGCGCGTCACCGACGGCAACCGCACCTATGCCGAATGGACCGCCAGCTTCGACGCCGCCCCGGAGGAAGCCGACAAGCTGGCCGAGGGCATGGGAACCAATGTTTTTCAAGGCGGCTTCAATGCATTGAAGAGCCATTTCGCCGGCCAGAGCTGAAGGAGCGGGCCATGGCGCTGGCGCTGCAGACATTCTCGACGGTGAAGGACGCGGATGCCGCCCTGAAGTCCGCCGGAACGCGCTATCTCGGCGGGGGTACACTCGTGGTCCGCGCGGCCAATGAAGGCGACGTCTCGGTCTCCGGCCTTGTCAGGTCGACCGACCCGGCGCTGTCGGCCATCGCGGTCAGCGGCGGTAAGGTCCGCATCGGCGCCTCGGTAACCATGGCGGAGATCGCCCGCCGTCCGGAACTCGGTACGCTTGCCAAGGCCGCCCGCGCTGTCGGCGGCCCGGCGATCCGTAACATGGCGACCGTCGGCGGCAATCTCTTCGCGCCGGCGCCCTATGGTGATTTCGCCGTCGCCCTGCTGGCGCTCGATGCAACGGTCGGCACCGATGAGAGCGAAACACCCATCGAGACCTTCCTGGCCGGACGGGACGATAGTCGCGCCATCGTCACGTCGGTCAGTTTCACCAAGGCCGACAGCTTCCGCTTCCTCAAAGTGTCGCGGGTCAAGCCCAAGGGGGTCTCGGTACTGAGCATCGCGGTCGTTCTGGAACAGGCTGGAGACGGGACCGTGTCCTCGGCGCGGATCGCGCTCGGCTGCATGGCCGATCGGCCGATGCGTGCCAGGGCAGCGGAAAAGGCGCTGCTCGGCAGGACGCTCGATCGGGACGGCATCGCGGCAGCGCTGGCCGCCGCCACCAAAGGCACCGTGCCCATCACCGATCCCATCGCCAGCGCCTGGTATCGCGCTGAAGTCCTGCCGGTCCACCTCGGCCGGCTGCTGTTGAGTTAGCCTGAAACACGTCGGGGGCGCGCCCTTGCCCTGCGGGGCAAGCGCGCAAGGAGGAAGAATGGCAAAAGTCCCGGTTCAATTCACGCTCAATGGGTCTGAAAAGGCCGAATTCATCGACAGCGGCACGACGTTGCTCAATGCCTTGCGCGACAAGATCGGCGACACCTCGCCGAAGGGCGGCTGCCATCAGGGCACGTGCGGCGCCTGCTCCGTCATCATCGACGGCGAGTTGAGGCTCTCCTGCCTGACGCTGGCCGAGACCTGCAACGGCGCAACGATCACCACCACGTCGGGCATTGCCGTAGGCGGCGTGCTGCACCCGCTGCAACGGGCTTTTCTCGACACATTCGCCACCCAATGCGGCTTCTGCACGCCGGGCATGATCATGGCGGCCAAGGTGCTGCTCGACCACACTCCCAATCCCAGCCGCGAGGACGTCGTCGAGGCGCTGTCTGGGAACATCTGCCGTTGCACCGGTTACGAGCCGATCATCCAGGCGGTGCTCGCCGCCGCCCGCGCCAATTCGCAGAACGCGGCCTGAGGGACCAAGGAATGGAACTGCGCAAGAGCTACTTCGCCGATGTCCGCAAGGACGATCTGCACGAGATCGGCCAGCCCCGGCCACGCTCGGATTCGCCCGGCCACGTCACCGGCAGAACCGCCTATTTCGCCGACCGTAATTTCCCCGGCATGCTGCACCTCAAGATGGTGCGCAGCCCGCACCACCATGCCCGCATCCGCTCGATCGACACCTCCGAGGCCGAAAAACACCCGGGCGTTATCAGGGTGCTGACGGCCAAGGACGTACCGCACAATGTCTACACCATCCTGATCCTCATCCAGGTCGGCCCTGAGGACGAGACGGTGCTGGCCGACGGCAAGGTGCGCTGGAAGGGCGAGGCCGTGGTGGCGGTGCTGGCCGAAAACGAGCGTGCGGCCCAGGAAGCGGCCGCCAAGGTCAAGGTCGACTATGAGGTGCTGCCGGCCGTCTTCGACATGGAGGAAGCGCTGAAGCCCGGCGCGCCCATCGTCAACGAATATCACGGCCAGAACTATTACCTCTATGACAGCGGCGCGTGCCGCAAGGTGCGCTTCGGCGATGTCGAGACGGGCTTTGCTCAAGCCGATCACGTGCTGGAACAGAGCTACCAGTCCTCGCCCATCGAGCACGCGCCGACCGAGACCACCGGCTGCGTGGTGGTGCCCGAAGGCAATGACCGCTTCACCTGCTACACCAACACGCAGGCGATGTTCTTCACTCTCGACAACACGTCGATCATCCTGCAGATGCCTGGCAGCAAGCTGCATTTCGTCGGCGGCACGGTCGGCGGCGGCTTCGGCGGCAAGGTCGATGTCATCGTCGAGCCGATCGCCATCCTCGGCGCAAAATTAACCGGGCGACCGGTCTGTTTTATCTACAGCCGCGAGGAGGAGATGCAGATCTCGTCGCCCCGCGCGGCCGAAAAAGTCGTCATCAAGGACGGCGTCATGAAGGACGGCCGCATCGTCGCCAGAAAAGTCACAGGCTACACCGATGCCGGCGCCTACTCCCGCCACTCGCCCTATGGCGCGCAGAAGGGGGCGGGCCATTATCCCGGTCCCTACACCATCCCGAATGTCTGGATCGACACCTACTGCGTCTATACCAACCGCACTCCCTCCTCCGCCATGCGCGGCTTCGGCGTCACCATCGGCGACTTCGCGCTGGAGGTGCAGATGGACAAGCTGGCCCGGCTGATCGGCATGGACCCGCTCGAATTCCGTTTCATCAACGCCTATCGCGACGGCGACATGAAGGCGCATCGCCAGCCGACGGAGGGCTCAGCACTGATCGAGTGCATGCAGGAAGCCTCGCGCGCCGCCAATTGGCCAGTGGCGGAGAAATTCATGGCGATGTCCTCCTACAAGAACGGAGCTTGAGATGGCGATCAGGCGCGGACGCGGCGTCGCCGCGATCAACTATCCCACGGGCATGAACCTCGGCGGCGACCCGACCCAGGCGCTGGTGCATTCGACCCCGACCGGCAATTTCATGGTGACGCTGTCGTCGGTCGATCTCGGCCAAGGCATGAAGCAGATCATGGCGCAGATCTGCGCAGAGACGATCGGCGTGCCGACCGACCGCGTCGTTGTCGACACCGCCGACACCGATACCGGCCCGCATTGCATGGGCACCTTCGCTTCGCGCGGCACCCACCGCGCCGGCAACGCCGTGATCCAGGCCGCCAGGGAAGCGCGCCAGGTGATGCTTGAAGTGGCGGCCGAAGAGCTGGAGGTGAACGCCTCGGACCTCGAAACCGACGGCCAGGGCAACATACTGGTCAAGGGCGCGCCGCAGAAATCCATCTCGATCTTCGATGTCGCGCTGTCGGCGCATTTCAAGCGCGGCCGCTCGATCTCCGGCCGCGGCATGTTTTTGATCCCGCGCTCCTATCCGGAGAAGGAAACCGGCGCGATGAAGCCGTCGACCTGTTATGCGCACGCCTGCACGGTGGCGGAAGTCGAGGTCGACGACGAGACCGGCGAAGTCACGGTGCTGACAGTGAAGAACGTCTTCGAGATCGGCCGCGCGCTGAACCCGAAAATGGTCGAACAGCAGCTGGTCGGCGGCTCCTGGATGGGCATCAGCCACGCGCTCTACGAAACGACCGAGCCCTATTATCCCAACCGCGACCATGGCGGCACCGACTTCAACCAGTATCTGATGCCTGGCCCCGGCGACCTCGCCGAGACCGAGATCATCGTGCTGGAGCGGCCTTCGGCCGACGGACCATATGGCGCCAAGGGCCCAGGCGAAATGTGCGCCAACCCGCAAATACCGGCGGTTGCCAATGCCGTTTTCGACGCCGTCGGCGTGCGCATCGACACGCTGCCGATCACGCCCGAGCGCATTCTACGCGCGCTGAAGGCGCAGGCTTCCAACTGAGTGCTGAGAATGCCCGATGTGAACACCGAGACTGTCGCGACCTCGCCGGAGGCGGTGGCACAGCATCTCGCCGCCTCGCGCTATCTGGCCGACGACAGCCTTTCAACCGCCATCTTTCTTGCCATCCGGCTCGGCAAGCCGCTGCTGCTCGAAGGCGCGCCGGGCGTCGGCAAGACGGAAGCGGCCAAGGCGATCGCCGAGCTGCTCGGCCGCGATCTGGTGCGTCTGCAATGTTACGAAGGGATCGACGCCGCGCACGCGCTCTACGAGTGGAATTATCAGCGCCAACTGCTCGCCATCCGTCATGCCGGCGAGCACGAGATCGACATCTATGACGACCGTTTCCTCATTGCCCGGCCGCTGCTGCAGGTGTTGAAGGCGCCGCGGCAGCGCGTGCTTTTGGTCGATGAGATCGACCGCTCGGACCATGAATTCGAGGCGCTGCTGCTGGAATTCCTGTCCGACTTCCAGATCAGCATTCCCGAGCGCGGCACCATCCGCGCCGAGGCACAGCCAATCGTCATCCTGACCTCGAACCGCACCCGCGAACTTGCCGAGGCGCTGCGTCGCCGCTGCGTCTATCACTGGATCGGCTATCCCGACGCCGAACGGGAGGCCGCCATCATCATGCTGCGCGCCGGCAATGTCGCCCAGGCCACCGCACGCGCCGTGGCGACAGCGGTGCAGACCATCCGAGCGCGCCCGCTGGCCAAGCCGCCCGGCATCGCCGAGGCGGTCGAATGGGCGAACGCGGCGACCATTCTTGAAAAAGGCGGCAGCCCGTGGCCGGAAGCCTTCCGCCGCGCCATCGGCGTGCTGATCAAGGACGAGGAAGACCTCTCCTACATCGCGCCCGAGCTTGGCAGCATCGTCGAGGAGGCGCTGGCGTGAGATCCCACCGGCGCAATCCGCAACGCTGGCGGGACAGTGCCCCCCTCTGTCCTGCCGGACATCTCCCCCTCAAGGGGGGAGATCGGCTGTCATCCCGGCTTTCGCTAATCCCCGAGATCGCAGAACCAGGCGAAGCATCGAAGCTGCCAATCTCCCCCCTAGAGGGGGAGATGTCCGGCAGGACAGAGGGGGGCGCCACGCAATGATGCGGGAAACAAGCTTGCCCCGCGCCGCCGCACCCTTCCTCGGCTTCGCCCGGCTGCTGCGTCGCTACGGTTTCGCCATCGCCCCCGAACAAGTCTCCGGCTTCATGCAGGCGGTGACATTGCTTGGGCCACGCTCGATGGCGGATATCCGCGAAGCAGCGCTGGCCACCCTGGCGCCGCCACCTGACCGCCGCGACGAATTCGAGGCGCATTTCCGGAGCCATTTTTACGGCGGCACATCAGCCGTGGTGGCAGGCGACGCCGACGAGGAAACCCGCATCAAGGATGATGGCGGCGCCGACGACGAGCGGATCGAGGCCGAGCAGCGACAGGAAGGCGGTGAGCTTTCCTCGGCGCTGGAGCAGTTGAGCAGCCGCGACTTCCAGCGCGACGGCGACAGCCTGACCGTCTTTCGCCGCCGACTGTCGAGCGCCTTGCCCGCCCGCCGCTCCTTCCGCACGGTGCGCACCCATTCGCGCGGCAAGCTCGACCTGCGCCGCTCGCTCAGGGAAATCGTCAGCGCCGATGGCGATGTCCCCTCGCCCTTGTTGCGCCGCCGCCAGACAGTGCCGCGCAAGCTGCTGCTCCTCATCGACGTCTCTGGCTCGATGAAGCTCCACACGGCTGACTACCTCAAGCTCGCGCATGCCGCCGTGCAGGGTGCTGACCGGGCGGAAATCTTCACTTTCGGCACCCGTCTGACCCGCATCACCACGGCGTTGCGCATCCGCGATCGCGAGCAGGCGCTGGCGCGCGCGGCCGCCCAGGTCGACGACTGGGACGGCGGAACCCGCATGGGACCGACGCTGCTGGCTTTTCTATCGGTGCCGCGCTTCTCGTCTTTTGCGCGTGGCGCGGCCATCGTCATTCTGTCCGACGCGCTGGAGCGCGGCGACCATGCCGAACTGGAGACGGCTATCCGCCGGCTGAGCGCCCGCGCCTTCCGGCTGTCGCTGGCGACACCTCTGGCCGGCGACCCGCGCTTCCAGCCGGCAACGGCGGCGCTCCGCGCCATCCTGCCAGTGCTCGACGATCTGGTGGACGGCTCGTCCGTGAACAGTCTCACCGATTTCATCCTGTCGCTTGCCCGCCCCGCCCCACGGGCGGCGACACTCTGGAAAAGGGTATCGTGATGCAGAAAGCCATCGACGCGCATTTCCACATCTGGCGCCAGCAGGACCAGCCCTGGCTGGTCGGGCCGATGGTGCCGCGCATCTTCGGCCCCTACGAGCCAATCCGCCGCGACTACCCGATCACGGAATTTCTCGAAGACCAGAAAGGCGCCGGCGTCGAGAAGGCGGTCTATGTCCAGACCAACTGGGCCAAGGAGGATTTCGAGAAGGAAGTCGCCTTCCTGCAGAAAACGGCTGACGAGACCGGCTGGCCGCACGCCATCGTCGGCTACACCGACATGACGGTCGACGATGTCAGGCCCCAGATCGACCGGCTGAAAAAATATCCGCTGCTGCGCGGCGTGCGCATGCAACTGCACTGGCACGAAACGCCGGCCTTCCGCTTTGCCACTGGCCCCGATCAGGTCATCGATCCAAAAGTACGCGCCAATGTCGCCCGGCTGAAAGACTACGGCCTGTCCTTCGACTTGCAGCTCTTTCCTGGCCAGATGAAGGATGGACTGACGCTGGTCGGCGAGAACCCGCAAACCAATTTCATTCTCACCCATGCCGGCATGCTGACCGGCATGGACGCGGAAGCCACCGTGGCCTGGAAGGCAGGTCTGCGCACGTTGTCGGCGGCGCCGAACTTCTACGCCAAGCTGTCCGGCCTGGGCACCTTCGTCCACCGCAACGACCCGGCGCTGATCGCCTATATCATCGACAACGCGATCGAGATATTAGGCGCGGATCGCCTGATGTTCGGCTCGAACTTCCCCATCGAGAAATTGTGGACCAGCCACGCCGAACTAATCAAGGCGCACCGGAAGGCTGTAGCAAAGCATGGTGCGGCCGCCGAGGCGGACATTTTCTGGAATACGGCGGAGCGGATCTATCGGCCGGCCTAGGTGCGCGCACTTCCCTTCCCCCCTTGTGGGAGAAGGTGGATCGGCGCGCAGCGCCGAGACGGTTGAGGGGTGTTCCAGTGGAGTGAGACTTTGGTGTTCCCTGGGTAGTGTGCTGAGAGTTCTGCAAATTCGCTGAGAGAGGGCGGTCATGGCAGGCTGGTGATGTTCAACGTCACCTGATTCCCGCGAAGGAACGCCACCATGACCAAGATTGAGAGTAAGACCGCCAG